>JBQEQV010000076.1:0-17469 GCA_052043585.1 Anaplasma sp. | reverse complement strand
ACAACATCCACACACAAATCCTGCACCCCTCTGCGCCACACAGCGGGCAGAACGAGTGCCTCTCAAATCGTCCGTCGGTGATAGCCGTAGTAAAACTAAGGGCCCGTTCTATATCCTCATGGGCATAATGATATGCAAGGAGCTACATAGGGCGTCGCCAGGCTCCTTGTCCTGCACAAGCAAGGCCGTATTGCCATCATGGAACACAAGGTCGCACCCACTTCTCATGCAACCTAATACCTCCATCAGGTACCTAGCATTGAGTCCAATGGTGACATCTTCGCCGTCATAGTCCACAGCTAGCTCCTCCCTAGCGTCGCCTTGGTCTGAAGATGCAGAGCTCAGCACCAATCGCCCGGAAGTAAACAACATTTTGATCGCCTTCACCTTATCAAACACCACAACCGACACGCGATCCACAGCACAAAGTAAAGAATACGCATCCATGGAGACAGTCACGCCCTTCTCCTTGGGAATTATGGAGAGATAGTCGGGAAACACTCCATCCACCACCTTGGAGACCATGAAGTACCCCTTGTACCTGAAGCATATCTTCCTGCTCGAAAGACTGACCTTAACAATCTGCGTCGGATCACCCCCTCCGTGGCCCACTATCTTTAAAATCTCATTGACCGTCTTCCGAGGAACTATCACCCCAATATCAGACTGCAGCCCTTCCGGTTTATTCATCTTTGCCAGTGATAGGCGATGCCCGTCCGTAGTGACACAGCACAGCATCTCCCCATCCACATGCACATAGATGCCTCTGAGGTTATACCTGCCCTCCTCAACAGACATCGAAAACTTCGTTTTGTTAAAAAGCTCCGCTAGGTGCGCTACCTGCATATCAAAACTGCAGTCAACTTCGCCACTTTCAATTGCAGGGAACTTCTCCGAATCCACTACGTTCAGAAAAAATTTCGCGTTGCCGCACTCCACCAGCAACCGCCCGTCGCTCATCTTAAAGCTCACACCAGAATCGCCGGACAGCTTTCTTACGATGTCATACAGCAGTTGCGCAGAAGTCACAGCCACCCCACTGCGAGACACAACCGCACTAACGCATGCCTCTATCGAGATGTCGAGATCGGTGGAAGAGAGCTCGACAACACCGCCCCTGGCTTCTATTCTCACACACGAAAGCACGGCTATGCTATTGCGCCGTTCTATCACACTACTGACGTAAGCCAAAGACCGCAGCAGGTCCTCTCTGCCTATAACGCATTCCAACCCGCCACCCACTTTGCTTACCTAAGGACTATACCCGAGGATTTTAAACACAACCTACCCCTATGTCAACAACCCATATAACCTCTTTGGGCGACTATATAGAAGCAATCTCTGCCGGTTATTCAGGTAGGTGTCACTCTGCATAATATGGCTACAATCCCCGTCTTACCCTCAATTTCTACGCTAGCAAATACGGCTTTCTACAAGCACATCTGTTGTGTCTCACATACAGAAAGCGTCACTATGTTTGATGGCTGAAAATATCTACTCCGTCCCAACCCAGCAGATCTAGCTCAGCCCTGGCTGGAATGAATTTGAAACACGACTCGGCCAAATCCTGCTTTTCCTCGCGCTCAAGCATCATGTCCAGCTTTCTCTTGATCGCGTGTAAGTATATTACATCAGCTGCGGCGTAACTGAGTTGCTCAGAAGTGAGCACCTCCCTACCCCAATCAGAGGACTGCTGAGCCTTGTTAATCTTCACCCCCAATAGCTCATAGCACAGATCCTTCAGTCCATGGTGATTGGTATAGGTGCGAACTAGCCTGGATGCAATTTTCGTACAATAACAAGGCACTGCCCACATCCCGAAACAATGACGTATGGCAGCCACATCAAATCTGGCAAAATGGAATATTTTTACCACATTGGGATCGGAAACAATCTTCCTCAGATTGGGCGCGCTGTAGTCGCCCGCAAATTTGACTAAGTGGGCATCTCCATCGCCGGCAGACAACTGCACAAGACAAACCCGGTCTCGCCTACACACAAGACCCATGGTTTCCGTATCCACAGCCACCATGCCACCTAAATCTAGACCTTCAGGCAAATCACCGCTATGCACAAACACAGCCATGTGCTACCCCACTTTGATCAACAGGGCCCTACTCTAGCACACACATGCGAAAAAACAAACCTCTCCCTGTTTTTAGGTCTCCTCGGCGTAGTCTCTGCTCTCTTCTGCCCTTCCTTTGTTGCTACAATCATCTCTTGAGGACATCCATACACGTCCATTGCCAGAATTGCTGGAAGAGCTTTTGTTGCCGCCACCGTTATCGTTATTGCCCTTGCTGCTACCGCCATTTCCGCTGGAAGAAGAGGAGCCATTATCATTCCCGCTGTCCGCATCGCTAGCACACTCCTTGAGCACATACCCCCGGCCCCATACGGTTTCTATGTAATTCTTTCCGCCATTGGCGATTTTCAGCTTCTTACGCAATTTACACATGAACACGTCGATTATCTTGTCGTCCGACGGCTCGTCGAGCTCCCTATACAGGTGCGATAAAAACATCTCCTTTGTGAGTACAGTCCCCAAGCGAGAGGACAGGAGCTCTATCATCCCGTACTCCTTCTTGGTCAAATGTATAATCTCACCGTTGCATTCAACACACTTGTGGTCCAGGTTGATTGATATATTTCCCACACGCACTATGGACTCCGGGTGACCGCGGGTCCTACGCACTATCGCCTTAATCCTGGCAAGCAACTCGCTCTTGTGAAACGGCTTGGTTATATAGTCATCTGCGCCATAGTAGAGGCCTTTCACCTTGTGCGCTACAGAAGAAATACAGGACAGTATCAGCACGGGTACCTTGATACCCGACTCCCTGAGCTTCACTAGTATGTCATACCCATCCACCTTGCCCGGAAAGTGTATGTCCAAGATCACAACGTCATAATCGTCATTCTTGGGTATTATGCTACCGTAACAATCCTGAGCAGAAGTCATAGTCTCGCAGAAATGCCCCTCAGAAGACAACGAGGCTTCCACCGCTTTGGCACAAGCAACATCGTCCTCTATCAACAGTATACGCATACCCACACCTCAAAAACTCACAAACCTTCAGGCATAAAAACCACCTAGCGAGATGCCCCCACTTCCTCTTTAAAAATTAACACATACACCATTATGCAAATCAAGCATAACAACAGAAAACGTATAACATATTTCCGATATGTTGCATATACAACACCACAACCTCCTCCCGTTATACCCCGTCTAGGGCGCCCATTGTAAGCCATAAGGCCGGCTTTCCAATTTGGTTATACATGGAGCGCTACATGTCCTGTACGCACGTTAACACATTATTAATACTGAGCATGTGTTCGAGCGCAACGCCTACAAGACGACTACCACAAAGCTCGTGCGTACCATACCACGCGTCCCAGGACTTTAATATCGTCTACCGGACACTCGTAAGACGAGTATTTCTTGTTGTCACAAACCACATGCAGCATGATGTTTTGACTATCTCGGATGTACTCCAACCTCCGTATCAAAATCCCCATGGAATCCCTGATAGCAAACACCCCTGCAGGATGAGCGACTTTATCTGATATATCCACCAACACGACATCCTGCCCCACAAGCGTGGGAGACATACTATCACCCTTGACGTCATAGAAACGCAGGCTTTCCGCGTTGAACGGGAGCTTCGTATGCGCAGGCATGTAAAACCTGGAACATTTTGTACTGCTATTCTTGTCTACCACTTCCTCGCACTCTGCAAGGTAATATACAGGCAGTACCCCACCAGAAGTCACGTCATACAGGCCATCGTCGCTGCCAACCAAATACGCCAACGGAACCTGTAAAACTTCCGCAATCGCCATGAGTTTCTTTGATGTAGGATTGCTCGATTTACCACTCAGTATATCATACACAAAAGACTTCCCAACAGACGCCTTATCCGCCAATTCGCGGGCATTTATCCCGATTTTATCCATCTGGGACCGTATCCTGGCAACTATCGTACTGCAACCCCCCTGCTGTTTCTCCATAAATTCGCCCTACGGTTAATTTCAATACAGCTTGTACAATTTTCAGTACATAAACTCAAGCATTAATGTCACTAACAGCGATACAAAAATTATGACTACACAATAGTAAGTTAATAAATTTATGGTATAGCATAATCATCAATTCTCAAGTTGCCATAAATCAGCGGTGTAAATAGAATTAATTTCGGATGTATAAAACTGTAGAATCGAATTGGGCAACAAGTTCCAAGCGTGTTACTACCCAGGCCCACTAATCATAAATGCAAGCCTAGCTAATGGCAATGGATGCAGCATGATACACCGCTGCAAAGGGAGTTTGCACACTGAATTTGCGCAAGTTCGGTCAGCAGTTTGGGTTATAAGCCGCTCGATTTCCACCTCCGAAAATTACACAAGGCTCACCCTCCTGAGCATCAGTCCTGATGCCTTTCAATCTCAAGCACATGCAAACTTCTACTTGCACCACCTGCAGTACCCAGGACTAGAAGACTTGTGCCTTATATATCACAGAACGGATATCCCAGAGCCCCACAGTTAGTTGTGACTACCACGATTAGACGCTATCGACGAACGTATGAGCTCTTGCGCAAACCCTGCACCTCTCCATTCACCGACGGAGGCAAACTTGCCCTCCTCTAATTTTTTGTAGAAAGAGAAAAAATGCGCTATGGAGCGCAAAAATGACTCCGGAAGGTCTGAGTAGTCACTAACGGCAGCATAGTACGGGTCAATCTTGCTGATCGGAACTGCAATAACCTTGATATCCTCACCCGACTCATCGTGCATCATCAAGGCACCCAAGGGTTTCGCAACTATCACTGCACCTGTCATAACTGGAAATCTCGTAAGCACCAAGACGTCAATCGGGTCACCATCTCCAGCCATGGTCTCGGGAATAAAACCGTAATTACACGGGTAGTACATCGCTGTAGGCAAAAACCTATCTACACAAAACGCCCCGCTTTTTTTATCAAGCTCGTACTTCACAGGATGCGAATCCTGGCTAATTTCGATAACAACGTTAACCTCCCTTGGGGCGTTTTTACCGCTGCCGATCACGCTTAAATCCACAACCTTACCTCATACAACCCTTTGATCTTAGCAACCCAAATTGAGCTACCTCTCAACAAGAAAACAATGCCGGACACCCTGCTCGCAGCGGACCCAGCCCGCCAACAGAAATCCGGAAACATACCACCATGAGAACACAATAAACCGCTTCCAACTCGCCTGGACCGACCCCGACCCTACTATCTCTTGGAAAACTGACACTTCTTCCTAGCCTTGTGCTGCCCGTACTTCTTACGCTCTACAACCCGAGAATCCCTGGTCAGCATACCGGAGCGCCTAAGAGTCTGGTGGAGCGCAGGATTCATGTCCTTCAACGCCTTACTGATACCGTGAGCCAGAGCACCAGCCTGTCCCGAAATCCCACCGCCAAAAACCACAGCCTTCACGTCATAGCAACCAACCGTTGATGAAACGCTGAACGGGGCACTGACCCTACGACACAAGGACTCCCTCTTGAAGTATTTAGCACACTCCATGCCATTAACTGTAATTACACCCTGGCCCACCTTGAGCCACACTTTGGCCACAGCAGCCTTCCTGCCGCCAGTGCCATATGAGTAACCAAGACTATCTACTTTAGCCACAGACTTGTCGGCACTGGGGTCAATAGCCCCCTCACCCTCTACCATCTTTCCCTCTCACATTTTTCGCATTCACAGCACCAAAGTCCAGCGGTATGGGCTTCTGTGCTTCATGGCCGTGCTCCGACCCAGAATACACCTTCAGATTCCTCAGACGCTGTCTGGCCAATGGCCCGTCACCAAGCATACGCCACACCGCCATCTTCAATATCCTCTCGGAGCGTCCCGAGCGCATGATGTCCATGGGCGTGCAACTCTTCAGCCCACCAGGGTACCCGGTGTGCCTGTAGTAGATCTTATTTCTCCGCTTGCTACCCGTAAACTCAACTTGATCAGCGTTTATGACAATCACATTGTCCCCGCAATCCATGTGGGGGGTGTACTCGGGTTTATTCTTACCACGCAACACACTAGCAATAAACGCCGCTAGCCTCCCAACCACTGCCCCCTTGGCGTCTATCAGAATCCACTTCTTGTCTATCTGACCCGCCTTCAGGGAAAAAGTCCTCACACCCAATACGCCCACAATGAAACCAAAAACCAAGATATGCTCCACCGGACTCTACTACCATGTATGATGTTTGTCAATTTCAAAACTACACTCCTGAGCACGCTTCTCGTTTGGCATATAGCGCAGGTTGAGCCACGATAGTTCGTGTTCCGCTGACGCAACACCTGCTCATTAAAATGTTGCAAGGGCAGTAATCCTACGTACTATAACATCTGGAAACACATAGTCGCTGGTGGTTGCTTATGCGTAGAGGATTTCTGCTACTCTCGTCCGCCTTATTGTTTGCTCTCTCTTCGGGGGCCCACGGCACCTCGCTCGAGGAAGCATTGACCAAAACACTGAAGAATAACTTGGCCGTCAAATCACATGTATACAAAAGCCTAGCTGCCAAGAGAGAGGTGGCAAGTGCCAGTGCAAGGGGGTTTTTGCCCAGAATCGCGTACGACTTCGTCGCATACGAGAACAATGGCAATAACCCAAAGCAGAGTATATCTACCATAATGCTGACACAACCCGTATTTGATGGCGTGGCAATTTTGTCCCTAGACAAGGCAAAGCATCTACACAACGTACAAGACGTTGGCCTCGCGCTCGAGAGGCAAAAAGTTCTGCTTAGTGCCGTTAAGGCGTACGTCGGTGTCCTATCCGCACATGAAGTGAACAAGCTCAACGAAAACAACGTAAAGGTTTTCGAGCATCATTTACTTGCGGCAGAAAAGCGTTTTTCCGTGGGGGAGATTACAAAAACTGAGCTGGCACAGGCAAGGGCAAGGCTCTCAGCGGCAAAATCCGACGCCATAAGCGCCAATGGAAAGCTCAAAATAGCGCAGGCTGGTTATGCGCGCATCGTGGGTGAAGCACCGATTGATTTGCGATACCCCAAGCAAAGACCTCATGTTCCAGAATCTTTGCATGAAGCTATAGAGATTGCAAAAACGGGTAATCTCTCCCTCGCGTTGGCAAGGCACATGTATCTAGCATCGAAGCGGGACGTCGCAATGGCCACAGCAAGAAAGCTACTGCCGTCGCTTAACATATCTGCGCTCGAGTCATTCAAAGGCACCGATGTTGTAAATGCGTCTCATACGCTCAGGGTACAGTTGCAGTTTTCGATTCTTGAACACGGGATGGCAATCCTGGATATAGATCGTGCTCACAAGGCTAAGCAGCATATGCTGTACTCCATGCGCGAAACTATGAGAGAGGTTGAGGAGTCGATTGTCCTTGCCTGGGAGAATCTGTCCATGTCGCAATCTGTGCTGAGAGCCGCGCGTGATTCTGTCAAGTTTACCGAAGTAGCCTTGGAAGCCATAAAACAGGAAGCAAAGCTGAATCTCAAAACCACCCTGGATGTCTTGGATGTGGAGCAGGAACTGCTGAAAGCAAAGGTAAGTGCGGTCAATGCTCACAGTGGATTGATCGTAAGTCAATACAATTTGCTTGCCTTAATCGGGCAATTTAATGTTAATTAGCCAGGTGTTTAATTAGGCGCTTTGTGCTATGGGTGATGCTAGTGGCCTTCAATCGATAAAGGAAGTGGTTTCGAGTATTAGGAAAGTCATGCTCAGTGATGTTTCTTCCCAAGACGACATCTTGTGTCTGGAGAATCCAGAAGATCCGGACACAGACCTGGAGGACGAGTTAGGTAAAAGCCCTGAGGTTGTTCGAGGCACTGGCAGGGTGCGCCATTCTAAAAGTTTCTGTGGCTCGGTAGAACGGGAAGTGCAGCAGCGGCAGATTAGTTGCTCTATGGAGTTGACTGAGAGTTCGTCTCTGACTTCCTTTTCTGATGGCGACGAGGATCAGGATAAGGATTCGGATGACTCGCTCCTCTCCTCTGAAAGCATAGCTGAAGCAACCGAGGAGATCAGAAGGCTGGTGAACGCCGCTACAGCGTCAGAAAATCCATCTGCCAACACCAGGACAAACACAAGTCCCACCATCGAGGAGCTGGCTCTGAGTGCGTTGAGGCCCCAGATCGCTGAGTGGCTAAACAAGAACCTGCGCGGACTCGTAGGCGATATCGTTGAGAGAGAAATTCACAAGATAGTCAGGAAGTCGGTTCCGGACTTCTTCAAGAGGGACGAGCAGGAGTCGTAGTGGTGTGTCCCACTGCTGTGCCTTCCGGCGTGACAGCCTTTGTCATTGAGCGCACTGGGACAGCATGGGCAGGTCACTGCGTCAGTGGATGCCCTCCAGCATATTTTGCGTAATCTCGTCGTACATGCTCATCAACTCCCCGTCGAGAACGGATGGGCCGTTCTCCCCAGAAACCTGGCAAATTCTGGAGTCAATTCTAATATCCCCCAGGAAAGGTATGTCCGTAAGTTGGGCTACTTCCCGCGCACCCCCCATACCAAATATGCGAATTCTTTCTCCCGAAGCATCATGCACGAGATAGCTCATATTCTCCACTATCCCCAGTAATCTGACATCCAAGCTGCGTAGCATATCACAAGTTTTCATAACCTGCAGAACAGACAGCTCATGAGGAGTGGAAATAACAACTGCACCGTCTATTATGAAGTTCGTCGCTAGGCTGATATGCACGTCGCCAGTACCCGGAGGCGTATCAACAATCATGTAGTCTATTTCGCCCCAACGTGTTCCCATTATGAGTTGCGTAATTGCCTTGGTAAGCATGGGGCCACGCCATAAGATTGCCTTTCTGGCATCAGCAACCAGATTACTAATGGAAATGCTTTTGAGCCCAAGCGCCTCTTTCGGCACTATCATGCCTGCATCATCCATTTGCACTTTCGTCATGGTGCCTAAAAGATAGGGAATGGAGGAACCGTAAATGTCGGCATCGACCAACGCAACTTTGCTCCCGCGTCTGGCTAGGGACAGAGCAATCTGGGTAGCCAAGGTGGATTTCCCAACACCCCCCTTGCCTGAAGCTATAAGCAGTATGCTGCGTACTCCTCTTACCTTCACTTTGTCCGCACGAGCATTCTTTCGCACCAGAGCGACCGTTACGTTTGTCACTCCTGCAACTTTGCTTGTAACGGCATGCTCGCATTTTTCCTTAAAGCGCTGCTCCCAGGATTTAGTCACCTGTCCTGGTGTCTCAAATATTACACCAACGTGCCCACCATTGATGGTAACTGAGAACTTTCCAATACCAGACACATTCGCATCTGTTTCAGGATCCGTGACAGTTTGTAAGCTGTCAATAACTTCCTGTCCGGTTGGCATATTACAAATACCATAGTAGAACGCAACCATGTTACCACGTGCAGCAAAACATGTTTACTTTTGTGATGCGCCTAATTATCATGCGCTCGTTGGTTGGATGTTAAATTTTTATGATAATAGTCCCTGGGGGAGACGCAGCTGCGGCTCTTTCCGCTAGTTTGTCTAGTATAGCTGGTCTCCCGGTAGTCTCCCCGCGTGTGTCAAGGTTTGCGGATGGGGAAATCAATATAGAGTTTCCAGACAGTCACCCTGACGCACAACATCGGGATGTTATTCTTGTGCAGTCTCTGTGCGCACCCGTCAACGATAGCCTGATCGAGCTATTCTTGCTCGCGGATGTTGTCAGGCGTGTATTGCTGCCTAACAAGATCACCGCAATAGTGCCGTATCTGTGCTACTCTAGACAAGACAGGGTAACGTCGTGCGTCAGGGAGTCTGAGACCGTGGTCTCCCCGCTCAGTTCTAAGGTCATCGCAAACCTGTTCGAGGCATCCGGCATAGATCACGTCGTCACCGTAGACCTGCATTCCTCTCAAATTGCTGGTTTCTTCAACGTGACGCTAACAAATTTGCGCGCGTTTGATGTGTTTATAGATGAGATCATCGGCAGTCACATGCTTGACAAGCTTGCCGTGGTCGCGCCTGACTGCGGGTCCTTAGCCAGGGCCAGAGAATTCATCAGTGTGTTATCCAAAAGCCGCAGCGTCAACTCGGTACAGTTGGCTGTGATCGACAAGTACCGGGAGAGCCCTGGAGTATCTGAAGTGATGCATGTTATCGGCAACGTGAAAGATAGGCACTGTTTCATTTTGGACGACATCGTTGACTCTGGCGGAACGCTGTGTAACGCCGCTGCCGCGCTGAAGACTAGAGGTGCTACAAGCGTCCATGGCTGCATCACTCATGGAATACTATCCGGCAATGCTGCTGCTTTAATAGAGGCATCGGAGCTTGATTCCCTAGTGGTAACAGATACCATCAGCAACAGTAAGCTGGCCGATGGAGGCAAGATAAGGGTGCAGTCGGTGGACAGGTTGCTGGGCAGTTACATTCTGTCTCATATCCTATAAGGGAGGTTATCTATGGACCAGGTGCATGTAGATCGTCAAGAGCTTGAAAAGGTCGCCAAGCTGGTTAAGCTTAAGGTGCCTGAGAGTGAAGTTGAGCGCTACTGCCGCGAATTAAGCAGTGTTGTGACGTGGTTTAGCGTCTTGTCTGAGGTTAACACGGAAGGGGTGAGCCCCATGCTGCACGGAGCGTTGGGTGAGCTACCAACACGCGATGACGTTGTTGACGACGGCGGGATCAGGGACCAAGTCCTCTCACACTCCGAGGTCGGCTCCGAAGCTGGATACTTCTTTGTCCAGAAGGTGCTGAAGTAGGCAACAGAGCCAAACTAGACTTCCTATCTCAAGTGGTACCAAGCAAATCCACGCACGTCCCGACAACGCTGCTGCTCTTCAGAAGTGAGATGCTAAGCTCTCAGATCTCACCTTCAACTGGCCCTCCTTTGATCATGTTTTCCAGCACGTAGTGCAGCACCCCGCCTGAAGCTAAGTATGCCTCCTCTATGTTGGTGCTAACAGCGCATATCAGCGGGATTTCCCGTTCACTACCGTCAGCCTTGTAGACCTTGCATTTTATTTCCTTGTTAACGCCTATGTCGCCACTGAAGGTCAGCATTTCATCACCAGAGAACACATTGTCGCTTTCATTTTTGAAAAGTAGCGGAAGTACACCCATGCCTATAAGGTTGGACCTGTGTATGCGTTCAAAGCCCTCCGCGATGACCGCCTTCACCCCGAGAAGCAATGTACCCTTTGCTGCCCAGTCTCTACTCGAGCCCATGCCGTATCTCTTCCCCGCAATCACAATCAACTGCACGTGCTCATCTTTGTAGCGCATTGCAGCATCAAAGACAGACATGACATCTCCTGTGGGGAAGTGCCGAGTGAAGCCACCTTCAACTCCGGACAGCATTCTGTTCCTGATCCTGATGTTAGAAAGGGTCCCCCGGACCATGACCCGGTGATTCCCTCTTCTAGCACCATAGGAATTAAAATCCCGCTCTCTCACCCCACTACACATGAGAAATTCACCTGCGGGACTGTTAGCGGGAATATTGCCCGCTGGGGAGATGTGGTCCGTGGTAACATCATCACCGAGCAACATGAGCACCCTTGCGTTCCTAACGTCAAACTGGCGCCTTGGGGCAGCACCTGCAGCCTTAGGCCCAAAGTACGGAGGACTTTGCACGTACGTGCTTTCTGGATCCCAGTTGTATGTGTCACCCTCCACGGATTCAACACTTCTCCAAACCGCATCCCCTCTGAAAACATCACTGTATCTTTCAATGAACGTGCTCTTGGAGATATACCGACTTATAACGTCCTCTATCTCATGATTTGAAGGCCACAAATCCCGCAAATAGACTCCTTTGCCGTCTGGATCTCGGCAGATGGGGTCCTGCGTGACGTCCAGAAGCACCGTTCCAGCAAGAGCGTAGATTACAACTAACGGAGGAGAGCCTAGAAAATTCGCATTAACGCAGGGATGTATTCTACCCTCGAAATTGCGGTTGCCCGATAACACAGATGCAACCAGTAAATTATTCGACCTTATGCACGACTCCACCCCCTCGGCCAGTGGACCGGAGTTACCGATACAAGTTGCGCATCCATACCCAGCGATATTGAACCCAAGCTCATCAAGATGCTCTTGCAAGCCAGATACTCTCAGATACTCCTCAACAACCCTGGAGCCCGGCGTCAGCGAAGTCTTGACCCATGGCTTGGATTTTAGCCCCAACTCCCTAGCCTTGCGGGCAACAATCCCCGCTGCCACCATTACGTATGGATTGGATGTGTTCGTGCAGCTTGTGATGGCAGCGATCACAACATCACCGTTTTTCACCTGCAGTCCATAGTCCGCGGACGACACCGGAAACTCCGGCAAGGTTTTAGCAACCTGAGAAAGCAATATCTTCTCCTGAGGCATCTTAGGCCCAGCAACCACAGGCTGTATACTAGACAAATCGACTACTACCCTGTCGGAATATGAGATCTCACCACCCGTATACCAAAGCCCCTGTGCACGCATATATGATTCGACTATATCTATATCCTTCTGCGTGCGTCCCGTGATGTCAAGGTAGTCCAAAACACTCTGATCAAACGGGAAAAACCCGCAGGTTGCGCCGTACTCGGGCGCCATATTTGCCACAGTTGCCCGATTAAAGACTGATAAGCCCTCAAGGCCCTCACCGCAAAATTCAACAAACTTTCCAACAACATTTCGTTCTCTGAGGATATTGGTTATGGTCAGCACCATGTCGGTGGCCGTCACTCCCTCACGCAGTTCACCGCGCAGTTCACACCCCACAACCTCAGGTACCTTGATGGTAATCGGCTGTCCAAGCATCGCAGCTTCTGCCTCTATGCCCCCAACACCCCAACCTAAAATTGAGATTCCGTTGATCATTGTTGTGTGGCTGTCAGTCCCAACAACCGTATCAGGGCACAAGGTCCCGTTACAGTTCCACACAACCTTAGCCAGATATTCGAGATTCACCTGGTGGCATATCCCGGTACCTGGAGGCACTACGCGAACGTTTCTAAACGCGTACTGTCCCCATTTAAGAAATCTATAACGCTCCAGATTCCTGGACATTTCTAACGCAACATTCTTCGAGAGAGAGTCACTCGTGCCGAAAAAATCAACCTGTACGGAGTGATCAATGACCAAATCCACCGGTATGTGTGGATTAATGAGGGAAGAATCCCCGTTGTTTTGCCGCACATAATCCCGCATCGCAGCTAGATCCACGAGTGCAGGCACACCCGTGAAATCCTGCATGATAACCCTGGTCGGCATGAAATTCATCTCACACTCCGACCCTGTATTTACACAAGCAGCAAAGTGTTGCAGGTGGCTCAATGCAACACTAACACCGTCTTCATGGCGCAATAAATTTTCCAGAAGAACTTTCAGAACGAAAGGTATTTTCCTTCCGTCGAGACCCAAGCTCCGGTAAGCAGCGTCCAACTCATAGTAGTCGTAAGAACTCCCCCCAACACGTAATGTCTTACGTGTTTGCAGAGAATCCAAACACGTCATACCGCACCTCCGCATAACTAACTGTACCCCCTATCATCAGGTAGGATAACAACAACCAACTACAACACTATATATTTTTGCTGACACGCAGGACGCACGTAGCACGCCAGCGCACATACACAAACTACGGACATTATGGGCGGCACAGCTATCTCGTGAACCCAGACAGTATACACAAATAAAGCCGCGGTACGTACTCTTCATGCTGCGGAACGGCCAGAACCGACGCGAAACGCAACGAAGACCTAAGAATTCAACCCTGCAGCACACAACAGCGCACCCTCACAGAGCCGGCCGCAGCGACCAAGAGAAACGAGCTTAAAAAGGCGTCAGTTCAGCCTCATGCTGTCATACGGGCTGTCAAGCGAGAACGCCGGAACATCCACGTAGAACACCTGCGCCTTATCTTCATCAACAAATTGATACCACCCGTTCATAACCCCAGATGGAGTACTAAGGCACGTTCCGCTAGTGTACTCAAAAAATCCGCCTGGTCTGAGCACGGGCTGCCTGCCCACTACACCGGACCCGCTCACTTCATTGACAGTACCTTTCGAGTCAATAATCTTCCAACTGCGCCTCAAGAGCTGCACCGTGGAACCACTCACGTTTTTTATTCTGACGTTATACAGCCATATATAGCAGTTTTCGTGAGGCATAGAATGCTCCTCAAGGTAGCTGGGAGTTACCTCAACCTCTATCAGGCCGGTCATATTGCCACATTCAAGGGCAGTCATAGCACAGTACCCCGCAATATAAAAACCAAAACGCAATCCGTTAGATCCTAATTGAAGAATCCCCCTCTGCCGTTATAATTATAGTTGCTTTTTATTCCAACATCAATCGCTATCGCATGCTACAATCACATTCCCACGTAGGCGCTGTCGTTGGTATCATGGGCGGCGGACAGCTTGGAAAAATGACATCCCTCGCTGCGTCGAAAATGGGCTATAGAACCCACGTATTCGCCGAACGCCACGATGATCCAGCTGTTTTTGTCACTAACATGGCTACCATCGCGGGCTTTGATGATCACGCAAAGCTGTCCGAGTTTGCATCCTCTATCGACCTTGCCATTATAGAGTTCGAAAATATCCCGATCGAAGCCGTGGACGCCGTGCTATCCAAAGTGCCCGTACACCCCGGTAAAAAAGCGCTGTACATCGCACAAAATAGGGTGCGAGAGAAGAAACACATAAGCGATTTGGGTGTCCCTGTCGCCAATTTTGCTGCTGTCAGCTCTCACGCAGAACTTTGCTGTGCGCTTGCTGATATGGGTTATCCGTCCTTGCTCAAGACAGCAGAGCTCGGATATGATGGCAGAGGGCAATATGCTATAAGGAGCGCCTCAGACATCGAAAAGTTGTCCGAGTTAGACTGGAAGCGCGGTTACATTTTGGAGAAGTTCGTTGAAGTTGAGGACGAGATCTCGCTCATAGTTGCCGTGGCTGAGGATAGGACCTATGTATTATTTCCCCCCGCGAGAAATAGGCACATCAATGGAATTCTAGACGAATCCACAGTACCAGCGGGAGTGGAAAGTTCCCTGGTCCGGCAAGCGGAAGAAATAGCGGTCACCATAGCATTATCGCTGGAAGTTACGGGAATCCTGGCGGTAGAGTTCTTCATCACAAGCCGCGGCGAGCTGCTGGTAAACGAAATAGCACCCCGTCCGCACAATTCCGGACACTGGAGCATAGACGCATGTAATGTGAGTCAGTTTGAACAGTTAGTACGAGCGGCATGTGGCCTACCGCTCAGGGAAGTGCAGCTACTAGCTCCCTGTACCACGAAAAATATCTTCGGGGACACCTCCTCAATTTACCAGACCTACACAGACCCGCGCAGCAGTGTCTCCATATATGGAAAGCGGAAACCCAGCAGCAATAGGAAGATGGGTCACGTAAACGTGCTCGAGTATTAGCGCTCCACGTGTCTTGCGATCTCCCATTCCGGATATCACTACAAAGGCATACCACAACCGAACCGACACTGCATGAGGTTTCAGTCGATGCAGGTCAATAAAATGCTGCCAGACGGTGGAGCAGTGGTTCCGTGCGAATGATCTCTGGTACCGTACACAGAGTACACAGATTCAAGTGCACTCCGCCCACTTTGATGTACCGAGTTAAGAGACTGAGGATTCATAAAAACTCCACTATGCCCCACACTAAACATGGCGCAATCATGGCCTTTCTGGTCACCAAGGGTTTTCACAGGCACGGTACCTGCGCACAAAACTAGCACGGTCTTCTTTCCGGTAGCACTGTTTCCCAGGCTAAATATGCCCGTTAATCCAGCCTTCGGGTCACGGTTCTTCATAATATGCGTGGTTCTCACGCCAGTTGTACCTGCCTCAAACAGATCCGCCCTTACGTATTTGCAGCCTTTTAAAATGCCATGTTTGACGTATTCATATTTCGGGGCACCCTGTGGATTTTTACTGACTTGCGCATTTTCGGAAAACACTGTGTCCGTGGCCTTTATTCTGCGTTTCCGAGAAGCAAGAATGCACAAGCCTTGGTCGTATGGATCTCCAATGAATTCTGGCGACCCTGGGTACGCCACTGCATAATACCCATGTGCGGGCTCCGAATACCGCAAGGGTATGTTATAGTCACCACACTGCAAATCCGCGTCAGCTGCGATACCCCATGCTGAAATGTCTTGCCTAGACAGATATATAGTTCCCTGTGAATCTGGCACTAGTAGATCTAGCAGTGCTTGCTTAGAGCTTAGAGGAATGTGCGGCAGACCGGGACACACGTCGCTAACAAGCTTCCTCCCGCCTACATCCCGTTGCTCAAAATCTTTCCATGTGGCAATATCCTTCATCACAGAAGTATGTGCTTGCAATTGCGAAAGAGCTAGCTTGCTGTACTTATCGATATTGACGCGTCCTCTTGCATCTCTAATCATTGCGCGATTGTACTCAAAGTGTTTGGTACAGCTTTCACAGATGGAATCGGTCAAACTATCCGGCAGAACGCCTTTTTCCTGCAACTGAGAAAGATTCATAAAACTAGCCATAAGTCTTCTCGACACTACCTTAGTGGGGGAAAACGGTTGATTGATAGCCAGGCATCTCAAATTGCTGCTGCTGGTGCCACCCGATTTATACCTGAGTTCAGGCGTGTGATCGCCAGGACACAGCAGTTGGCCCGCGCGCATCTTTGCCACTTTTTCTGGCTCTAAAATCGGCCCGTCTGGGCACAGGGCGTATTGATCAAACATGTGATCCTCTGTAACGGAGGGCACAAACGCAGACATGTCGACAGGAAATTTCTGTTCTGCACCCATATGCAGATCGAAAGTGCAATTGCTAGGCCGTTTGCACCCAGAAAATGTTACCCTTATCGCTCCTGACTTACGGGGTATCCTGTGCACATATGGCTTAGGTAGTGTCGGCGTTGGCACGCATCCGGTACGTACTATGGTATCCCCTTCCTTGTGGGCTGCGCATATGAGATCCCCAGGTTTTTTCTCCACGTGGATTTTGTACATATTCCCCCCTAAATCCACCATGAACTCCCGTTCTGTCTCCCGGTGTTCGAGATCAAGATATAGGCTTCGCGCCAGAGGAGCGGTGGATCCAGAACGACGCTTGTCGCTAACAACCCGGATGCCTGGGTGGAAGTAATCCTGATCGGCAAATGAGATCGGAACGAACTTTATACGTCCATTCCACGGCAAAAAATTACAAAAGCCCCGGTTGCCCGGGAGTAGCAACATAGAACATGCTTTGTGCTTGCACGGCCTGGTTCTGTGGGTCGCCCAAGTTGTGTGGTAACAAGTTTGGAAAACACACCCACACAACTCCTTCGTCTCCGTATCAAAATACGCTGAACCACAGTAGTCAGGCGCAGATTGATATAAAAACTCCTTCCCCGGTGTTTGATACCGCATTTTCATCCCACCCATTGCACCGGAAAGATTCTTGTATCCTGGAATACGGCTGTTGAACCCTGGCTTCACAGC
>JBQEQV010000075.1:0-1637 GCA_052043585.1 Anaplasma sp. | reverse complement strand
CCTCCCCATCTTCTCAGGCTTTTCTCCCCATTCTCCCGTTTATGTGCCTTGACACCGCTTTCGTTTGATTATAGTCTCCCGCCTCGGCCCGGATGCGAGGGCTCTGTCGTGAGTGGTATCTGTAACGGCTGCTTCCAGTGGCAACCCTGCATTTTTTGGCAGAGTTCGCGTTACGTGCTCCCTTCATCACAGCAGCTGATACCCCAGCCTTCGTTCTTGTTCACGGACTTGTGGTTGTTGAGGTGTTTCTTCAGTGGCAACTTTTTGTCGCTGCCTAGCGATAGCGACTGTCTTTAGTTGCATGACCGTAGTGATCTCGAGTTTTCGTGTTGCTGTGGCGTGTGTAAAGCACTGTCCTGCCTGTCCTATGTAAAATGCGGCACAGCAAAGGTGGGCTCGGTCGCTGACTGCACCGATACTCTCAGCATTACCACACATGCGAACAAGGGAGCCACCCAGAGGTGCTCTCCTTTGACGAAGCAGATGCTACTTGGTCGCGTCGATTTTGGCACTTATAGAGAATGGTTTCAGACCCACGTGCACCCCATGCCATAAACACAGCCGCTGTAATTGAGCAAGGTGTGGTGTTCGTACTCCAGCGAGGGGCTATTGGTGCCCCTCTGCGGGCAGAACCCTGAAGGATGCTGTGTTCGGCGCCTTCGGCTACTACGTACCTGAAGTCAAGGCGGTAGAGAGCGTTTGGATTCCCTCTTCACCTTCTATGGCTTCAACCACTTTGAAGAAGCTTTGGTGTTGTTATCTCCCCCACTCGAGTTTATGTGCCAGGGCCTTTTTGTCCGGGTGCTCCTTACTCTAACGGCCTTCTCTGTCATTACATAGTAGGTCCCCTCTTTTGCCGCCTTCTTTTTCGTCAGGTGTGCTATTCCTTTACACAACGGCGGATAGCCATCGTCTCCCGTGTAGATTACTAGTTCTGCCTCTTTGCACTTTTGTGTCACGAAGCTAACTTTCTCTGATATTAGGACTTTTTCATCATATTCACAGCCTTCATTCGTGCATTTTAACCGTCGCTCTCCCCCTCTACATTCATTTTGCATGGTAATGTGTAGCTGACCATTCTCTCGGGCCCAGGCCTTGTATGCGTAAGCCCGGGCATTCCCCTTTCCTATGGCATAATACAACTTCCCATCTCTCTCCTTTGCTGCTACTCCTTTCGCATTTAAAATTATATCTGGCGTTTGATGCCTCACTGCCATTGTGCCTCCCACTCCTATAAGCGTCAGGCCCAGGTATACTCTCCCGCTTCCTTTCCATAACCTGGAAATCAGCATCCCTAGCGTAATTGCCGCCACTGCCTCTGCCGGGATGCTTCTTACTTTGAGAATCAACCATTCTACTTCTGACATGTAGTGCGCTGTCCTCAGTACTCCCCCTACTGCCGCTTCTAGCAGCCACCCTACTTGGGGTTCTATTAGTGTTGACCTCGTCATGAGATATACTATACCTAGCGGTATCACTATCAGTGTGGTCAGCGGCACTGCTATCACGTTCGCCAGGATTCCCACCCCTGAAAAACTGTTGAAGTGGTATACCGCATATGGCCCCGTTGCTATACTTGCTATCAACGAGCTCCCTACTGTGCTTCCCACATATCTCACTATCCGACGGGTTGTTAT
>JBQEQV010000074.1:0-3215 GCA_052043585.1 Anaplasma sp. | reverse complement strand
CTGGAAGTTATGCGGTACTCGTAGGCAGAAGTCCTCTTACCGAATCCATTCTCGGTGACCGTCAGTATAAATTGCTCCTCCCTCGCCATATTCAGGAAGGACTCGCGCTCTATGCCGTGCTCCACCAAAAGCCTTTCAATTCTTGCACTGATTTCCCCGCTCTTAGCGACGTCAATTCTCGACTCAACGGGGATTTTGAGATAGGAATCCCTAGTTTCCGTACTGGCCTCTATGCCATGAAGGATAGACATAGAGATCACTTGGTCTCCGTCAAGGAGCTTCAGCGCCCTTACCCCATCAGACGTCCGACCCTTGAACTGCCGCACATTGTCCACAGAGAATCTAATGCTCTTACCCAGCCTGCTGGAGAGCAACACATGATCCGCACTTCTGCACACTTGCGCGGAAATCAACTGATCTCCAGGAGTGAGCACCATGGCTATCTTCCCGCCAGAAGGCACGTATTGGAAGTCCGACAAAGCATTGCGTCTGATGTTGCCAGACGCAGTCGCGAACACCATATCCAAACTTGCCTTTTCTCCTTCGTCCTCAGCATCAGGCAGCGGCATTACACTAGTGATATTTTCCCCTTCAGACAGCGGAAAAATATTTACCAAAGACCTACCACGCGAACCTGGCTCCCCAATCGGCAGTCTGTATACCTTCAATTTATAGACTTTACCAACATTGGAGAAAAACAACACGCTGGTGTGCGTGTCGACTACAAACAGCTTTGTAGTGACGTCCTCTTCCTTAATTCCCTGGGCTACACGTCCCTTACCACCGCGCTTTTGTGCCCTGTAACTAGACAGCTTAACCCGCTTAACGAATCCATTCATGGTCACAGTGACCACCATCTCCTCTCGGGGGATCAGGCTCTCAGCGTCAATTTCGGTAGATTGCTCAATGGCCGTACTTCTGGGTTTTGCCAGCTTTGCCTTCGCATCGAGAAGCCCTTGCTTGACTAAATCCATCAGCAGTGACTCTGTCCCGAGAATTTTAGTGTATTCAGTTATTAGAGCAACCATGGACCGCAATTCAGCTTCCAGCTTACCCGTCTCAAGCCCGGTTAAACGTTGCAGCCTCATTTCCAAGATGGCCTTGACCTGCGCTGCAGTCAGCTGATACATGCCACCTTCGGCCACACCCGTACTATCTGACACTAGCTCTATCATGCTTTGCACGTCTGGAGATGGATTCCACTTGCGCTCCCGCAGCGTTAGAGCAGCTTGAGAACTGTCCTCAGAGCCCCTGATAATCGCAACCACCTCATCAATATTCAGCACTGCGATGAACATCCCTATGAAGAGGTGAGCCCTTTCTCTAACCTTCTTGAGCCTAAACCTAGTCCTGCGGACTACAACCTCCCTCCTAAACTTGACAAACGTATCAATAATCTCAAGCAGGGACATAACCCTGGGCTTGTTATTGTCAAGTACGAGGGTATTTGTACTAAAACTCGTTCTAAGAGGAGTCAACCCGTAAAGCTGATTCAGCACCACCTGAGAATTCACATGCTTCTTAAGCTCTATGGCCACCCTTATGCCAGACTTGTTAGACTCGTCACGAAGATCTGCGATGCCCTCTATCTTCTTCTCCTTCACGAGCTCGTGTATTCTTTCAACCAGCTTCGCTTTGTTTACTTGATAGGGGATCTCATCAACTATAATTGCCTGCCTTCCGGAGGGTAGGTCTTCCGTATGAGTCCTACCATGGATGATTATGGTACCCCGGCCACAGGCAAAGGCAGATCTGATTCCGGCGTCACCCATTATGATCCCGCCCGTAGGAAAATCAGGTCCGGGTATTATTGCCATTAACTCATCCAGAGTTATATCAGGACGCTCCATATACGCCACACAGGCGTCGACTACTTCACCCAAATTGTGCGACGGAATGTTTGTAGACATTCCCACCGCAACACCGCCCGCGCCATTGACAAGCAAGTTAGGGAACTCCGCCGGCAGCACCACCGGTTCTTCCTCATTTTCGTCATAGTTAGGACGAAAATCTACAGTGTCTTCATCTATATCATTCAACAGAAAATGAGCAGACTCTGCCAGCCTTGCCTCTGTATACCTCATTGAAGCGGGAGGATCCCCGTCCACGGAACCGAAGTTACCCTGGCCATCTATCAGCGGCACCAAGAGAGAAAAATCCTGCGCCATCCTTACAAGCGCATCGTAAATGGCAGTATCCGCGTGCGGGTGATACCTACCCATAACGTCACCCACGACACGTGCTGCCTTTTTATAAGCCTTATTGAAGTCATATCCAGACTTGTACATAGAGTACAAAATCCGTCTATGAACGGGCTTTAAGCCATCACGAATATCTGGAATTGCCCTGCTGACAATCACGCTCATCGCATAGGAAAGATAGGAACTCTCCAGCTCTTTCTCTATGGAAACTGGTAAGACACCTCCGCTCATTTGGACAAAGAACTCTCCGCACCCTATGCAAGACCTTCATCTTAGTTCTCAGCATCACCGAGGTCAAGGCAATTGTTGAGGAGACAACAAGCGACTCGGATAAATTGATAAAGCAAGAAACCTGCATAAGTGCTCACGGATTAACCATCCATACAAGTGGTGGCGCTAGTGACGGCAGCAGGTCCAGCTGAGCGGGAACACCTTCAGCACCATAAGCAGCACGAAGACCAGGAGCATTCTTAGCCCTCGTAACAGACTCCGCAACCATAGTCTCAGTAGCATCAAGGACGGCTTTAGCAGCATAGCCAACCTTAGAAACATCAAGCAGGTGCGTATACTGCTGAGAAACCTTCGCAGCTTGCTGAGTAACCTCAACAGCCTTCTCAGCAAAATTATAACAACACCAAGACCAGACTTGACAGTAGCGTCCACAGCATCAAAAGCTGCGCCCATCTGGGCAGCAGCATTAGCAACGGCGGCCTTCTCAGCGGTAGTAACAGCGGTGTGACCGGCCTGGCCAGCTAGAACACTGAAGGTCTTATTTAAAGCCTTTTTAGCAAGTTCTTGCGAGAAATCAATAGTACCAAGCTCCTTAGAAGCCTCCACCACCTCCTTAAGAAGCTTAACAGCTTTACCAGCTGCTTCGGGACCAGTAGCGATAGCAGCAGGAAGAGCATTAGCGACAACACCACGGCCATAGCCCCAGTACCAGCGACGGTGGTCCCAAGAGCACCAAGAGCAGCAGAGGCGGCAGCAGGAACAGCCGCAGCAGCGGCACCCTGA
>JBQEQV010000073.1:0-9510 GCA_052043585.1 Anaplasma sp. | reverse complement strand
CCAAAAAATGTGAGCCATAAGATTTGTGGGACTGGTGAGGGTGAAAGTCACAATGTCACCCGCAAGACTAATTGTAGGAGTAGTGCTAAGGGCGGCAGCACCGGCAGCGAAGTGCTGACTAACGGCGGCGACTGCACCAAGGGTTGCGGGATCGGTAGCGAGGACAGCAACAGCGACGGCAAGGCCCTTCAGGGAACTGAGTACGATACACTGAAAGTGGCATTTGAGGCGACCGATGCAGCATGCCGGCGAGAACAAAGATGGCGCAAACGCTGGCTGCAGCAACAGCAGCGAGACCAACAAACACTGCCAAAGTGCCGTCAGAGCAGCAATACAACACCACTTAACCAAGCGATCTTAGATAAACAATGCTATATGCAGCACTGCAACCATGCGCAGAATTGTGTCGCAGCTGAACATCTTGCAGAACACAAGCGACAAGCCACAAGCTCTATGTCAGAAAAACAGAATTAAAAGTGGGACCAAAGGCTGGCAGCGACCCTCTCTCCCGTGTCTTAAGACAAAGTACCACAGGCGCTAGGAGGCTTAACTTCCGGGTTCGGAATGTTACCGGGTGTTTCTCTCCCGCCATAACCACCAGCCAAATGTCCATAATAAAGTTAGTAGAAAGGATTAAAGTAAAGATGGTGCAGCCTTGACACTACACGCATCACAACAAATGAACAAACCAATCGGGCTATTAGTACCGGTCAGCTACATGCGTTACCGCACTTACACCTCCGGCCTATCAACGTGATGGTCTCTCACGGCCCTAATGGGGAAATCTAATCTTGAGGGGGGTTTCTCGCTTAGATGCTTTCAGCAATTATCCCGTCCGCACTTAGCTACCCAGCTATGCTGTTGGCACAACAACTGGTACACCAGAGGTGCGTCCAACTCGGTCCTCTCGTACTAGAGTCAGATCCTCTCAAATTTCCAACGCCCACGGAAGATAGAAACCGAACTGTCTCACGACGTTCTAAACCCAACTCACGTATCACTTTAATCGGCGAACAGCCGAACCCTTGGGACCTGCTTCAGCCCCAGGATGTGATGAGTCGACATCGAGGTGCCAAACGGTGTCGTCGATATGAACTCTTGGACACCATAAGCCTGTTATCCCCGGCGTACCTTTTATCCGTTGAGCGATGACCCTTCCATACGGAATCACCGGATCACTATGACCGACTTTCGTCTCTGCTCGGCCTGTCGGCCTCGCAGTCAGGCAGGCTTTTGCCATTGTGCTATCAAGCTGATTTCCGACCAGCTCTAGCCTACCATCGTACGCCTCCGTTACTCTTTAGGAGGCGACCGCCCCAGTCAAACTACCCACCATACAATGTCCTAGCTCCAGAGAAATGGAGCGTAGTTAGATGTCAAGAACACGAAGGGTGGTATCTCAAGGACGACTCCACCGGGGCTGGCGCCCCGGTTTCAAAGTCTCCCACCTATCCTGCACATCGCATCCCAAACACCAATGTAAAGCTATAGTAAAGGTGCACGGGGTCTCTTCGTCTACCCGCGGGTACCCCGCATCAGCACGGGGAATTCAATTTCGCTGAGTCGATGTTGGAGACAGCGGGGAAATCGTTACGCCATTCGTGCGGGTCGGAACTTACCCGACAAGGAATTTCGCTACCTTAGGACCGTCAGTTTTACGGCCGCCGTTTACTGGGGCTTCAACTTGGAGCTCTCACCCCTCATATTAACCTTCCAGCACCGGGCAGGCGTCAGGCCCTATACTTCCACTTACGTGTTCGCAGAGCCCTGTGTTTTTAGTAAACAGTCGCTACCCCCTGCTCTGTGCCACCCACAGATGGTTGCCCATCCACAGGTCACCCTTCTCCCTAAGTTACAGGTGCAATTTGCCGAGTTCCTTCAACATCGTTCTCTCAATCGCCTTAGTATACTCTACTTACCTACCGGTGTCGGTTTGCGGTACGGACTTATAAACTTAAGCGCTATTTCCTGGGACCTCTTTAAAGCACGCATCAATCCAATAAGACACGCACTGCACAAGATCCGTCACGCTTAAAAGGTTCAGGAATATTAACCTGATTCCCATCGACTACTCCTTTACGGCCTCGCCTTAGGGGCCGACTAACCCTGCGCAGATTGACTTAACACAGGAAACCTTAGGTTTTCGGCGAGAGTGGTTTTCACACTCCTTTACGCTACTCATGTCAGCATTCTCACTTTCGATACCTCCAGCAGCCCTCACGAGCTACCTTCACAGGCTTACGAAACGCTCCGCTACCGCACCCGGCAAGCCGGATGCTCGCGTCTTCGGCGTATGGCTTTAGCCCCGTTACATTTTCGGCGCAAGAAGACTTATTTAGACAAGTGAGCTGTTACGCTTTCTTTAAAGGATGGCTGCTTCTAAGCCAACCTACTGGCTGTATTGGTCTTCTCACCTCCTTCCACACTTAGCCATAACTTTGGGGCCTTAGACGGCGATCTGGGCTCTTTCCCTTTCCACCACGGACTTAGCACCCGCAGTGTGTCTGCCGCAGAACCGTTAACCGGTATTCGGAGTTTGATTGGATTTGGTAAGAGGATGAGTCTCCCTAGTCCATTCAGTGCTCTACCCCCGGCAACGTATGGTACAACGCTCTACCTAAATAGATTTCGCGGAGAACCAGCTATTTCCAAGTTTGATTGGCCTTTCACCCCTAGCCACAGCTCATCCAATACTATTGCAACAGTAACAGGTTCGGTCCTCCAATGTACTTTACTACACCTTCAACCTGGCCATGGCTAGATCACTTGGTTTCGGGTCTAATCCGTCAAACTAAAACGCCCTATTCAGACTCGCTTTCGCTACGCCTACACCTAACGGCTTAAGCTTGCTCAACAGACTAACTCGCTGACCCATTATGCAAAAGGTACGCTGTCACCCACTAGCACACCACAGCAAGCTGCAATGCGCAAATAGGCTCCAACTGCTTGTAAGCACTCGATTTCAGGGTCTATTTCACTCCCCTCACCGGGGTTCTTTTCACCTTTCCCTCACGGTACTTGTTCACTATCGGTCGCTAAGGAGTACTTAGGTTTAGAGGATGGTCCCCCTACATTCAAACAGGGTTTCACGTGCCCCGCCCTACTCAAGGATCTGTAACCTTCTTACCTGTACGGGACTATCACCCTCTACGGTCACCTTTTCCAAGGTATTCCAGTTTCTAATTACAGACCACAGACCTGTTCCGCGTTCGCTCGTCACTACTAACGGAGTCTCATTTTGATTTCCTTTCCTCCGGCTACTTAGATATTTCAGTTCACCGGGTTCGTCTTGCATACCTATGGATTCAGTATGCAATGGCCAAAAAATTGGCCGGGTTTCCCCATTCGGAGATCTGCGGATCAAAACCTGTTGACAATTCCCCGCAGCTTATCGCAGCCTACCACGTCCTTCATCACCTCTCAGCGCCAAGGCATCCATCAAGTGCTCTTGCTTGTTTATTCATTCGTAGCGATACGTGCAGTATCAAAACTGCACCATTCTATACTTTAATCAGCTAATCGAATCGAGACCATTCTCAAAAATTTACGAGAACAATCCCTACCATTGATCTTTCTACTAACTTGTCAACCATCGAGCCCGAAGCCAGAAGGCCAGCGCTCCACAGAGGTAACATTCTTAATCGAGAACACATCCAGTGTCAATACATTACTTTAATTTTCATTGCAGGTTTTTTCTCATTCCAATCGGCCATTGCACTCGGTGTCGCAGAGAAAATTGATGCAACCCTGGTATCATACGCATAATCCACTGCAACAAGTACAGAGCCGCGCCAAAAAGCTTGTCTGGCCCTTAACGAGCATGTACACTGCCAACAAATAGCTCACCGAGGCATCATTGATATATGGATACCATCCAAGAAGGCAGAATCCTTGTGCCATACAAGGAAGATTTTTACATGTACTACAGGCTGTATAACTCCTCTACTATGGGGGATAAAACCCCGCTTATATGCGTGCATGGCATGGGAGGGAATTGCATGTGCTTTGACTATCTAGGCAAGGCTATATCGGACTTTCCAGTGATACTCGTGGACGTTGTAGGGCGAGGTAAAAGTTCGTGGCTAAAGGATAACTCGCTCTACAACTATGATACATACTGCAACAGCATACTGCATCTTGCAAAGTATTTTGATATAAAAATATGCAATTATTTGGGAACCTCCATGGGAGGCATCATTGGGATGTTCCTAGCAGCACGTTCCCGTGACGTACTTGAGATAAAAAAGCTAATTTTGAACGACATCGGTCCACAAATATCGGAAAAGCCCCTGCTGGAGTTAGTGGAACTCTTAACGCAGCTGCCCACATTTGACGACAAGCAACAGGCCCGAAAATATTTCGAAAAGACACTGCGCAACTTTGGCATCAAGGGAGAAGATCAGTGGAATCACATCGTGGAGAATAGGATCATGGAACGAGATGGCAAGTATATTCCCACCTTGGATCCAGGTATTGGCATAGCGTTGGAGCGTGAAGTCCAGCAGAGTCAAACAGGGGTTTTCGACATCTGGGACGTGTGGGAACAGCTGGAATGCGAGAGAATACTGGTACTCAAGGGGGAATTCTCAAACATACTAACGTCAGACGTTCTGAAGAAGATGCTGGAATCCAAGAAAAACGTGGACTACATAAAATACGATGGAGTTGGGCATGTACCATCGCTTCTAGCGGACAGCAGGATACAGGATGTAAAGCGCTGGCTCGGCGAAAGTTGAGCTATTACCTGCATCATACATCCGACCAAAGGTGTGAAATACCTTGAAAGAAGCCGTTTTACGAGGTACTAAGTGGCACCGTTGACGATGTGCTAGATGATGAAGGTTATCTCGTATGGGCAAGAGTAAGCGCAGTTCCGGCATTACAGACGAGCAAGTTCTGCAGTGCTACAGAGACATGCTGCTGATACGCAGGTTCGAAGAGAAAGCGGGACAGATGTACGGTATGGGCCTCATTCGAGGGTTTTGCCATCTATACATAGGACAAGAGGCAATAGCCGCGGGGATAAAGCACGTACTGCAGAAAGTGGACTCTGTGGTTACTAGCTACAGAGAACATGGCTTCATGCTCGTTTCTGGCGAGGATCCCAAGAGTGTCATGGCAGAGCTCATGGGAAAGAGCACAGGATGCTCTAAGGGCAAGGGTGGCTCCATGCATATGTTCAACACGAAGGAAAATTTCTTCGGCGGCCATGGCATAGTTGGGGCTCAGGTCCCAATAGGAACTGGCATAGCCTTCGGGGCACAGTACAAAAAAACCGGAGGCGTTGTGTTTACATGTCTCGGCGATGGGGCAATGAACCAGGGACAGGTTTATGAAGCCTTTAACATGGCGGCTCTTTGGAAGCTTCCCGTCGTGTATGTATTGGAAAACAACGAATACGCCATGGGTACGTCGGTTGCCAGGTCTTCGTCGATAGCCGATTTATCGAAGAGAGGCGAAGGGTGTGGGGTACCGGGTCGAAAGGTGGATGGCATGGACGTTCTGGCCGTGATTGAGGCTGCGGGCAGCGCTGCAGAGTTTTGTCGTAGTGGAAAGGGCCCGATTTTGCTTGAAATGTGTACTTACCGGTACCGGGGACACTCCATGTCAGATCCGGCCAAATACAGAACCAGAGAGGAAGTGGATGAGGTTCGGGAAACCCGGGACCCGCTTTTAAACTTGCAGAACTACATAATTCATAACAAAATTGCGACAGAAAGTGCGCTGGAGGCCCTGGACAAGGAAATCCGCAGCGTGGTCAATGCCTCGGTAGAGTTTGCTCAGAATAGCCCCGAGCCTACCGAGAATGAATTGTACACCGACATATTGCTCTGAGCACAACAAAGTCTGGGGTCAGGGGCGCTGCTGCAGGTATGGTCCCCCTGGTTAGCTTTACTGCAGGTGAAGTGAGAAGCTGGCGTTATGCGGCGTGGGTATGCAAAATGACCTATACGTCGACGCTATAGATGCGCGAGCATGCATGCTCGCCTGATTAACATCCCCAAAACTGATAGCAAAATTAAGTACTATTTTCCTATTGATTGGTTGCAGATTGGCACATTAGTGCTAGACTTAGCTCCGGTGTTTGTTTATACCATTGGCTTATGAAAAAGGCTTACGTGATTTGTTGTGCCGCGGTGCTGTTGTTGTGTAGTTCTGGTGCTTCCGGCAAGCAAGAGCCGCGCTCCATAGCTGCTGATGACCACATAAAGATTATGAATTTTAACCCCCAGTCCGTGCATAGGTACACTGGGTTTTACGGTTATCAGTCCAGCATATTGTTCGAGGCCGGAGAGATTATAGACACGGTCTCCATGGGGGATTCTACCGGATGGCAACTCGTGCCTAAGGGAAATAGGCTGTTCATCAAGCCTGTGGGAGACAATGCAGATACTAATGTCACCATCATAACCAATAGGCGCGTATATTATTTTGAATTGCATGCGGAGGAGGCTTCTGGCCTCGATGACCCCAGGCTTGCGTACGAAGTTAGGTTTGTTTATCCCTCGACAAACAGCGTTGATGGGGAGCTCGCGGATTCAGGTAGCGGAGTAACCTTCCCCACATACCAAAACGACGTTCCAGATTTGAGTGATCCTGAGGTGGCAAAAAAGGGCTTGAATTTCGACTACTCCGTGTCTCACTCTAGGGGATCCGCTGCGATAGTTCCCATTCGGGTATTTGACGATCGCAGGTTCACCTATATGCAGTTTTCTGGCATAAGCGGAGATTTGCCTTCGGTGTTTAATGTGGACTCTGAGGGATATGAGTCTCTTGTGAACTTTAGGGTCGTGGGGGATTACGTGGTTGTGGAACGCGTTGCTGCGGCTTTCACATTGCGATACGGTTCTAGTACCGCTTGCGTGTTCAACGAGAGGATGTATCGCTCGGTCTCTGGGGTAAAGAAACGGCCGTCCAGGTAAGTTAGGTTTCCTTTTTGGGGTTCGTATGTATGGCGTGGTTGAGATTGGTGACGCTGACTTTTCTGGCAAGGTTTGTGCCGGCAGTGGCCTGGTCGTAGTTGACTTCTGGGCTCCGTGGTGCGGGCCTTGTGTGGCGCTCGGTCCACAGCTAGAAAAGCTCGCACAAAAGTATGCAGACAAGCTTAAGATCTACAAGCTGAACGTCCAGGACAATCAAGAGACTCCCCTGAAGTACGGCGTCAGCGCCGTACCCACCTTGGTCATTTTTTCTGAGGGGGAGGAGCGGTCCAGGATTGTGGGAGCTGACGTGCAGGGGCTGGTCTCTGCAATAGATTCCAACATCGTACAGTAGAAAGGCCGGACAGAAGCCAGCTCTATCTGAAATCCGGGTCGGTATAATGTTTAGAGGCGGCCTTGTGGTCTGAGGCGCGCGACTGCACTTTTGTATCAGTCATGTCGCGCCATCCTGTTTGCCGAAAGTTGTTACATGCTCGAAGCTCGGGGTCGTGTAAGGTATGAGCTGACACGCGTGTTGGAAGCTCCTTCCGCGCAGTTCAGCATGCGGCAGAACTGGAGATCTGGGTAGTCTAGGTTCGTTATCTACTCGAGTTTTTCGTCGCCCAAAGATTCAATTTTGAGCGTAATCTCTTTTATAACTCCATCGCAATATTTATGAAGTTTTTTACCTCGATCATACAGTTCCACGCTTCTGTCTAGGGAAACATCACCACGCTCAAGCTCCTCCACAATACGCTCCAGCTCTTGTACTGCCGCATCAAATTCGCCTTTAGTATTAATAGACATTTGCAAAATACCTGATACACTGCTGCAATCTTAGCTTTTCCGTTGGTGATGACAAGTGTCCGGTGGTGCATCGTGCGTAGCGAGGATATACAGGCCTTCCAGAAATGTTATGCAAGCTGGTGTGAGCAGGAATCAGTTCTGGTACGTAGAGTTTCCATCCCCTTGTTCCCAGTATCGGGACTCGCTCATGGGATGGACAGGTTCTAAAAACACGACACCTCAGGTCAAGCTCCGTTTTCCGAATAGAAAGGAAGCAATATCTTATGCAAAAACTCACGGTATTCCGTACGTCGTGTTGCAGGAGCAGATTGCTCGGAAAAAACCTAAGTCCTACTCCGAGAATTTCTTGAGGCACAGGGGACTGTAGGCCTTTTCGTCTAGTGTCCGGTCCCATTAATCTGTTGTTAGAGGATTCTGACTTGTGTTAGGATACCGAAGCACGTGGTTCGTGCGGGCCTGATCATTTTGAAGTGTTGGTATGTTCCTTGCCTTAATGCTGAAGGTGTTGCCTTTGTACACAACAATCCTGTTCGGATTTGTTGTAGGCAAATTCGTGAAGCTAGATGGTGTCACTATCAGCAAGTTACTATTCTACGGAGTAGGGCCAGTAGTCGTCTTTTTCGGCATATGTAAGATCAAGATAACGCCGGGGTTCATATCATTGCCATTCGTCACGTTCGTCATCTGTTGTGTGATGTCGTTGACGGTGTACCGAGTATCGGCCCTGGTGTTTAGGGACCACACAAGGAACATGCTTGCGTTTAGTTCTGGGGGCTCTGGCATGGGTTTTTTTGGTTTGCCCGTGGCCATTGCTCTATTCGACGAGGAAACAGTATCTGTATACCTGATGTGTTACGTTGGCATGGTTTTCTTTGAGCAGAGCATAGGTTTTTACATAGCAACCCAGGGGCTATACACACCAAAGCAATGTCTGAAAAAGTTGGCAGTCTTGCCGGCATTTCACTCGGCTGTAGCGGCACTTATATGTAACCGCCTTAAGATACAGATACCGGAATTTCTGTCCCACACGTTCACGGACCTCACAAGCACCTACATGATTCTCGGCACCATGGTGTTGGGCATCACCATGGCAAACATCAAGGACTTCTCTATAAACTGGAAGCTTATTGCACTCACAGTATTGATCAAGTACATAGCCTGGCCCTTATTCGTGCTGTTACTCATCTTCCTGGACCGCAATGGGCCATGCTTATATAACAGCCACGTATACCAGGCGTTGATCCTTTTGGCGATCATACCGATGTCAAGCACCGGGGTCATACTGGCCTCCATGTTCAACCATCAGCCAGACATGGCCGCAATGATGTTACTGATCAGCACAATCATAGGACTCTTTTACGTACCACTCATGATATCGCTTCTTTTGTACTAGGAGCCCCCAACGCAGGGGTACCGGTATGCAGGTGCTGATTCATGTTCCTTTTAGGAAATGATATTGCCCCCCGAGCCATTAGCTTGCTATCCTTAAAGCTCAGGCTTCTCGGTTGAGCCCGGTGAAGTTGCGTGCTGAGGAAAAGGTATCAGATGAGAAGTGAAAATGGCGGGCCCATATGGAAAAAAGGGGGGAGGTGTAGAGACATGTGATGGAGAGGATGAAGTTGCACCTTTGTTGGGTGTGATGCGTTGATGAACGATCGTTTTGGATAGAGGGTGTAAGGAATGGAGAAGCTGTTTTGCATGGATTCTGAGAGAAGAGATTGGTGACGCCGCAGGTGTGAGTGAGAAAAGGAAAGGTTGGCAGCACTGGAGGTGTGACAAGAGA
>JBQEQV010000072.1:0-13384 GCA_052043585.1 Anaplasma sp. | reverse complement strand
ATGGAGAAGCTCAGGGCCTCAACAGCAGATGTCGGCTTCGGCATCGGAAGGAGAGAAGCCTTCCACCTTATCTATGTTCAAGGCAGCGGCGCTCGCTGTTGCACTCATACCTTTTAGGGCAATCACGTTATTGGCTACCGCAGTTCTGATTGCGGTAGACTTGGTCCATCTTCCCTTCCGGCTTGCTCAAGACTTCTTCTGCAGTAAATTCGGTAAGCATTCCTCGGGCAGAGGGGAGGGAGCATTTCCACGGACAGCTGAAACTGTGGAAAGCATCAATTCCTACGCGAGGGCGGCGTTCACTGATGTTGCGTGGATTGCCAGCATCGGGATCACTGGGGTCCCTTCCCTGTTGCACGCTGCATCGGTTAGTGGAGTATCCTTCTCTCGGAGTGGTGGCGTCGATAGAGGAGGTGGCATCCTCCTGATATAACGAGCACGCAGGTCATGGTTGAGGTAGGGGGGCTTGCCACAGCATGTCCCACCTGATATCATTCCGGAAACCGGTCGTGAGGTGCAATGGCCAGGAAGGTGGCGGTGGTGCTACTGAATCTAGGCGGACCAGGCTCTTTGGATGAGGTCGAGGAGTTTCTATTCAGCTTATTTAGTGATAGATACGTCATCAGGTTGCCTCAGCCTCTGCGCGCACTTGTAGCTATGCTAATCTCGAAGTTGCGAGCAAGGTCTGCACGGGAGATTTACGCGCTCATGGGAGGAAAATCCACGATACTCGAGGAAACGGAGCGCCAAGCCTCTGCTTTAGAAAAACGCCTGAGCAATGACGTGGACACGTGCTATAGGGTCTTTACGTGCATGCGGCATGCCGAACCCAAGTCCGGCACGGTGCTGAACATGGTACACGATTATCAGCCAGAAAAGGTGGTATTACTGCCCCTATATCCGCAGTATTCCAGCACTACAACTCTGTCTGCCATCCAAGACTGGTACGATGGCGCGCGCAGAGCGCACTACAAATTCAACACGGACGTGGTGTGCTGCTATCACAGCCATGCAGACTTCATAGCATCACACTGCAAGTTACTCTTGCACGAATACAGCAAAGCCTTAGTAGTACATGCCAACCCCAGGGTCTTGTTCTCTGCACACGGTCTCCCCGTACATATTGTTGAGGAAGGCGACCCATACCAGCAACACGTACAACAAACTGTACGTTTGATAGTGGAAGGCCTTGGCATGCCAAACCTGGACTATCTAATATGTTACCAAAGCAAAGTTGGGCACGTACGATGGCTGGAACCAAGCACGAAGTCCGCAATCCTACAGGCACAGGACGATGGCGTTCCTGTGGTCGTTGTGCCAATCTCTTTCGTATCAGAACACTCCGAGACCCTGGTGGAGCTGGACATAGAATATGCGGCACTAATGAAACAAAAGGGCTGGTATTTCAGGGTCCCAGCACTGGGCACGGACGAGTTGTTCATTTCATGCCTAGACAGCCTATCTCGTAAGACGGATAGAGCGGCACATCCTTGCGATAACAGGCATAAATTCTGTTGGAGGCATCAATCAACTGCAATGCACCCGTAAGAAAGGGCATTCGGCTACAGCCACGATTTAAAACCCATTTCTACCAGTCGTGACGCAGCACGACGAAAATCCATGGGAAATACTCCTTCGTATAGCTCGTTAATGTTAGCAGCCAGGGAGCAAAATATGCGGACCTTGCTGTTGTAAAGCTCATCGATTAGCACCACGAACCTTTTCATTTCATTCGAGGAATAACGGTCGAACACCGGAATGCCGGCGATGAATATGGTGGAGAAATTTTTGGCTATTTCTCTGTAGTCTGCAACCCACATGGGATCCTCATTCCCGCATAGGTCGCTGAAACTGAACCATGCCACAGCGCCGCAAGCCTTGCCCGACCTTATTTGCCTGCCACCCACCGCCAACAACACATCCCTGGGAGTCTCGGAGTTAGTAATCCGCAAAAAGTGCTCATGCAGCTTCTGGTTAGACCCCTCTCCGATGTAGTAGTTGGAAACCCCCTGCCCTTTGGCTTCGCGGTAGTCCGGGCACCCTGACATGGCTACAATCTGCATGTGTTGCTCAAGCAGTGCTATTGCAGGCAAGAAAAGCTCCCTGCCCACGCCGTCTTCGTACAGTTTCTGCGGCGGGTAGTTGGAGGTCATCATGACTACTAAATTCTTGGAAAACAAGACCGAAAGTACCTTGCGGAATATCACAGCCTCGCAAATATCGTTGACCTGCATCTCATCCAGGTAAAGAAGATTCACATCCTGCAACATGGAGTCCATCACCGCCGCAATGCAATGATCTTCGCCACGCTGGTCAGCAGCAGAACGCACCTTGTGCAGCGCGTCATGAATATCTCGGACAAAGATATTGCAGTGTATTTTTTTCTTGGACTTTATAACAGAATGCTCGAAAAACAGGGTCGCCAGCATCGACTTCCCGGTACCTACATCCCCGTGCAGGTACACACCTTTCTTGCGAGATGGGTTCCTGCGCCAGAATTCCCACCTCTTGGGAGGCGCATGGTCGTAATTCATCAGTTCTTGAAGCGCAGCTACCTGCAAAACGTCGAATACTATCTCACGCGCATCAACCATCCGGTGATATTCCGAAAGCATGCAACAACACCAATCTTGAGAGAGTATCCAATGATCTCGGGGTATATCACAAAGCTTCACAGATGACAAACACAGCCCCGCATACGGAGGCCGGTTGATCACTATAAAAAGTACTTAGTAAAGCATACGCGTTTCTCCACCACTTAGGAGAGAAACGCGCGGAACTCACGAACAATCTTTGCATAACCACCAGGAAACAACTTGGGCCTACTTGCGACCCGCGGATTTTTTAGATATTACTTCCCTCATTTTGTTCCTGACATAAATCGGGTCGTAGCCGGCTAAGTGGCACACAGCAATGAAATCACTGTGCAAATCATTTATCCAATTAAATGCTTTCACCTTTTCAAGAATATTTTCAGTCCTCTTATAATCGGATGTCACATCTATCATCGCCTGAAGTATGACAGCACCCCAAAGCGAGTCGTAACACTTACACTCACGTACCGTGGCGCCGTCCTCTGTAACATCTGCGAGATTTGTAGTAAAGCTCTCGTACATCCCGCAATAAAAATTTAATATACTAATGTTCTTTACCTCCGGTCTTACTAAAAAAAACGATTCAAGAACTGGATACGGCCGGATGACAAGCTGCGAATGAGAAACCCCCAATCCTGGCCAAAAAATGAGCGTGCCCTCTATAGCCACCAGGGCCTTTTTAATGCCCATTATGGTATGATCATAGCGAGGATCTTTGCGCAGCCTGATCAAAAAATTTTATTGGAAATCTTGAGGATATATAGGACACTAAGCCTGAAACTCAGCCTAGAAAATCACAAAACCGAAATAAGCGCACGCCGATCTACGCGTGTGTTCCGAAGGAGGATTTTGGTGAGAATGCAGATCATGAGCCTCTGCCACAAGTGCTAGACTACACGCCTTCGCACCCGCGAATTGTAGCACATCAAGGCGATCTAAAACACGAAAGTCTATCCTATAGGCAATATGCACACATAATCGGCCTTGTAACTTCATAGAAAACAGAAGTAAAGTGTGCGTATTCCCCCTGCAGACTCCTATAAGAGTACCGCACGTAATAGAATGTCACCCCCAAAGAGACGGAGAGTGTCACTCCACACTTATGACAGGTTGGGTATCGTTCTCTGAAACTAGCGCGATCAATAAATTGCTCACGAACTTTAGTTTTTGATCATCCGTCAGATCAATTTTATGTGTCGATTCCAGATGTGCCAGTACTTCATCTACCATGTTCACTGCATTTTTCACGATGCATACTCTGGCTTCTGAAATCGCCCTGGCTTGCTGCCTTCTCAGCATCACCTGCGCTATTTCGGAGGAGTACGCAAGGTGAGATATTCTGGCATCTTCGATCTCAATACCCACAATGCCCATTCTACTCTGCAGGATCCCCTTAAGTTTTTGAGAAATTTCGGTCGAATTTTGGCGCAAGGACACACCGGAGTTGGTGTCATATGGATAGCTGCCGGCAAGCTCCCTAAGCGCTGTTTCCCCCTGTACCGAGATAAACCCATGGTAGTCGCTAATGTTAAAACACGCCTTCGCCGGGCATATCACCCTCCACACTATTGCGGCCGCTATTTCTATAGGATTCCCGTCTGCATCATTCACCTTCATCACGGAAGTGTTAATGCTCTCAACTTTTAGGGAAACCCCACGCTTAGTGGAAAACGGCACGGTAAACAGTAAACCTGCCCCGAACGATGTGCCGATATACTCACCAAAGAATTCCACCACCTTAGCTTCGTTGGGAGCGTTTATAAAAAACCCGCTAGGTGCACATGCGATGAGGAACATGAACAGACAGCTGGCGCCTACGGACAGTAGGGAAAAACCGCTCAGTAGGCAACACATCCCTAAGCCCACAATACCCAGCATCATAAAAATGATGACTCGGTATCCACTGAAGCATGGCAGCTCTTTGCTGGTTATGTTGCGTATGGACGATATGAAACTGTTTTGCTGATCCACAACGTTTTTGCGCATAAGACACCCCCGTTATTTACTTTAGTTATTCGACACACGCCCACTACACGTCTGGAACCGTCCAGGGGTACACAATCACGCACGGACTTATATTCTACTCTTCTTGCTTCACATCGAAGCCGACTTTCATCTCGCTTATGGCATTTATCATATCGATGTTGCCACTATCCACAGCGACGCTGAGCGGAGTTTCCCCCTTGGCGTTCTTAGCTTCGACGTTTACACCTATCGATAGCAAATATCTAACGGTGTCCAAAGCACCATTCCTCACAGAAAAAATCAGCAGATTATCACCTTCCTTGGTTATGAGCTCCTCCAGGATGAATTTGCGCTCCTCGCCCAAACTCTCCAGTTCATCAATAACAGCCATAAGCCCGGTGATATTGCTCGATTTCGCACAATAGAACACATGCTTGTAGCGCTCTTTCAGATTATGAAAACGGGGAAGGTGTGTATTTGAACTGTTATATTCGCGCAGCTCTATATGCGGATGGACAGGTCTGCGATGCTGCCGCCCCTGTGCTGTGGGTGTCTCGTTCCCGGCAGCACCGGTGCCCGCTTTATCATCAGCTGCTTCTGCATCTTCGCTACCCGCTTGCTCCTCCTGCTTGGACTGGTCCTCGTCATCTGTCGTGGTTTCTTGTGCTACATCGGATTGTTGTTTTTTCTTTTTTTTGGCAACCGAATCCCCAAAGCCCAAGTCATACCACGCCATGATATCGCCATCCTTGCCGACATCAGACTCTCTGTCGACATCAGATTCTGCCTTTGACATCTCCGCCTCAGAAGGCACGCCTGCCTTGTATGCAACATTTTCCAAGCCATACTTAACGTCGTTGGCAAGACTTCCAGAGGCAACTAACGAAGTTAGTAAAACACTGGCCAAAAAAATCCTCCTCACACCACTCATGTTTCGCTACTCTTCAGATACCAAGCTTATACGCTCTACCACCAAATTATGATTTAATCATGAATAGAAAGATTAAGAAAGTAAAAGGACAGAGCCGGTGAAAAATTATAAACTTGACACACAGCACGCAAATGCCACCGACCCGGAACGGGAGTTCGTCTGGATAAGCGCATCTGCTGGCACCGGAAAAACTAAGTTATTGGTGCACAGAGTGATACGGCTGCTCATGTCAGGACAGCGTAACATACTTTGCCTGACCTTTACCAACGCCGCTGCACACGAGATCAGGGAAAGGATATACGGAATCGCAAGTGAGTGGTTGTCACTACCCGAGGGCTTGCTTGCCGGCAAATTACAGGAGGTGTGCTACATAAAAGCGGACCCCCAATCCTACAGGAAAGCTCGAGAGTTATTCTTTCACATACCAACGCTCTTAAAAGTCCAGACAGTGCACGGTTTCTGCCACTCCTTGATATCATCATTCCCGGTAGAGACTGGCATCTCTGCAGACTTCGGGGTTAGAGAGTTCGAGGAGTCGTACCCCAGAATTTTTGCGCAATTGTTACGCGAAGACAGAAGCATAGACAGTGATCTGGCAGGGATCTCCACAGAGCTTAAAACCAACACCTTGTACGACCTTGTGCATAGGATAATGAGTAAGCAATGCAAAATTGCCCACATAGAGCCTCCCACACAGACAGTAAGCCCTGAAGCTGTATCGTGCCCCACGTTGCTGATAGACGCTTTGGCCGGAGGTGGTATCCGAGATAAGAAAATCAGCACCAAACTCAGTGCATGGAACAATTCCGCAAAAAGATCTCCCGAAGAAGTAGCGGACTACCTGAAGATTTTCATCGACCCGCAATCCCTAGAAACCAAGCCTCTATCCGGCATAGTAAGTAAGGGCGTCTTGGAAAAATTCCCGGAGGTAGCGGGAATAGTTGCATTGGAGCAGGAACGGTTACTTGAATTTGCAGAACAGTTTTACACAGAACGCATAATGAAGCGTACATTTCACCTTGCGCGTATTGCACAAAAGTGCACGCAGCTTTATGAGTTAGACAAGAAACTCTCGAAGTATTTGGACTACAACGACGTGATCCGATTTGCGCTCGATTTAATCTCGCACCCGGACTACAAGGATTGGGTGCTCTTTTGCCTGGACAGTAAAATCGACCATGTGCTGGTGGATGAGTCTCAGGACAACAGCCTGGAGCAATGGCGCATAGTGGCAGAATTATGCAACGAGTTTTTCACAGGTCTTGGCAGCAGAGATAACAAGCGCACGCTGTTTGTCGTGGGGGATGTGAAACAATCTATCTACGGTTTTCAGAACGCAAGACCTGACTATTTCCACATTATGTACCAGTATTTCGCCGCGAAAAGTAACGACGCGTGCACCGTTCAGCTCCACAAGTCCTTCAGATCAACTGAGCCCATCCTGTCACTAGTGGACAGAGTGTTCAATTCGCTTAGGAAGCAAGTATCCTTCCAGGAGCAAGAAATCAGACACGAAACCTCCCGCAAGTCTGATTATGGGTACGTCGAAGTATGGCCTCTAATACGCACCGAAATGCATAAAAAACTTTACGCATGGGATGCAGAGATCGATGTCATGGCGCGCAACCCACGGAACACCGATTCTCAATTACTCGCCAAAACCATCTCTGCGACTATAAGTTCGTGGATCCAAGGTGAAAGAATGCTAGTCGCCAAAAACCGCCCCTTGACTGCCGGGGACATACTAATATTGGTTCGCCACAGAAGTTCTTTTGTAGATCATATGATCCATGAGCTGAAGCAAGCTGGAATCCCGGTTGCCGGGAGAGATAGATTCAACATCATGGACTATATCGCAGTCCAAGACCTGGTGAATTTGGGAGAGTTCCTGCTTCTGCAGGAGAATGACGTTGCGCTTGCGGCCTTGTTGAAATCCCCCATCTTTGAACTTACCGATACCGATCTACTCAGCATCGCAACTAGCCGCACTGATTCTGTTTCCCTGTGGGAGAAGCTGCAGACGTTTGCGCCGCTGAGTGGTGTGACAAGTCATCTTGAGCTGCTAATGGCCATCGCCAAGCGTCGTAGTCCCTCTGATCTGTATTGTTTCGTTTTATCGGAGCATCGGGAAAAATTGCTGCAACATTTGGGCCAGGCTTCGGCGGGCATTATTGACGAGTTTGCTGATCTACTAATAAAGTTCGGACTCAGCAATCACGACACTCTGGAGTCCTTCATACACTGGATTAAGAGCACAAATCCAGAGGTAAAAATCGATATTAATACCTCAGGAGACGTCGTGAGGATAATGACCGTGCACAGCGCCAAAGGAATGCAATCGCCCGTGGTGTTTCTGCCTGATACAACCAGCGTCCCAAAGTGTGAGCTGCAGATCGTTTTTGACGAGCAAAATGCTCCTTTATGGTGCTCTGGCGACACTAACGCACGCTGCCGGGATCTCAAAACCCACAAGAGACAAGAGGAATACAATGAATATTTGAGATTGCTTTACGTGGCAATCACCCGCGCAGAGGACGAACTCTACATAGCCGGGGTAGGCCCCTCGTGCGGGAAATCTTGGTATGACATTGTCACCACAAACCCAGAAATTTTTGCTAAGAAAACAGCCTGCCTTCAACCCATGTTCCCCAGTGATGTAGACGTACTGTGCATGGAAACCTCACAAGCCTAGCAGTAGCATTCACACGCACCATTCGCCTCGGGGACGCTCCAAACATGGGAAGTGCCTTACAGCCAAAGGAATACCGCGGTTAGCGCCTAGAGAGTGATGACGCCCATCCCTATATGCTCTCTGGCCTCAACGTCCTTGTGAGCTTTTGCAATATCCTTGAACTTATACGTCCGCCCTACTTCGACATGCAAGTGCCCTCTTCTCAGCATCTCGAAAATTTCCATGGCGGTTAGGCCTATTTCCAATCTGGAACTCTTGTAATGCTGGACTAGAGGCGCTGCTACGAAACATGACTTTGCACTCAACGTAGACATGCTGATACTGGGCATAGGACCAGAAATGCTGCCATAGGAAACATACAGGCCGAAGTAGCCCAAGGTACTAAAGGAGTGTTTGCTCACAACAGCACCCAGAGGGTCGTACACAACATTTACCCCTTTGTCTCCTGTGATGGACATGACCTCCTTCACCAAGTCCTTGTCCTTAAGATCCAAAACGTAGTCACAACCAGCATCTCTTGCCGCGTTGGCACGAGTTTTGGAATCGACAACCCCTATGATCTTGCCACCCTTGTACTTAGCCCATTGACAGAGAATATTGCTGACACCGCCGGACGCCCCATAAACCAAGATAAACGTCCCAGAGCGCACATCATATATCCTATGGGTTAGGTAGTGAGCGGTCATACCTTTCAGCATAGCTGCGGCGACAACTTCATCGCTAACATCATCAGCAACTTTGAACAAATAGCGCTGATGTATTAACCTAGTCTCAGAATATGCACCCCCGGGCGCGGTGCAGTACCCTACCCTATCTCCCACATTTAACGCCTCTATATCGGGCCCCAGCGCCCTTATGATCCCGACAGCTGATGTACCCAGAATTCCCGGTACAGAACGCGTTTTCCTGGCACCTGAGCGACACTCAACATCGTACCTATTTAAACCTATGGCTGTGTGTTCAATCAGAGCCTCACCCCTGCCCGGCTCCCCAACATCAACATCGACATACTTGAGGACGTCCACACCGCCAGTCTTCTCAACAACGACAGCCTTTGACATAAGCCCTACCAATCTCTCCGCATCATGTTACATACAACCATTAAAAAAAGAAAAAACCAGCACGTCAGGAAGTAACAACCCAGCCGGTTCTGCAAGTTTACGGGATATCATGAAGACCTGCTCATTCCGGATCTACAGCCAGCACCCCAACATGCCGTTGGCTACTGCCGGACTCGCTCACACCTGTTGATGCCGGAACTCTCGTCTTAGCATCACTTGGCTTACTGCTGTGATCAGCCCTTCTCGCATCCGCGTTACGAGCCGGAGCTTTGGATAGCAAGCTACGCACACCTTCTTCCAGAGCGGCGGTAGCCCTTCTTCCTGTTACGCGACGCCCTGTCCTGCCCGCAGATTCTCTGCGCTGACTGCTCGCTGGCTCCCCTGTAACACTACTCGCTGACCGCGTACCAAACGTCCTCCTTTCAGAGTAGCTGCTTCGCGTTTTGGAAGGCTGCCTAGTGGAAGTGTCACTCCTTCTAGATGTAGTATTACTCCTTCTACCGCGCGCGTCGTCCTCCCTCGTACCTTCATGCCCAGCTGAGGCGCGTGAACTTCGGCGACGCACCACCACCGGCGCAGAGCTAGATGATGCGGCGGTTGTTCTCCTAGAACTGCGTGGTTTTGGCACCGCAGCTTCGTCACCGGCACTGACCTTAGGCCAGCTATCTTCCGCGGTTGCGGCATCACCCCCTACCTGACCTTCACCCGAAGTTGACGACGCAGAATCAGAGGGCGCTGTGCTCTCACTCGCCTTATCCACCTCATTATCAGCAACCACGTTTGCTGCGCTGGATGGCGACGACGGGCTGGTAGGACTCTGCGGAGCCAAGGGCACAATTTCCTTGTCACTCTTTTGAACAACACCCTCAGACCGGGCATGCGGACTATCAGAAATCGCCTCATGTGGCGCAGGAGGAAGCGATTCGATCTTCTCGGATTTCGCAGCAGCCTGGTCACCCGGATGTGCCTCAGTTCCCCGCGGTTTATCCGCCCCGTATGGCGCCGCAGCTGTAGACTTCCTGCCAACAGTGAATCGACTCAATATCTCGTCCCTATCGCCCATGGCAGCCAGCATCCCATCGTCCATAACGATAACCTGCTCCACAGCACTAAGCAGTTGCATTTTGTGCGTTACCACGAAAGTAGTAATGCCCTGTTGTTTTGCGTATAGAAGCGCCTGCATCAAGCTGCCTTCCGCCCTTCCATCTAGGCTTGCATTGGGCTCGTCCAGCACCAAAAACTTCACATCCCCATAGAACGCTCTGGCCAATCCCAACATCTGCTTCTGGCCACCTGATAGAACCACCCCACCGTTACCTATTACCGTGTCGTAACCGTTCGGCAGGTGTAGCACCATTTCGTGAATCCCAGCTATCTTCGCAGCCTTGATTACCTTCTCAGGATCCGGATTGGGCGCCATCCTGGCTATGTTGGTCTTCACAGAAGCCTGAAAGAGCTCAACATCCTGTGGCAAATACCCAACGTAATTACCGAAATCTTCCCTATCCCAGGTATAAACATCCGCACCATCCAGCCTTACAACCCCGGACAGAGGCTTCCATACCCCCACCAAAAGTTTGGCCAGGGTTGATTTACCGGAAGCGCTGGGACCAATAACCCCCACAATACTCCCAGGAGCGACCGCGAAGGTCACACCTTTAATTGTAGGCTTATTGCACCCATACGGAGTAAAGAATACCCTCTCCATTGTAACGCCCCCCTTGGGTTCAGGTAGCGCCATGGACTGCTCCCTTTTTGGAAACGAAAGCAAGAGGGCCTGAAGTCGCCTGTACGAGATTCGCGCTGACAGCAGCATCTTCCAAGTATTTATCGCAGCCTCAAATGGAGCCAATGCCCTACCCATCAGAATGGATGCGGCTATGATGCCACCCGCAGTTTTGTGCCCATGGATGGCAAGCCACGCTCCAACCCCTATGACAGAAATCTGCAAAACAGAGCGCACAAATTTTGTGACGCCCATAATTACATTGGATCTCCCCTGCGCCTTGATCTGCAATTCGCGATTGTGGGCATTTCTGCCTGACCACTCAGCCACTATATGCTTGACCATTCCCATGGCTTCCACGACCTCTGCGTTTCTGCTAGCCACGTCGATGTAGTTTATGTTGCGAACATTCTCCTCATTGGACTCCTGCATGACTCGCTTGGTCGCCACTTCATTCCAAAGCGCCATCAATACCAATAAGGTTATTCCAACTACAGCTATGTACCCCGTGACGGGGTGTATCATGAATATGGCCGCGAGATACACTATGGCCCAAGGCATGTCAAATAAGGACAGTATTCCAAATCCTGTGATAAAGCTCTTGACCACACCTAAATCGCGTATGACCTCCCCACTGGAGGTTGAGGCCTTCACGGAGGTTAAACTTATGGACCTCACAATAAGATCAGGCGTGGCCTCCCTGTCTATCCAGTCCGCAACCTTCGCCATGGCAAGAGAGCGGCATACATCCAGCATAGACGAGCAAACCAGCGCACCCACTGTGACTAAACTCAGCATCGCGAGGGTAGACGCACTCCCACTGGAGAGCACTCTATCCAAGACTTGCGAGGTGTATAGCGGCAAGAACAGTACTAATACGTTTATCCCGGAGCTGAACCAAAACACGAACCAGAACACACTTTTGCACTTTTCCAATGTTTGATAGAGAACACTTTTTTTGAGTTCCTTCAGCGTCGAAAAGTCAAATTTTACACCTTCCACTATATACCCCAAATACCACAAGCCCGGCACGCAACAATCTCGCGCGCAGTCCCGGCCGCTATTAAGCCTCGATATTACTATAAAAATTCACTTATCATAAAGTAAATTAGTGTTGCACAAGCCAAGGCCAGGCTTTAGTATGCCCATACAAGGTTGAGGCACCCAGATGAGGCTGATAGTCGTTATTCTATTGTCACTGCTTACGATGCTGTCGCTGGTGTCAGGGGTTGTATTGGCGTCCACAGGTGGAAGTTTTTACACAAAGTACCGAAATAAGATCATGATTGCCAGAGTTGCGCTGCAGGCGGCCTGCGTAATATCCGCTATGCTGCTAATCAGGTAGGTCCCAGAATGAGTTATGCGCACACCAGGATCATGGGGATTCTGAATTTCACTCCTGATTCATTCTCCGATGGAGGTCAGTTTTTTAGGGTCGATGACGCACTCAGGCACACGGAGGAGTTGGTCGCCAATGGGGCTGATGTGATAGACGTGGGAGCCGAGTCTAGCGCACCTGGCGCGTCGGCTATCTCGCAAGAAGAAGAATTAGATAGACTCAAGAAAGTTTTGCCTCAAGTTATTGATATTGCCCACAGTTCGAAAGTTGAGATCAGCGTCGATACGAGAAATGCACAGACTGCCGCTTGGGCTATTGACCTAGGCGTTGATTACATAAACGACGTTGGGGGGCTAATGGACAGCGATATGGCTCCCACTCTCGCGAAAAGTGATGAGACCAAGATAATCATTATGCACAACTTTGGGATACCGGTTTCCGGCATCAGGCAGGAGCCAGATGCCCCGGAACAGTTGATGGAAGAGATGATCAGGTGGTTAGGGGTGAGAATAGATACGTTGGTGTCCAGCGGCGTGGACCGGCAACGCATCATCATAGATCCAGGGCTGGGCTTCGGCAAGGCACCCAAATACTCCTGGCACATTACGAGGAACCTATCGCAGCTTAGGGTTCTAGGGCTTCCCATATGCGTTGGGCACTCGCGCAAATCCATGCTCACCACCGTTGCGCAGGCAGAACCACAATCTCGGGATTTGCCTACAGCGATTTTGTCAACGTTCCTGCTGCAGCAAAAGATAGAGCTCATACGAGTACACAACGTGCCACTAAATAAGCTTGCGCTTGATGTCGCTCAGATGCTACTGCAGCCCGTGTAAGGTTTGTTGCCAGCCTAAACCAATTCAGCGTTGTAACCTTCTCGCAGTGATTCGTAGTGCAGAGAGGAGCTTAAATTGGAATTCCCCAAACCCTTTATCGTGGGTTGCCGTGTCTCCAAAATGCACACTGGTCGGGAGGAGCGCCGACGCGATACGCTGCACATCGGGAAAAATTCTCAGAAAAAAAATCCAGGCGCGAATCCCTTATCACATCACACAAAATGTGGATAGTAGACGAAC
>JBQEQV010000071.1:0-2905 GCA_052043585.1 Anaplasma sp. | reverse complement strand
AGGAGCGCCGACGCGATACGCTGCACATCGGGATAAATGATCAGAAAAAAAATCCTGTGGCGTAGCCCTTCTCACATCACACAAAATGTGGATAGTAGCCGTACTTAGGATTCCCAAGAATCTTCTTTGACTATTGAAACCAATCACATTTCAAACACAGTCCCCTTTTGCTTTTTGTTTATATTGTAGTAACATGCTGCAAGCTGTTACCGAGGCAAAAATAGATGCCAAAACGCGAAGATATAGAAAGCGTACTTATTGTAGGCGCGGGACCAATTGTAATAGGTCAGGCGTGTGAGTTTGATTACTCAGGCACGCAGGCCTGTAAAGTGTTGAAAAATGAGGGTTACAGGGTCATTTTGGTGAATTCCAATCCGGCCACCATCATGACCGATCCTGGTACTGCAGATGTGACATACATTGAGCCGATCACCGCCGAGATCCTCGAGAGGGTGATAGCGAAGGAGCGTCCAGATGCCTTTCTGCCGACTGTTGGTGGACAAACCGTGTTAAATGTCGCCATGGAGCTCTCTAATCTGGGAGTGTTGTCGGAGTATAACGTTGAGATGATAGGCGCCAATGAAGATGCGATCAAAACAGCAGAGGACCGTCGCCTATTCAGGGAAGCAGTGGAAAAAGTTGGGGCAAAGTGTTCGAAAAACTTGGTTCTGAAACCTGGTGACCCGATGGAGCCTGCGTTGGAGTATATAGGGCTGCCCGCAGTTGTTCGGCCTTCTTTCACTTTAGGCGGCATGGGGGGAGGCATAGCCTACACCAAGGAGGAGTTTTACCGGGCTGTAAATCTTGGATTCGCTATGTCCCCAATTTCTGAGGTCCAGGTCGATGAGTCTATCATCGGGTGGAAGGAGTTTGAAATGGAGGTGATGCGGGATCGCCGGAACAATTGCATAGTAGTATGCTCTATTGAGAACATTGACCCAATGGGCGTGCACACGGGAGACAGCATTACAGTAGCTCCTGCCATCACATTGCGCGATGAGGAATATCAGCAAATGCGGAACATTTCCTTCGCCATATTGGAGGCGATCGGACTGGAAACGGGAGGGTCGAACGTGCAGTTCGCCGTAAACCCAAGGTGTGAGGGCGAGATGGTGGTGATTGAGATGAACCCCAGAGTCTCTCGATCGTCTGCTCTTGCATCAAAGGCCACGGGGTTCCCCATATCAAAAATTGCCGCGAAATTGGCCGTAGGATACACCTTGGACGAGATAGCAAACGACTGTGCTGTCTCTATCCCGGCATCGTTTGAGCCGGTCATGGATTACATAGTGATCAAGGTTCCCAGGTTTGACTTTGCGAAATTTCGGGTTCCAACGCAGGAGCTTTCCACATCCATGAAGTCTGTGGGTGAGGCTATGGCAATAGGCAGGTCCTTCTCTGAGTCCCTACAGAAGGCTTTGTGTTCTTTGGAAGCGGGATACACCGGCCTGAATGAATTCTTTCCTGCCGATACAAGTGTGGAGCAGGTTTACGCTGCTCTTGCAAGTCCGTCTCCGCACAGAATCTTTATGGCAGCTGATGCGCTAAGGATGGGCATTAGTGTAGAAAAAATAAACGAAATAACCCAGTACGATCCGTGGTTCCTGAGACAAATAGAGGATATAGTGCTGTTAGAGCAGCAAGTGAGGACCAACGGCCTACTTGAGACTAAGGCAGAGTTGCTGCGACTGAAGAAGGCGGGGTTTTCTGATGCGAGATTGGCGGAACTTAGTGGTAAGGATGTTGAATACATAGAGAACTTAAGGGAGACTTTGTCCGTCCGGCCGGTATATAAGCGTATCGACACATGCGCGGGTGAATTTAAAACAGACACATCCTATATGTACGGATGCTACGAGGGTGATGTTCTCAGCGTCCCCGAATGCGAATCCAGGGTCACAAACAAAGACAAGGTGATAATCCTAGGTAGCGGGCCTAACCGGGTTGGACAGGGAATAGAGTTTGATTACACGTGTGTGCACGCAGCGCACATGATACAGCAGATGGGATTTGAAACCATAATCATCAACTGCAACCCTGAGACTGTTTCCACTGACTACGATATCTCAGATCGGCTCTATTTTTCGCCTCTGACACGAGAATGCGTTTTGGACATCATACGTAAAGAGTCTGTGGAGTCATCTGCTTCGGTTAAGGTGATAGTGCAGTTGGGTGGTCAAACCCCTCTGAAGTTGGCTAAGGTGCTACAGGACAAGTCCGTAGACATAGTTGGGACGGATTTTGACTCCATTGACCTAGCCGAGAACAGGATGAAGTTCTGTCAGCTGTTGGCACAACTTGGACTGAAACAACCGCACAGCGAGACTTGTGACTCTGTGGAAGAGGTCCTACACAAGGCTCTTTCCGTGGGATTCCCAGTTCTGCTGCGCCCTTCGTATGTTCTGGGCGGGCAGTTTATGTCTATAGTACACAACGAAACTGCACTATACGCGTATCTGGCGACTCATAGAGAAATTTTTGATTCAGGTTCGCTGCTCATAGATAAATTTTTGACTGACGCATCCGAGGTTGATGTGGATGCAGTCTGCGACGGGGAGCAGGTTTACATAGCGGGCGTGATGGAGCATATAGAGGAGGCCGGGGTCCACTCCGGAGACTCAGCCTGTTCTCTCCCTCCATACACCTTGGATGACAACATCATAAGTCTCGTGTCGCAATATACTAAAAAGGTTGCCCTGGCACTGAAAGTGAAGGGGCTATTGAATGTGCAGTATGCAATTCAGAATGGAGAAATTTATCTGCTTGAGGCCAACCCACGGGCCAGTCGGACCATTCCATTTATCGAAAAAGCAACAGGCGTTCCCATAGCAAGGCTGGCAACAGCAGTCATGTTGGGGAAGAAGCTATCCTCCAGCAATGATGCAATAACTGCAATGCCCTACAC
>JBQEQV010000070.1:0-20180 GCA_052043585.1 Anaplasma sp. | reverse complement strand
TATTTGAGAATACGTCGGAGGCAGTGGTGCGCGGCGACGGCAGTGCTCGCAGGGCGTCTATTTTGGAGGACGTGACCATACACAGAGTAGCAACTGTAACCGGGCCGCAAATACAAAGGTAATGCAGCTGATCTTAGGGCAGCGCTGGGGTGCCAAGAGCCGCTCGTCTTCAAGCGCAATTCCGTGCACGTACCGCAATAGGGTAAGGGGAGAAATTCTGCCGGTGGCTGGTCCAAATGCTGAGAGAAAGCCGGCCTGTTAGCAGTAGGGTGCGTAGTCAGAGTTGCATTTTAAGGCTGCATAGATTAATGACATTATATACGTCACGTGCTCTGAGGCCCATGGCTGGTTGCTCAAGTTGACAAGTACTACGGTTTTTACTACGCTTCTGAGAGCTTATTGCTGGTCAGTATGGAAAACAAGCCCGATTGGTTGAGGGTCAAAGTGCCAGGTGGTGGAGTCTATGAGGAGGTCGCTGACCTTGTGCGCAAGTACGGCCTCAACACAGTCTGCGAGGAAGCTGCGTGCCCTAATATCAGCGAGTGCTGGAATAAGCGCCATGCCACCGTCATGATTATGGGTTCTGTGTGCACGAGGGCGTGTTCATTTTGTAATGTGACGACCGGTGTCCCCGGCAAGTTGGATCCCGAGGAGCCCGAGAGGGTTGGTGCTGCCATAAGCAGATTGGGCCTGAAGCACGTGGTGATAACTTCAGTAGACAGGGACGACCTTCCCGATGGTGGTGCTAGCCATTTTGCAAAATGTATTAGAGAAATCAGGAAGAGGGACAGCACGGTCACGGTGGAGATCTTGACTCCGGATTTTTTAGGTAAGCCTTGTGCTGTTGATATCATAGCTGATGCGCGCCCTGACGTGTATAATCACAACCTGGAGACAGTCCCGCGGCTGTATGCCAAGGTGAGGCCGAGGGCGAAGTATTTTAACTCCTTGAACTTGTTGAAGGAAATTCGAGAGAAGACTCCTGGGGTATTTACTAAGTCTGGAATAATGGTCGGGTTGGGTGAGTACCGAGAGGAGATATATCAGGTTATGGATGACCTCAGGTGTGCAGGTGTGGACTTTATTGTACTGGGGCAATATCTACAGCCGACCAAGCGCCATATCGCTGTGGAGCGTTATGTGACTCCTGAGGAGTTTGAACAGTACAAGCTTATGGCGTACGCGAAAGGATTTTCTATGGTCGCTTCGAGTCCGCTTGCTCGATCCTCCTATCATGCGGAGAGTGATTTTCAAAGATTACGTAAGCTCAGGTTGGCATCGATGCAGACCTAAGGAAAAGACGAAGGTTGAATTGTGCACTCGTGGCTCAGCTAGGATAGAGCGCTACCCTCCGGAGGTAGAGGTCGCAGGTTCGAATCCTGCCGAGTGCACCCTTAGTGTCTAAGTTGCTCCGCTGCATAGTGCGTGCGGATTGTCCATACGTCATATACCAGCACGATTAGAGAGGCTCCTGTGAAGGACTTGGTTACATGATGATAGGCTAGTGATTTGCTTAGAAAGAAAAGTGATCGAAGCGCTTCCGAATCAGGTCAGCTATCATATTCAGAATCAGTAATATTATAAGCAGCGCCAATATGGCAATCGCGGATATTTTCGTGAATTCGACGTTCGAATTATTCGCCCAGATATATATTTGCACAGGCAAAACGCTTGCCGGGTCCAGGAACGTCCTGGGCAAGTCGACTACGAATGCGACCATGCCTATCATGATCAGCGGTGAAGACTCCCCAATTATTCTGGCTACACTTATCATGATGCTCTGTACTATCGATGGAAGCGCAATCGGAAATGAGTGATGTACTATAACTTGCATCTCTGATGCTCCGAGTGCGAAAGCGGCGTGCTTTACCGATCCAGGTACTGTGCTGAACGCCTGTCTGGTGCCTATGATCAGGTGGGGCAATATCATCAGGGACAGGGTCAAACCTCCCGCCAGCGCTGAGGACCTTGGTACACCAAAGATGTTTAGGTAGACTATCAGGCCTAGAACCCCAAAGATAATGGATGGAACAGAAGACAGATTGTTCACGCTTACCTCTATCATCGAGGCAATCTTTCCTTTTTTTAGTAGCTCTTCCATGTATATACCGCTCATTACTCCCACGGGTATTGCTACGGCTAGACACACCATGATGGTCAGTAATGAACCAATCAGCGCGCCTACAATGCCTGCATTTTCTGGGACTTTTGAGTGGGAGCCGGTGAACAGGGAGTGATTGAGGAACTTCTTGATCTTACCATCGGATTTTAATCGCTCTCTTACGATGTCGTACACCTCGTTGCTTCCAGGTGCACTACCTGTAAAGTCGCTTGAAGCGTTGAACCACACGGCGGAATTGTTCGGGGGGGTGCCTTTCTCCAGCAAACGCGCAAGGTCGTAGTGGGCGGTTTCGCTTATTATGCTGTATACCATGCTTTTGGTCTGAGGATCATCCAGTTCGATGGAGCCCCGTACAGCATCCTCCAACGCGCTGTGGATATGTTTTATGCAAACAGCTCGCAGTCTTGTGCTTCCCGGGCTTACGCGCTCAATTTCACCGAAGGATAGCAAAATTTTAGTGGTCGTCAGCGCCTTGTACCCATTGTTGACTATGCTGAACAACACGAGCACTAACATACCCACAGAGATCCCCAGAGCTCCCAGAGAAAGGGCGGAAAACAACCTGTCTTGCTTGCTTCTCAGAAAGACTCGAGCGCCTTTACGGTAATGCTTGAGCAGCCTGGCTAGATTCTTTTTCATACGACCTGAACAGAGCGAGTGCGGTGCCCACCATCAGTCAATGACGACCGCGCTGCGCACTAAGGTATCTCAATGCTATGTACTTTGCAATGCCATTACAAAAAATTTTGTGAGGGCAACGGACTTTCACTGCGCAATCCTGGCACTATGGCAGCTACACGCGTTTCCCCACTTTGCAACCGATGTGCGTCGTAGTAGAACTTAGTAAAATTTGAAAGATATAATAGCGTAGATAGAACAAGCGCAGAGGAAAACACTCTAGGGTCCATTATGGGGTGTAGTACGCGATAGACGAGGCTACGCATGCACAAGTTCTAGAGGAAATTTTTTGAGGCTACAACCTGTCCAGTACATTATTGGTAAATTTTTCAAATATTTTTGCGGCTTAGTTGTTGAAATTTTGTTACACAATTGGTATAAGCCTTAGCTAACTAATTGCTTATGGTTATATCGATGTTTGAGTTGTCCAGTCTTCCCTATGATAGCTTGGAACCACACATATCTGCCAAGCTCTTGGACCGTCACTATAACGGGCATCATAAGACCTATGTTGATGTTCTAAATAAGCTCGTGATTGGTACCGAGTTTGAGGGTATGAATAACGATAATCTGGAAGAGATCATAGTCAAGGCTCATGGCTCTGGCGCTAACAAGGCCATATTCAACAATGCGGCTCAGGTATGGAACCACGATTTCTACTGGAAGTCTATGAAGAAGGGCGGGGGAGGTAATCCTCCGGAAAAGCTTGCTCAGAAGCTTAGTAAGGACTTTGGCAGCGTCAAGGAATTCATCGAGGTTTTTGCCCTAAGTGGAGCGGGGCACTTTGGTAGTGGATGGGCATGGTTGCTCCATGACAAAAATTCCGGGAGTTTGAAGGTTACGAGCACTCCCAATGCGGAATCGCCGTTGCTAACTCCGGGGCAGCATGCTCTGATTGCCATGGATGTTTGGGAACATGCCTACTACTTGGACTACCTGAATGTGCGTAGGAAGTATGTGGATGTTTTTCTTGAGCATCTTGTAAATTGGGATTTTGCATTGCAGCGGCTTGAAGCGGTAGAGGTGTGACAGAGGTGGGGGCTTTATATACCTTAATTCTTTGATAAACTTTTATTGCTAAGGTCCCAGGAGAGCCGAGTTCACCTGTTTTGGTTGGGGTTATGTCGTCAGGTAGTGTTAAGACGGACCAGTTGTTTAAGGGTCTGACGCGGCCCACTATGCTCTTCGGTGTGAGCTACACTTTTGCAATACTGAATTTCATGCTCTCTATCATGATCTTCATGTACAGCAACGACTTCAGGGTATTGCTGATTTTGGCACCTGGTCTACACGCTGCGGGTTTTGCTGCTTCCTCTAAGGAACCTCTGTTCGTGGATTTGTTTGTTGTGAAGTTGCAGAAGTGCAGCAAGTGTTTGAATCGCTTTTACCACAATGCCAATTCTTACGATGTGATGTAGCGGATGTTGGGGCTAGGAAGAATAGCAACTACAAAAAAAAGGAAGTTTGTTGAGCGCGAGTGCCATGAAGCTCACTTCCTGCCGTACCTAGAACACTGGAATAGCACCACCTTGGTGACTAAGGATGGATGCATGCTCAAGGTTATCCAACTTTCTGGCTACGCGTTTGAAACCGCGGATGATGAGGATCTGTCGATACAAAATTCCATAAGGAATCAGACGCTGCGGAGTATATCCTCGTCCTCGTTTGGTTTGTATTTTCATGTTATAAGGCGCAGGAAGGACGCGTTTTCCCAGGGCTTTGCGAGTTGCAAGCTTTCCAATACCTTTGCGGATACTGTAAATACGCAGTGGCGCGCAAAGCATATGACCAGACAATCTTTCACGAATGAGCTGTACATAACGGTTGTGAGGGATGGGTGCAAGAAGAGCACTGAGCTCTTTGCTAATTTATTGAAGAAGTTCAGCAAAAAGGCTACCAGTGAGACCTGGAAGCACGACATGCGGGCTATTTACGAGGATCTGGAAGAAGTTACAAATCGGGTTGTGACCAGTCTTCGTAACTATGCACCTAAGGAGCTGGGGATCAGAAAGACACCTTCGGGGAATTTTTCAGAAATTATGGAGTTTTTGCTCCAAATTGTGAACTGCGGTACTACGCACAATGTCGCTGTTCATCTTGGCGATATCTCCAGATATTTGCCTATGCATAGGTTGTACTTCGGGCGCAAGGTTGTTCAGGTTGTTGGGCATGAAGAGTCAAAATATGCTGGACTGATCAGTCTTAAGGAATATGGTCAAACGACCTCGGCCGGGATGCTAGATGCGTTTTTGCAGCTACCTTACGAGTTTATCATAACGCAGTCTTTCAAATTCACGAACAGGCAGGCTGCAATAACTAAGATGCAGATTCAGCAGAATCGGATGATACAATCGTCCGATAAGGCGGTATCTCAGATTTACGAAATATCTAGGGCTTTGGATGATGCTACCAGCGGTAAAATTGCATTTGGTTTGCATCACCTGACGGTTTTGTGTATCGAAAGGACTCCAAAAAATTTAGAAAACGCGCTTTCTTTGGTGGAAGCTGAGCTTTCGAACTGCGGGGTGTATCCCGTTAGGGAAAAGGTAAATTTGGAGCCCGCTTTCTGGGCGCAACTTCCGGGCAACTTTTCATATGTGGTGCGGAAGGCTGTGATCAGTACGCTAAACATGGCCGGTTTTGCCTCGCAGCATAATTATCCGATTGGGAAAAAATTCGGCAATCACTGGGGAGAAGCAGTTACCGTTTTCGATACTACTTCCGGGACTCCGTTTTTCTTTAGCTTCCACATACGTGACGTCGGTCATACCGCGATAATAGGTCCTACCGGGGGTGGTAAGACCGTGTTGATGAACTTCCTGTGCGTTCAAGCTATGAAGTTCTCTCCCAGGATGTTCTTTTTTGATAAGGATCATGGTGCGGAGATCTTCATACGGGCGCTGAATGGTATTTATTCCACTGTGGAGCCCAGGGGTAATACCGGATTGAATCCATTGCACCTGGAGGACACTTCCGAGAACAGGACTTTCCTGATGGAGTGGTTGAAAGTATTGGCGACTACGCTCTCAAGCAACCTTACTCCAGATGATATATTGCGCATAGAAGGGGCTATTGAAGGGAATTATAAGCTCAAGAAAGAAGATAGAATGCTGCGCAATCTGGTTCCGTTTTTAGGAATTGGGGGTGCCGATACTTTGGCAGGGCGCATGATGATGTGGCACTCTGAAGGTTCGCATGCGGCGCTTTTTGATAACGAAGAAGACCTGCTGGATCTCACGAAGTCTAGGGTCTTTGGATTTGAAATGGGGAATTTGCTTAAGGATCCTGCAGCTTTGGCTCCGACGCTTTTATATCTGTTCCACAAAATTAGTATTTCTCTGGATGGTACTCCGTCCATAATCATTCTGGATGAGGCTTGGGCACTGATAGACAATCCGGTTTTCGCGCCCAGAATTAAAGACTGGTTGAAGGTATTGAGAAAGCTCAACACCTTTGTGATATTCGCTACGCAAAGTGTTGAAGATGCGAGCAAAAGCCAGATTAGTGACACGCTTGTGCAGCAAACTGCGACACAAATCTTTTTACCCAACCTTAAGGCTACTAGTGCATACAGGGACGTGTTTATGCTCACTGAGCGGGAATACTCCCTGATAAAGTACACAGATCCGGGAAGCAGGTTCTTCTTGGTAAAACAGGGCATGAGTGCGGTTGTTGCTAGGATAGATCTCAGGGGCCTGGAGGACACGATTAATGTTCTGTCGGGGAGAGCGGAGACTGTTGTAATGCTGTGTGAGCTCATCGAAGAAGTTGGAAACGATCCGGACGTGTGGTTGCCGATTTTCTGTCAGAGGGTAAAAAATGTGTAGGATATTTGGGGTATTGTCGCTCATTGTCTTACTAACTGCGCTGCCGTTTTCCTCGTCTTACGCTGCTGCTGGAGCGGGAGAGGCAAAGGGAGATGCAACCGAAGCCCAAAATGCGGATGATAAACTGCTTCACTACAGATACGCAGAAGCGACCAATCCGCGCTGTGGTGCTTCAAAGACAGTAACCCGCAATGCTGCCATAGCCATAGGTCCTGCGATAGGCACCGGCATGGTTGGCGCTGCCATTCTGAAGATTCCGTCCAAATTTACCACACCGATAGGCTTGGCGATGATAGCCAGCAGCGTAGCCGTCATCGCCGGGGCCGTGGGTGCGTCCTCTGCATATTTCGTCTGCAACTGGAGCTTTGTACGACATCCAGTGCTACGCTTTGATAGTTACGACAGCGCAGATGCATCGGCCATTGCAAGCTCTGCTAGTAGTTCAGATTCAAAGGCAGGTAAATACAAGGAATGTGCCGAACCCATCACAACCAGTAATGAAGTAAAGAAACAGTGGGAAGGTAATGACTGCTCTAAAGAATTTATCGACTTAAACAGCTACTTTGCTTGCATTGCGAAAGACAAGAGCATTGACGAAGCAAAAATGCTGGAGCCTGTGTGCAAGCAGAGGAAGTTTAAAGACACGGATAAGTACGCGTGGCCCAAGAACCGGGTCTCCAGCTCTCGCTACATAGAAGTCTGCTATCGTCTCCCGCTAGGTACTCTATTCAAAGCTGCGTATCGGGCACTGAAGTATTCGGTGCGCAAGGAAAGCTATACTGAAATCCTCAGGGGAGGTGCCTATCCTCGCGAGTCCATGTATGGTGATGCGACCATGCACAGGACAAAGTTGACAATCTCCGGTGCCGGTGACGATCAGCCGGGTGATAACAACGGCTACGTAAAGTGTGCAACGCTGAAAGCTGGGCAGCAGGAAACACTGCACGATGCGCAATTTCGTGCGGTTGAACGCGGATCACAGATTTGTGTTGATGCTATATCTGTTAGCAATTTGCCTTTGATACCAAGGCCCGAGATAGGCTGCCACATGCGGCCGGACTCTCCCCCGGTTCCCATGTGTGATAAGTCTAAGCCCAAGTACAAAGAAGGTGCAACCACCGGCGACGCTAGCCAAATTGTTGGGTACGACAACTCCGGGTGCTATAGCTGTTACATTCACGAGGCTTGCCAGGGAGCTGCGGCTTCGAACACCCTCTCGCCGTTTCCTGTAACCTCGGTGCTTGTCAACTGTATTGTGGGTTCACTGAGGAATATACTGAGTCCTCCCGATCCCACAAAGTGTCCGAATCAGGCTGCTGTTCGCAACGTAGGCACTAATCCCGGGTTTTTGAAGGTTGCTCAGGAGAAGCTGAAAAAAGCGGTGATGGCGACATTGGTGCTGGCACTGATATTATTTGCCATAAAGGCTGCATTAGGTGGGGTGCAGAACGCGTCAGAGCTCTACATGACGGCCATCAAGTTCGCTTTGGTGGTTTTTTTCACTCAAAGCAACGCAATGGCCACAGCGTATGACTATCTGATCAACCTTTCGGTCGGGATTTCTGACATAGTGCTGCAAGCTGGTGGCAGTACAAACGTGTGTGACTATAAGATTGATGATTATAAAAACCCCGGTGGTCTGGCGCAGCATGGAGGTGGCCTAACTTACCTGCTGCCGTGGGATAGGCTCGACTGTAGGATGATGTTCTATATGGGAAGTCAGCTCAACGGAGGCACCGGAGTCGGGGTCATGTTGACCGTATTGCTGTGTGCCGCGTTGCTCATACCCGCGATTCTGATTAATGCCAAGGTCATAATATGTGTTGTCGCATTCTTCGCGGTACTGATGCTGATATTCACGGTCATATGGGCTGTGTATGTGTTTTTACTATCGCTTATTGCGCTTACGATTTTGACGATAATATCTCCTCTCATGATACCCATGTGCCTATTCCAGGTCACAAAAGGCTTTTTCGATGGTTGGACAAAGCAGTTGATGGTGTACTCCCTGTACCCGGTCATTTTATTCGCGTTTTTGTCCCTGATGTTCACTGTGTTTGACCAACTGTACTTCGGGAATCTGGAGTTTGTGAGGGATAAGTATGATGTCTATTCTTTGGATGGGAAGGCGAAAAGAGAAAAGATAGGCTTCAAGCTGAAAGACCCTGGAGCGTGTGATAAGCCGGGGATGGAAGATAATTTGGCTTGTATGTTTAGCACAGTACAGTTCCACAGCAAGCCTCTGGTTCTCGGTTTGTCGGTTACTAGCCCAGAGTTCAAGAACACTACGGCTAAGATCTGGACTAAGCTTGGGGTATTTGCCTTAGTAGGCTTCCTGTTCTATCACTTCTTGTCCTCTATAGCCTACATAGCTGGTGAGCTTGCGGGAGACCCACGGGCGGGTGTCATTGGGTCTGGAAGCCTCAATCCTATGGCTTCAACTGCGAAGGTTATGGGTGCTGCTTCTGCAGTCAGTAGCAAAGCATCGGGTGCGATGGGAGATCTTGGCAGCAGGGTAAAGCAGGGCTTGCGAGGTGGTGGCTCTGGAGATTCTGGGGGCACAGATGCGGCTTCGGGTGGTAGTACTCCAAGAGGCGGTGTCGGCGATAGTGGCGGTGGTGGTACTGGAGGAGGTGCTGGAGGTGGTACTGGAGGAGGTACTGGGTGATAAACGGTTTTCGTGGAGGTGCGTCGTTATCGCAGTTTAGCGCTACTAGCGGTTCTATAACTTTGCTGCGCTGTGAAAACGTGTTCGTCTTGTAAGAGAGTTGGGGAGCTTTGTCGTGCTGAGGATAGTCCCGGTAGTGCTTTTGATGCTTTTGTCAGGGTGTGGCTACCACGGCTGCATGTCCCAGCAAGACGTCATGAATGACAAGATACGGAGCGTAGTCTATACGAATCCGAAGCAGCGAGGTGATGGTTCGAGGTTGCATTGGGTGAAGGTGGATTTCCCCATGAAGGGCAAAGATATCAACCTAAAAATCGAACACCACGGTATCAACTTCTGTAGCGATGCCGAAGTTTCTGAGGTGAGGCTGGAAGCATCTATTGGGGATGCGATCAACTCAGGAAAGAAAAAAACATTTACTGTGAACTTCCCCGTAAAAATCATGCCGGATGAGACAGTACAGTTTTCGCTTGTTCCAGTGCGGAGATTTACGGTCACAAACGACATATGTAGGAACCAAGATGAAGATATTTACGTTGTTGACACTGAAGATTGCATTAACAATCTCATGGGCCAGGAGCGCTTCATAAACTTTAGCCACAAGCTGGAGGAGAAGCATGGGTTCATGAATGCGTGGTATGAGATTTCCAAGGACAATCCCGCTCCGCCGTTTGTGTCTGGGTTCTATCCCCACATCATTTCCGGGAACGCATCGGAAGAAGAGATTAAGAAGCAATTTAGCGGTGATGACGATAAGAACAAGGAGGAGACATATAAGCATCTATGCTACAACGACTATGACATCGCTGCGGAAGTGCAGAAGCAGGGCAGTGGTGGTAGTTCGTCGGTTAAAGGTGGAAGCCTGAGTTATACTGCCTGGGGGTTGAAGAAATGCGTGATCAAATGCCAGCCCTTTGGCGAATATGGCTATCGTCCCGGGAGTACTGGAGTGGCGCCCAGCTGTCGTCGTGTGTGTCAAAAAGTCGGGGGAGAAGGAAAAGCCGATAGCGCTGTTGAGGAAATTATCGATCGCACTAAGCTGGGCAAGCTGGAGCAGGATGTGCTAGCAGCGCGAGCAAAATACCAAAACCGGATGGACGAATTTGCAATCAATGTGGACTGCGGCGTATTGCAAATGGGGAAGAGTGCACAAGAGGAGCAAAGTCGCAAAGACAGTCAAAGTCAAAATCAAGGCAGTAACACCAGGGCGTCCAGAGGTCACGCCTACCACCTTGTCTCCTATGGTGCGAGCTCTGGCACGGGGGTTTTGGGCACGAAAGTTCTGCCATTCATTAAGGTTGGGAGGCTTTTGACTCTGGCGAATAATAATAACAACACACCCAAGACGGTTAGCGGGACCGTGAGCACATCCCAATCGTCAACCACGACTAATGAGCCTGATGTCACTATGGTGACGCTGGAGGATACAAAGAAGGTACTTCCAGATGTGGAGAACTACCTGAGATTGGATCAGGATTACAAGCTTGCACAGGGGCAAGGACAAAACACCGATACCACGAAGATTGAATTGACGTTGGAACCGAAGAATGGCAACTCCTCTACTAGTAATGGCAAGTTTTGGGTGGGGAGCTACAGGATTAGCGTTCGGAAGGACTGCGGCCCACACATGAAGAATAGCCTGTACTACACCTTCTCCGAGGGCTACCCGAACTACGAACCCGGAGACAAGAACAACAAAACACACGTAATAGATTTTCTTACAAGTGATGCCATCAAAATACCAAGTAATCAGAGCAATGATGGGGACTTGTATTACGGCGTGCTAGACAATGGGGACGGATACGATAACAACACAGGATTTTTTGAGATTCAAGCCACAGCTCCCAGGAAGCCTCCCAGGGTAATCTCTCATATTGTGTCGTGGGTGGAAGAAAGAGTGCGCATGGCTCTGTATGGTACCAACAAGTCCAACAGCGTGGTGGCAAACATGTACGGACACATTAGCCGGCGGGGTGCATTTATAAACCTAGTAAACGCGCTGCTGATTCTGTACATTCTCATCAACTCTTTGTACTTTTTCCTCGGGTTTTCCAGAGCATCGATGTTTCAGCTCTTCTGCGTTTTTGCGAAGATCATCATCGTTATGTACGTAATACGCCCCGATAGTTGGACGTTTTTTAATGATCATCTATTCAATCTGTTTATCAATGCCCCTAAGGAGCTCATCAACATCATGACCGGTGATACGGGTGCGGCCGGAGATTTTGGATTCATGGATGGCATATTATTCAGATTTGCTGTTTCGCAAACTTGGTTACAGATTTTGGCGCTGATATTTGCCGGCCCTATAGGATGGATCTCGGTTGCATTGATTTTCTGGGGGTTGTTTGTCCTCGTGCAGTGCCTGTTTAGTGCAGTGGTGATATATCTAATATCCATGATGTTGATCGCGCTTCTGCTGAGCATAGCGCCGTTCTTTTTGATATGTATTTTGTTTTCTCGTACCAAGGCCATATTTGATGCTTGGATCAAAGTACTGCTGCAGACTGCTATGCAGCCGGTTGTGATATTCTCCTGCATAGCACTTCTGGTACAAGCAGTTAATAACGTGATATACGCAATGCTTAACTTCCAAGTGTGTGACGCCTGCGTACTTTCTATAGATCTGAAGGTTACCAGTTTGTGCTTGCTGAACTTCCTTTTGCCCATGGGCATAGTGCCTGCTGCGCCTGTGAATGATGTTGTGAGGGAGCTGTACAATACCGGAGATATGATCTTAATCGGCCTACCAGGGCCGTTTTTTAACATTTTGATATTCATTGCTATAGCACATGCTGCTAGGGACTTTGTGATAAGTAGTGGTGAAATGTGTAGTATTATGTTTGGTGCATTTACTAACCTGTCTGATGTCGGTAGTGGGGCTGCCCAGTCCCTGTTGAGTATTGTTGGTATGGACAGGATGACAGGGCAGATGGCAGCGCATCAAGAACGTCAGGCCGAACTCTACGGCAGAGGTGCTGGTGCGGGACGAGAAGGGGGCGCTATGTCGAGAGCTATACCTGGCGGGGTCGGAGGGCAGGAGAGTCCAGCTTCGCGGCGGAGGCCGGTCTTCGTCCCTCAGGATCCGCCTTCGAGCTTTGGTGGCGGCGGCAGTGGAGGAGGTACCTAATAGATGTCACCTCAGCTGCTATTCACTTTGTTATTGATGCTACTGGTTTCCGGATGTGGCGGGGTGTGTTTGGAGCCTGGGAAGGGAGTCAGCAGCAACTCTATTGAGATAAAAGTTCCTGTGCAACCCCCCGGTGCCTCCAGAGCGAATCCGGTGACCTACTGGGTGCATTCTGGCCGCTCTGTGGAGGCTGGTAAGGAACTTAAGCTTACAGTCGAAAATACTATCAGCCTGTGTCCGAAGGATGCAAGCACTGCGGTGGTTGTGAAGATGTTTCCGGAGAATCTTTTCGAGAAACGGCCAGAGCACGAATTTTATGACACCCTGCTCGATGTTGTTGAGGGTGACAGCGTGGAGTTTTCTCCATTCCTCTACAGTTTAGATTTGCCGTCCTGTGACAAAATTGAACATGAAGAAAGTTTTGTCATCTACTACGGGAGAAACGATCTATATAAAGACAAGAATTGTACTCAAGGTATTTCCCCAAAAGACCTTTGTTCGTCCGGGGCTTACGGGGGTTCAGGGTCGCTGTACATCAACATCAAGGGCGATGCTACGGAGAGTAACATGTGCCAAGAGGTCCCAGCTGGATTGACTTTGCCCAGAATCGGGGGGAGCAAGGCGGAAACCCCGCGCCTTGGGTTTCCCATAGGTTACATGGGGCGTTTTAAAAAGGATAATAATGAGCTGGAGGTCTCTTCGAAGTATGCGGTTGCGACTGGACGCATCTATGATGCCCGTACGATGAAGACTCGATCCAAAAAATTCGACAAAGGATTCTGCGACGAGCTGAAAACAGGTTATGTTACCAAGAAAATAAAAGAAAGGACTCTGGCCGATTTCAAACAACCGGAAAGCATAGGATATTTATTCAGTGAAAAAGAAAGGCAACAGATTCAGGGGTATACGGACGCGAAAAAGTACGCGGAATACAAGGAGATGCTGAAGGAGTACACGGAGTATGACATCAGCTGCAACTGTGGGATGATATGTAAACCCACAGACAACGTTAATGACGAGAAGTGCACCAGGTCCATAGTCCAAGTTGTAGGGGGCGAGCTTGTATGTCCTACGATGGAGCCAAAAAACGAACAACATGTAAGTGAAAGCGCAGGTAAAGATGAAGCGTCTATGGAAGCGGCGTTAAAGAACTTCATACCAAGCTCCATACAAAAAATTGGTAAGAGTGGATGGGAATTGCAGAGAACGCTTGAACTCGCTGAGGGTGCGGTTGCGGCTATATTGCCTCAGCCGGGTGGTACCGGAACTGCTGCTCCGAAGACGGTTGATGACATGCGCCAGAGCGGTTGCGGTAATGGTTGTACATGGATTCCACACTCGGCTAGTAGTTTGGCTAGTTACAGGGGCGAGTTCCAGAGGTTCAGCCTCGAGATGTATACGAAGTATGAAGTTAAGGGGAGCGGCCGCCTCTTCCTCACGTACCTGAAAAAGCCCAAGAATGCCGCTAACTCCGCTCAAAGTAAGCAGCAGCAAACCCAGCAATCAGGACAAGATTACAATGAAATGGCCGGGTTCTACTCACTCAGGGTGCACAGGACATGCTACGCGACTGCAGGGAAGAAGCTGTACATGTACATCGGGAATACTCCTCCGAGCTTTTTGCCTGGGCAAGGAGGAAGCGGAGAAGTAGAGCTTGACTTGGAGAAGCAAAATCCCAAGGGGTCGTATACCATAAATAAGAAGGGAGACAGTAATCAGAAAGCTGGCCACATATACTATGGGATAGCGGTTGATGAGAAGTATGATAGTCAACTGAAGGACAACAACTACCCGGATAATTATTATTCGGTGCGTATGTGGCTTCCGACCTGGGAACCGATCTTCTCGCAGTTTTTTGCGAAACTGCAGGGCATCCTGCTGAACGTGCTGTATGGCGTTACCTTAAAGGATGAAGGAGGCGTTTATGATATATCAAAAGCAATAAGAGAATCTGCAGCTGCGGGTCAAGAAGGTGCCATACAGAAGATATACAAAGGCCAGACCACATCGAAGCCGTTTTGGATGGCGATACGGGCACTGTTGACCTTATATCTGTTGTTCTCCGCTCTTGGGTATATTCTGGGTGTTATAAAAATTACGAAATACGATCTGGCCGTCAGAGTGGCTAAGATGGCGTTTCTGATCTCTCTGTTCTCCCCTACCAGTTGGCAGTTCTTCAACGAACACTGCTTCCAACTGTTTGTTGGGGGGGTGTCCGAGATCATTACCGCATTTAGCGGGTATTTGGACGGAGATAGCTCGTTCAAGTTTTTGGATGCAACATTAGGCGTTCTCTTGACTGCAGAACTCTGGCTTAGGCTTTTGGCCCTGCTTATCGCGGGACCCGTGGGCTGGCTGGCGTTTGTCGGGGTAGTATGGGCACTCGTGTCGTTCTTCCTGGCCATGGTACAGGCCATGATCATGTATCTGTTTGTTATAATGACGATTGCGTTTCTACTGACTCTGGCCCCGATTTTCTTTGCCTTCTTGCTGTTCCAGAAGACGTCTCAGCTGTTCCAGGGTTGGCTCAAAATGTTGGTGAACTTCTCTCTGCAGCCCATTATCCTGTTTACATCGTTGGCCTTTCTGAATCAGCTGATACTGACTAGCTTGCATGAGGTTACGGACTTCACCGCTTGTGAGAACTGTGCTGTCGGGGTGAGTATACCTTCTGATGATCCTGGGGTGCCTAATAGGCCGGATATATGCCTATTGCCTGTAATGTTGCCCATAGGTTTTTCCAACGAGCTGTCCATAGATGATAGGCAGAGAGAGGGACTCGCGAGGGATGACATAGGGTTCATGGGATTGCCGTTCGGGGTCGCGGTGGCCCTAACTCTTATCATCTGTTGTACTGCGATCAAAGAGTTTGTGAGGATCTCTGAAGTTCTGGCGCATTCAATTTCCGGTAGCGTTGCAAGTGCGGCTGGAAGCGCTATGGGTGCGATGCAAGGTATGTTGAGTGTGGTAGGTTTGGATAGCGCAACGCAGCAACGTATAGCGGCAGCGAGAAATATGGCAACCCCGGGTGCGGATAAGGTGCAATTTGAAGGTAAAGAAGGGGGTGCGGCTGGAGCGCAAGAAGGGAAAGAACACGGCGAGGCTGGTGACAGCGTGGCACGAGCACAAATGCCATCAGGTGCTGATGCTGCCGCTACTCCTCATCCGGGTGCTGCTGCGGCTGTTGAGGGAGCAGGAGGTGCTGGTAGTGGTGATAGTGCCCACAGGGCGGGAGTGCCCGATGTCCCCATGGGAGGAGCTTTTGGAGAGGATATGGCATCAGGTGCCAGTGGTGGCGATGATAGTGCCCACAGGGCGGGAGTACCCGATGTACCCATGGGAGGTGTTTTTGGGGAGGATGGAACATCAGATGCCGGTGGCAGTGTGGCAGATGATGAAGAGGGCAAGGCCACCAGGATGGAAGCGCCTTCTTCATACGATAGTGACGGGTTTGATGAACCCCCAGCTTCCAGTGAGCAATCACATGTGGAAGATCTGCTTGGCGGTGAAGATGACGCTGGTGGCTCAGCAGGTAGAGTTGGTCTACATGAAGAAGAATGGGCATCTGAACAGCAGAATGAACCTCACGCTGATGAACAGGATGTGCGGGATAGGGATGACGTCACACATTTCGATGTGGACGGTATGAGTGGTGAGGTCACGCCTCAGGAGGCAGTAGACTCTGCCGCGCCGGACGATGCAGGTGGTCAGGGTATGCACTCTTCAGAGGAGGATACGCGTGCTTCCGTAGGTGTGACGGATGACGGTGTTGCACCACCTGAGACAGCGGATTCCGGCGTTTCGCTCGGCGAGCAGGAATTGCGCAGTGATGAGGAGGTTACGCGCACTGTAGTGGGTACTGGTGAAATAAGTGGCGGTGAGATGGGAGAAGATTACTCCGGTGATTCAGGTGGGCAGGGCATTGAGGAAAAGTTAAGCAAGAGCCCTGATAATGAGGGCCCCGGAGAGGTGCAGGACGAGGAGTAGGCGATCATATCGGTCTGAGAAAAATGGGCACAATTTCAAGGTTAGCTGGAAGCAGTTTTCTGAGGCTGGTATCACTGTGTGTGCTTGTTACATCTTGTGGAAGTGATGTACCGTTCCCGAGGTGTGTGTCCGCGGAGAACTTCAATAGCAATACAACCGCGTCTGTATCTGCTTACTATGCAGTTGGGAACACAGAGGCCTTTAAAGCCGGCGATGGTCAATTGGGCAATGGTAGCTTGCCAGGATCGGAGCGGCAGGTAGTTCGTTGGAGGGATACCGGGTTCATCACAGACGGCTCCGAGATAGTTGCCAATATAACTGGGGGATGGGTTCCGTGGGCAAAGCACGGAGAAAAGTACAGCCCGCAAATTGCTGTGAACACGGGCATAGCGAGGCCGGTTGACCCCACCGACGAGTTCTATGATGCGGTAATTGACACTGATAGAGTTTGCGGTCCATACAAAGAGACTACAAAGACCGTCGGCAGCTGCAACCTGCAGTGTAAGCACATACCGAGGGTAGATGATCCAAGTAAAGGGCAGTACGGTAGGCCTTGTTGGCTCGAAAAAGGTTACGGTGCGTACCTTTTGTTTAAGAGGCCAGGGGATCCAGATCCGAATTCAAACCTTGACTTAATGGAATACCCCACATCTCCTACCACACACTTAGGGCAGGACGCTGCTAGTGAGGGAGGTGCAAATAAATACACCTCCAAAGGCAAAATCTTTGATAGCAATTGTCAGGAAGTCAATCTGGAAAGAGGGTGGAAAATATACGTTAAGATCCTGGATACCTACTACCACGATAACGCCGGCGGTTACAGCTTGGAATTCACTCAAGGTGTAATAGGTGGGGAAGCCATAGGGATATTTGAGACCGTAAGAAAGCTCGTGAGAGGAGAGCTAGATAAGGCAGGGCAGCAGCTGTTCAAAAGGATAGTGGAGCATCAGGGATTCAAAAACCTTGTCTTTGCGCTGCTGACGCTGTTTTTGGTAATTTCAGCGTTAGCGTACGTGTTAGGGATGGTGAGGGCCTCCCTGGGGGATGTTGTAATCAGGGTACTGAAGATTACCTTGGTGCTACTGTTGATTTCTCCGGGTAGTTGGGATTTCTTCCATAATCATCTGCTCAAGTTGTTTACCAGTGGTGTAGACGAGATCATAGCCTTGGTGAACAGCCAGGCTGCGCAGCAAACGTACAAGCACGATGAACCCTTCCAGTTTATGGATGTCATGATACGTGACAGGATATTCTCCACTGTCGTTTGGGAGGCTAAGGCCCGGGCGCTCATCACTGCTGACTGGGTGTCGTTGTTTGCGCTATTAATAATAATAATTGCAGTGATTTTCTACGTAGTGCTGTGTCTCTACGGCTTTATTATATACCTTACGGCATTTGTCGGGATAACGTTCCTGATCGCACTGATGCCGATCTTCTTTGCGGGTATCCTCTTTTCTCGATTCAAGATCCTGTTTGATGGGTGGCTGACGCTGTGCATCAGCTTCTCAATGCAGGCCATATTAATGTTTACCCTTTTGGGGATGTTTGGCTCGCTCATAATGCACTACTACTACAGGCTCTTCGGGTTCACTGCCTGCTACAATGAGTGGATAAATATCAAGATATACATACTTGGGCAAAGGATTATCGATCAACAGTACTACGAGTGGACTCCCGGCCAGAAGTATGACTCGATCAAGATTGGTTGGAGCGGTGCATCAAATCGGGAGGATTTGGGCGCGGCTAGGTACTCATTTACCGGTGGTGGTGCGATAATTAAGGTTCCGCCGGAGAATGTGGACGAGGATTTCCGCTATGTTGACTACCCATTCTTAGATCCAGATACAAAGAGCAATGCTCCTCCAGGTGGTGTATTCCTGCCTCGGCAAGGGGAGCAGAGGCTTAAGTCCCTGGTTGCGATGACGAACTCGCTTATCTCCAGCGAGCGGAGCACGTCAACTGCCAGATTGGTCGAGAAGATCAGAGTTGAGCTTGATGCCCTCACGAAGGCTAATGTAGTCGACAAGAAAACGCAGGAAGCGTTTGTCAAAGTTATTGAGGATAGGGAGGGAAAAGACAAGAAAGAGAAAGATGTTGATGTCACGAAGAAGTTCAAAGATCCCGCCTTTAAACGGGAGTTGGCTCAGGTATTGACTAATGCTCTTACCACAACCAGCTCCTACGGTACGACCACGACGTCCATGGAGGATCTGGAGAAGCAGTACGACTACAATATTATCAAGGGCATCAAGCAGGGCTACATCGTCATGTGGCCGGAGGTGTTCGGGCTGATCTTGGTAGCGTTTTTAGTGTGGCACATGAGGGAGTTCGTTCAGCGTGTTGCGATCGTTCTCTCTGGTGGTAGCATGCTGTCACGGACAGTGGCTTCGATGTACGGTGCAGGGTTTATTAGAATGTTCACGAAGGTCCCTGTGCTCGGTACCGTTGTTGACAGAATAGACAGAGGGATCGATGGCGTTCGTCTGATGATGCGGATGAAGGTCGGAGAAGGTATGTCTGCCATTGCCCAGGTTCCAGAAAAGGTGCTTGGCAAGGTGCCTGTAGTTGGCGGTGTGTTGGGTGCGGCCATGAAGGGCTCAAGGGTTGCAGTAGGCGCGCTCACTTCTTCGTACACCGAGGAAGACCTCTACTCAATGCGTTCCATTTCTCCGAAGTTTGACTACGCGAGAGCCTGGATTGGGGCTCACTTAGGACATTCGCCCTTGGATGCCATGAAGTATATAGGTGGGCATGCCTTGGGGAAGATTGCAGGTACGGAGACAGGAAGCCTATTTGAGAATATAGCTCGGGACCGCGCAGCACTGCTTAGCAATCTGCGGACGCTTACCATTGGGGATAATAAGTACGCACCGAGTATGTATGTTCCCGCGCAGAAAAAAGATGAAGAAAGCCCGTTTGCGCGCCCTGAAATAGAAAGCGGTCCCCGGGATGTTGATAGCATAGGCAGTAAGCTATTCGATGATAACGGCAATCTGCACGTTCACAAGGAGAACCTGTGGGATGCAGTTGATACAATACAAGGGTTGGGTGCACTGAGCGCAAAGGCTACAGACCCTAAAGCGCGAGAAAGGATAGATGCGGACATCAGCAGGCTTAAGGATGAAATTTCGCATTTGGCTGCGAACCAACTGGATGAAGTACCAGAGCTTAAGGACTTCTGTACCGCCCAAGGTTCCGTTGACTTTGACAAGTTGGTTGAGCATTCTCTCGCTAGGCGTATGGCAATGGAACCAGAGGGTGAAGCTGCACTGAGTGTTGCAGACATGGCTCAGCTCGATGAGGACGCTGACCGTGCCCTCAGGCAAGGTGTGGACAGTGATGCGCTGCAACAGCACGAAGAGATCTCGCCCGACGTGTTTGAATCTAGGCCTGATACAAGCACTGAACTTGAGGATAGAGAAGCATTTCAGCCACCACAAGAGGACGAAGAGATTCCTAGGGACAAGCCCGTGCAAGATGGCTTTGAGGACGCTTTGGGACGCGAGGCAGCGCCAGAAGAAATTCCAGACGAACCTGCCGATTGGGACGGCAAGCGTGCGGACAGCGAAGGTGTAGATATCGAATATATTGATTCGGATGCTGAAGAAGTCGTCGAAGAGGAAGCGGCTGCTAGAGAGGGTGTCGTTGTAGAAGAGGAGACTTCGGATGAACCTGTAGAAGAGCCTGCTGGTCAGGATGAGGAGCATGAGGACAAGTATGCAGACTTCGAATGGGTTGACTCGGATGCTGAAGAAGGTGTTGAAGAGG
>JBQEQV010000069.1:0-20597 GCA_052043585.1 Anaplasma sp. | reverse complement strand
GTCCAGGTGAGCCCAAGGCACTCCATTGACAAAGCGTTGCAGAAACTGTGCCGCAGTAATACTGCCAGCACGTCCCTTGGTTTGAATGTTCTGCATGTCAGCGATAGGAGAGTCCATCATCTTGTCATACGCTTCTCCCATGGGCATGCGCCACACCCTCTCATTAACTTCCTCTCCAGCCTCAGTAAGCTGCTTTGATAGCACATCGCTGTTGGAAAAAAGCCCCGCATACTGATTCTCCCCGAGCGCCACCGTGATAGCCCCTGTCAGTGTTGCCAAATCTATCATAAACTTAGGAGAAAACTTCTGCTGCGCGTACCACAGCGCATCGGCAAGAACCAACCTGCCCTCTGCATCGGTGTTGAGAACCTCTATGGTCTGCCCCGACATAGACTTCACAATGTCGCCAGGACGTTGAGAGTTACCACCCAACGCATTCTCTACAAGTCCTACTACCCCGACCACATTGACCTTTGCCTTCCTGGCTGCCAGAGTTCTCATCACCCCCGCAACGACTGCCGCGCCTCCCATATCACGCTTCATGCTCCACATGCCATCGGCGGGCTTCAGAGACATACCTCCACTGTCGAAGGTTACCCCCTTTCCGACGAACGCCAGGCTGACCCCCTCTTCAGCAGGGGCACCATCCCACCTCATGACCACGAGCTTGGATTCTTTGGGACTACCTTGCCCAACTCCGAGCAGAGCAAACATGCCTTCGTCTTGCATGTGTTGCTCACCTAATACCTCAACCTTTACCCCGAGACCGCCAAGCTCCCTCTGAAGACGCTTTGCACACTCCTCTGGATACAAGATATTTGCAGGCTCTTCAGTAAGGGAACGCGTAAAAAACACAGACTCCCCCTCTATCCTTAGGAGATCAAAGGACTTTGTGGCAGCCTCTACATCTCCCGAAACCAGCACGGATACCTTTTCAACCGTGGAGGCGCGCTCCTCCCTCTTGTTATTGAGATACAAATCAAACTTAAAACTGCGTAAAAAAGCCCCATAGGCCACTGCAAGCTCGTGCCCCGACGGTGCAACTAGCACGGCACCTTTCGCCTTGATCTGCTCAAGGCCGGAGTAGATGGCGCCACCAAGCTCCATAGCCTTGCCTTCAGTTATGGAATCAGATTTCTTCCCTAGGCCAACAACCAACACTACCTTCCCATCTGGGGTCAGTACTACAGGCATGGTGTCCGCAAACTTGCCTGAAAATGCCGCTACATTCTTAATATTGAGGACCATATCCCTCTCTTCGGGGGTCAACACTCCGCCATCTTCCAGGGAATTAACGCCCTCAAAGGCCCCCACAACAAGCACGGCAGTCTTGAGTAAGGTAGAAACACCAGAAGCGAAACCCAGAAACGAAATGCCAATCACCGCAAGCCCCCGTCGTCCAAACATGCATGGCCCGGATTCTAATACCATTCATCAAACATATCAAGACGATAATTGTGCCACAGGTGCGCACGAACCCTAGGCTATATGAGGCCTTCTCACGGGAGTACCCAAACACAAAATATAAGCTAGCATCACAGATTATGCGTTGTACTTGCAGCGAACGAATTTGCAGATACCCACTATGGCGCGATGTAGAGTTGGGCTGATAATTGATCCATGTGTAGGATGCCACAAACGATATAGCATCGTTCTCATAGGCGATTATTATGCTTGGTTATAGTCTTTGTACTGATGCAGAGGGAGTTACACCTTACAGATTCTACTAGCTACCCAGCTTGAAGTTTTTAGGGGCACAATTTACAAAGTTGTATGTATTTGGCCTACTACAGGCGTTATGGCAGGTGCTACACAAAATGCCCGCACACTCCACGACATTCTGCGGAGAACGCTTGAATACGTTACCACAGCCTAATACACCTGTAGGTTACGCAGCCTCTTCTGCCATGAGTTGTGCTCCCTTCATTAGACAGTTCACTCACACACTTACAGTAATACAAAATTATTTTCTGGCACTTACAAAGTCAATCGTGTACCACGGGTGGCATGGGTATGCGTGAGGGAGTTGTGGCCTGACATTCGCAACAGACTGACGCGGATATTGTTGTGGTGCATTTCACGCCCTGGTCGGACTGTGGTATGTGTTTTTATGGGGGGTCTATGAAAAGGATAGGTGGGCTGCGCGAGAGGCTTCATAGGCAATTGCGAGGGATCTCATGTCTACTTGCGGTGTGTCTGTTGTGTTTTTCGCACGAGGCTGCTGCTGTTGATCCGGTAATCATAAATTGCGTTGAGACTCCCGAAATTCGCGATATTAGCGAAATGCCGCTTGTTTTTAATCTCTCGAACAATTTGTCACGTAAGCCGGGAAGCTCCACAGTTGCTGATGGTGAGCTGATATATGTTGTGGGCAGGGTTACGGATGCTGAATGCCGCCCCCTTGGCAATGTGAATGTATTTATATGGCAGGCGGATTCCAGAGGCTTTTATAGCGGTGGTGCCAGTGCCTCGGGGACGGGCTCTGACGCTGGTTCGGGCACCTATGATGTAAACTTCAGCGGTTCTGGTAAGGCGACTACAGACAATCTAGGCAACTTTAGCTTCATCACTGTAATGCCTGGCAGGCACATGGGCAGATCTCCGCGTATACATTTCTTGGTAAAGCGTGAAGGTTTCCCTGAGTTTCAGACAGAGATGTTCTTCGAGGGTCCCGATGACCACGAGGACTCAAACCTCAGTAGAATACCAAAGGCCATGCAGTGGCTGCTGACAGCGCGTCGTATAGACCAGGATGTAGCGGGTCGCAACGCAGGCAGAGAGGGGAACGTAAAGAAATATGAGTTCAACATAACCTTTGCAGAGGGTTTTGACGCGGAAAAAGAAAGAGAATAATCAGGAGTTTGTAGGCGGCCATAGCGGCCTCGGTCGCAGCTTATTATCTGTCTATGATTTGCTCTGATGTGCGATTTCTGGTATAATCTACCGGTGTGTTACCGAGGATAAGTTCGTGTCATACCAGGCTAACCACAAGAATCGCCCTCCTGGACCCATGGAGGGGCGCAGGATGCCAAAAAAGATACCAGAAGCACCGCGCCGTATCGGTGTTCGACCTAAAAGTATAATCAGTAGAGCAATAGGGAGGGGATCAGGGAAGTTTTCCACTGCCGGGTTTCGGGCTTTTTGTACCTACGTGCGCATTACCATGTTCATGGTCGCTTTCGTTACGATGCCGGTTGTTCTCCTGTATATCCTCTCAAAGCCTGTGGATGGTGCTGAGTACAAATGGTCCTATACCGTTTCGTGGGCGGCCGCGAAGCGGGGTTCAAGGGTGCAATTGGGGCTGCTGCACAGGTTGTTGAGCCCTACCCTGAGGCAGTTTTATAACTACCTCCACGTGCTCATGTTCAATGCGCTTACGTTTACTCTGCTGACCTATGCGTTGTCTGGTCCGATAACTGGGACGTTCTTTACCTTTTCGCAGTCTCTGGTTTGGGCTTTGATACCAACAGCGATATTGCTGTGTTTTGCGGTAGCGTACCACTATGCCTCATGGATAAGGCAGTTCAGTGAGCCTCTACCATGGAGGCGCGGGCTCAGTCTCCTGTGGCGTTCAGCACCTGGCGCACACGACAGGGCTGACGACTCTGCGTTTAACCTGATGTTTAGGGACCAAGTTCGAGACTCTATGAGCATGTCGTCCCTTGCGCGGAGTGATATGCAGCTACTTTTCGGTGTCCCGACCGCTATAGTTGCACTTGTGTGCTACGTGTACGACAGATGTAAAGGCTATGAGGAGTTTGCCCTTAACATTAGGGATGCAGCGAGCTCCAGCCTCGGTGGGTTGTCTGTTGATAAAACCACTACACTTGGTCTCTTCAGAGACTAGCCCGTATTTACGCCTATTTACACCGCAGTAGCCCAGTGTTTGTTTGGTGCGGGTTTGTTTTGTCTTGTGCCGTGTGGTACACTGACGCGAAGCGCGCTAGCGGTATGCTTGTTCCTAATGTAGTTTGTACTTTTTGTGCAGGGTGCCCCTAGGGGTTACATCCCCTCTTCTACCGTGCGGGCGCCTCTGCGTCTAGTTTTGTACAGCAACTTATGGATGGAGATGTTTTACTCCACAGCGGAATAGAAGACGGGATCACGCGTCCCGTTGCTAATATTTTTAGAAGTCCTCCGGAAGAGAGGGTAGCGCACGATCTGCGGAATAGGGTGTACGCCGCATATATGCTTTGCAGCTCAATGCTGTGTATAGTGCCCATAATTCCCTATTGCATGTCCAAGGAGCTGTATAAGCGGAAGCACTTCCGAAGTGCAGCTGTGAGTATGGAGGTGTTTCTATTCCTCCGCTCTATCCTGACTATAGGCCTCGTGTTTGTGAAGATTCTGCTGATTATGAACAGCAAGTATCCTCATGTACTGAATGGCTTCTTCATAGCAAACGCAGACGTGGCAGTGCTCTTTCTGGCTACCATGTGCACTTTGCCTCTGGTTGTTGTCTCCATGGGGTGGCGCTATTACTGGGTTCATGAAATGGTGAAAAACACCCAATGCGGGGTGGTTCACGCATTGCTAGAGCAGAGTTACCTCAGGGATGTACTGCGAGGCATGCCTTCGCTTGTCAGCTATAATGGGGACCACGGCCCTTTTTTTATCAATGAAAAAGTCGCAGGGCGTCGGGGCAGAAGAGACAACTGTGGTGTCATTGTATACGAAAGCTACCTATACTGCACTTCGTACCTAACGCTACTTCCTGCGTGTATTGGACTGCTGTGCACGTACTTTCACTACAAAAACAAGAAGACCGCATTATCGGTGACCAGTACCCTCGGTGTCCTGTCCCACGTCTTGGTGATAAACGTTCTTCTTGTTTTTGTTATATGCTACTCCGTTCTCCCCAATATGCATAGCGACACGGTGTTAGGCTTGCATGGCGATCCAATAGGCATCTCTGTGCTTACTGGGGTGTTTGTATCGGTCTTCATTCTAATCTTGGCGATCATATTTTGTTATTATGCCTCCACGAAAGGGGAACAGAATCCTTTCGATGGCCTAGAAGTGCCGCACAATGTGGCGCGTACCGTGCTGAAGTTCGGCATACTCACAGCGGCGGTATGTAACATATGCGAATTGTTCTCGATCCGAGAGAGACTAAGGCAGGAAGGAAAGCTGTACCCGCGCAGTCAACGTGCTTATGACATATTCTTCTACACAATTTCTTCGCTATTGATACTGCCTGCGTGTTTTGCTCAGCTTGCTCTCGAGTTGCGTACCAGGGGTTATGAAAAAGCTGCGGCTATTGCTGACAGAATGCATTTGTTCTCGGAAATATTCCTTACCAATGTCCTACTGATAGGTGCGCTGGTCATCGGAGTGCTGAATGCGTCCCCCGAGGCGGCTTCAGGCGGGGTGTACTCACCAACTAGTATGGGATTTATTTGTGCAATTGTGGCGTCGGTAGCCATTTTGATCATCGCGGGAGCGTATGATGTATCATGCGCTTTTGAAAAGGTGCTAAGCGACAAGAGTAAAGAAACGAGTTGGCACAGTGTTGTACTGTCGGATAGTGGCCTCAAGCATGCTGTGTCGAGCTTTGGTATACTCAACTCCCTTGCGCGAGGCGTAATATCCTTCTGTGGATGGGTGTCAGAAGTCACTCGCGGGAGGAAGGGTGTTGCAACTGCACGTGCGCATACGGGCGCAGGACCCGGTGCAGCAGGGCCAGGCGCCTTGTCATGCGTATGTGGTGTACATGTGGACAACGACGTATGCAGATAATAAGGGGGCCTGGCGCACAGCAATCTGGTTCCCCATGCATTGGCCCTCTATGCCCCCAATTGCCGCACGAAGCGCAGGAATTTTGCGTCTCCGTGTCTAACTTACAGTGTGCTTCTCTACACGTCGCAGGGTCAGCGTATCATTTTGCACATACCCCTCAAGGCGATCGCCAGCACTCACCTGTCCCGAAAGCAGCAAGTCTGCCAGTTGGTCTTGTATGTGATGCTGAATGAGCCGCTTTAATGGTCTTGCTCCATAGTTTACATCATAGCCACGTTCCGCGATCCACGCCTTTGCTTCAGGCAGCAGCGTGATGGTAAGTCCCTTGTCGCTTATTATGTTCTGCAGATACGACATCTGTACATCGACAATATTGCCAATGTGCTCTCTAGACAGCTTGTTGAATATTATGATGTCGTCCAATCTGTTCAGAAATTCGGGACGGAAGTACGAACTCAGCACCGTCAGTACCTGTTGGCGTACACTTTCCGCACTCTCGCCGGGTTGGCTATTTAGAATGATCTCCTGACCTATGTTTGATGTCAAAACCACGATGGTATTCCTGAAGTTTATCAGCTTTCCCTTGTTGTCCGTGAGCCTTCCTTCGTCCAATACCTGCAAGAGTACATTAAAAACGTCCGGGTGCGCCTTTTCTATCTCATCGAACAACACCACTTGATAAGGGCGGCGCCTTATCGATTCTGTGAGTGTTCCTCCTCCTTGGTCATATCCCACATATCCTGGAGGAGCGCCTATGAGCTTGGCGACCGAGTGCTTCTCCATGAACTCTGACATATCAAACCTGAGCAGCGCTGAGCGAGAGTCGAATAGGAATTCACTCAAGGCTTTTGTGAGTTCTGTTTTACCGACCCCAGTGGGTCCCAGGAACAAAAATGAGCCCATAGGCTTTTGGGTGTCTTGAACGCCCGCCCTTGATCTTCTGACTGCGTTACTTACCGCCTTCACCGCGTTCATTTGTCCTATTACACTTTTGGCTATCTCCTGCTCCATGTTGAGTAGCTTTTCCTTCTCGCTGCTCATTACGTTCTCCACGGGGATACCGGTCCATCGCGCGACTATAGCCGCTATGTCGTTTGCTCCGATCTCCTTTCTCAGCATGGTGCTACCGGCTGTCTCTTCGTGCTTTTTCGACTCAGCCTCCAGCGAGGGTATGACTCCATACATGAGTTCCCCGGCTCTGGAAAGGTTGCCCGACCTCTGAGCCTGCTCCAGCTCGATACGGGCCGCATCGAGCTTTTCCGTTAGCTCCTGCATTGCTGCAATTTTTACTTTCTCAGCCTGCCACTTACTGTTCAGATCCGCGGCCTCGGCGCTAAGTTCGTTCAGCTCCTCAGTGATAATCGCAAGACGCTGCTTAGAGGCTTCGTTGGTTTCGTTTTTCAGGACCTCAGATTCTATTTTTAGCTGCATGATCCTTCTTTCGATGTCGTCTATCACTTCAGGTTTGCTATCTATCTCTATCCGTGCTCGACTTGCTGCTTCATCTACGAGATCTATTGCCTTGTCCGGCAGGAATCTGTCAGTGATGTAACGGTTTGATAGGGTTGCAGCAGCCACTATGGCACTGTCTGTGATTCTGATCCCATGGTGCAGTTCATATTTCTCCTTAAGTCCACGCAATATGGAAATCGTGTCACTGGTGGTGGATTCTGCCACGAACACGGGCTGGAATCTTCTGGCAAGTGCCGGATCCTTTTCTATATGTTCCCGATACTCATCAAGCGTTGTCGCGCCGATACAGCGTATTTCCCCTCTGGCGAGAACTGGCTTTAATATGTTGGAAGCGTCCATCGATCCGCCCGTAGATCCCGCTCCAACCAGCATATGCAGTTCGTCTATGAAGAGTATCATTTTCCCATTGGAAGAGACTATTTTTGTTATTACGGCTTTCAGCCTCTCCTCGAACTCACCTCTGTATTTTGTTCCCGCTATAAGCGAGGCTAAGTCAAGGGCCAGTACCTTTGCGTCCCGCAGCCACATGGGGACGTGTCCAGAGATCATGGCCTGCACCAGTCCCTCCACGATCGCGCTTTTCCCGACACCAGGTTCTCCGATCAACGCCGGATTATTTTTGGTTCTGCGCGATAGCACCTGGATCAGGCGTCTTGTTTCGTCGCTTCTTCCAATGACTGGGTCCATCTTGCCTTGTGCAGCAAGTTCGGTGAGGTCTTGAGTATACTTCTTCAATGCATCAAACTTCTGTTCCGCATTTTCGCTGTCTGCTTTTACGCCATCGCGCATCTTTTCTATGATTACATTCAACTTTTGAGGTGTAACTCCCTCATTCAACATCATTTTCGATACGTTGCTCTCCACAATCAAAATGGCCTGCAGCAACCTTTCTGCGGTGACATAGGTATCCTGATTGCGCTTAGCCAGGTTTACTGCCTCTTCCAGAATCTGGGCCATTTCTCTCGAGAGGCTGAGATGCCCGCTGCCCGATCCGCTGACTACCGGTAGCTTATCTAACAATGAGGACAGGTTATTTGTAATCTTGTTGGTATCCGCCCCACACGTAGATATTAAGTTCGCTATCATGCCGTCATGCTCTTCTAGCATCACCCTAAGCAGGTGCTCAGGTAGCAGGGACTGATGCCCTGAAGACACTGCGGACATCTGTGCCTGCATGACAAAGCCCTTCGCCTTCTCGGTAAACTTGTGCAAATCCATAACGACGAGTCCCCCACGTTCCACACATAACGTATACAGATATATGTTGCGTTTGCGAAATTTGTATAGGGTAGATATAGAAAAATACAAAAAGCAAAACTAGGAACCTGCGCTGCAAACTTGTGTCTTTTGTGACATGGTGCTGCACTATACTCTTGTCAAGCGTTAGAATAGGGCTTACCATGCCTGTTCGTACTTGGAAAGGGGACGTGGTTTGACTGGTCGCTTGCAAGGTAAGGTGGCGCTGGTTACAGGGGCTTCTGGAGGAATAGGAGCGGCCGTGGCGAAGAGGCTTGCCAGGGAAGGGGCGAAAGTGATCCTGGTTGCTAGAGACATGAACAGGCTCAAGGCGCTGTGTGATGAAATACAGGAATCCGGTGGGGAGGCCGTAATCGCTCCCATAGATATTCAGAATTGTGAAGGCATTTCCGATCTTGCCCTTTCGATCAAGACTAAATTTGGTTGTTTGGACATCTTGATATCCACTGCGGCGGTGGTAGGGGGTTTGGGTCCTGTTCAGGAATATGATCCTGCGGTTTGGAAGGAGGTCATGCAGGTGAATCTCTTTGCAAACTGGTACCTGATCCGAAGTTTTGACGCCCTGCTGAAGGGTGCGCAGGCTGGTAGGGCGGTGTTTGTGACATCTGAGGCTGCGAGGTCGCTATTAAATTACTCGTATTTTGCCCCATATGCTGCAAGTAAGGTTGCTCTGGAGGCTCTTGTGCAGGTGTATGCGGCAGAGGCCAAGCACAGCAAGCTATGTGTCAATGTTGTATATCCTTGCAACGTTGACAGCAACATCTACTCGCAGATTTTTTCCACGCGGGAGCGCTCCAAACTGCCAGTGCCTGATAGTCTGACTGACAAGTTTGTAGAACTGTCTTCGGAGGAATGCAGCGTAACTGGCCAGGTGTATGAGCTTACTGTAGGTGATTTTGAGGGAGGGGAGGGCTAAACCTCCGGTATCCACGGCCTTGGGCCTGAGACTGAAGCCTACCCGATGCTGCTCTGACCACTCGCTGCTTGCCATTCGGTGCGGGTATAAGCTTCTGCTTTTGTTGTAAATTCCTGGCCTGGACCAGGTTTTTCCCATGGCCTGGGACAGCGCCTTTCTGGCGATTATGCTGTTTATCTGGTTGTGTTTGAGGTTGCCTCTAGTCTGTCTTCATGCCCAGTTGCCTCATTGCTGTGCTGACCCTTTATGCGATTGGTCAACTCCATAGTGCACCAATGGGGAATAGCAGAACAAGAGCGAGAACGGCAAAGCCCGGCTTCAGAAAATTGAGAAACTTCTGCGCTTCTGTCATACCATACATTGACCGCAAGAGCTCCTTGCGACGGGATCTGCCCATACATTTCCTGTGTGATCAACGCGTTATTACGTGGCCATGCGCCCGTTCTTGGTGTCGACCAGCATGTCCTTTTCGGAAAGTGTTACTCATGGCTATCACTCTTTGTCAACGATACGAGCATGCCTGGAGACCGAGGCTGCTCGGCCCGATAGTGGACTCTATTCGACCCAATCATTGGCCTGAAAATTGCAGGGTCACTCCTCATGACGTGGTACGCACTGTCGAGGTCATTGCGTGTAAACCTGGCTGCTCGCGCAAGGGACGTCCCTACCTCCTCGCTGAAAGCCGTCTTTTCCGCGATTATCTTTGGCTACAGTCATTATCTGACGCTTGTGATTGGGGGATATATACTCGCCGTCCTTTTTGTTCTTCCATTTACGGAACGATTAATTCCGCAGTGCAGCACTATAGATGAGCTCAGCGATTTTCCCGTTCAGCTTTCAGCCTTTCATCCTCGGCACGCGGCGCCACCATCCTGTGTTAGCGATAAATAGCTTTATGAGAGAGATGCCAGGCAGGTTTTTATGTATCAAGCCCTCGGGTCCATCAACCAACCTGCTCGGGCTTATACCGGTCCAAGGCCCCCTGGTCCATGTGGAAAATAGGCCAGGGAGAGTGGTGAGAGAAACGCTTCAGCTGCGGGGGTTCCTGGTGTTTTGGACTGTTGCCCCTATTTTTGGCTTTTTGGCTGTCAGTAACGGGGTCGTCACAACACCGACTTTCCCTTATACAACGGTTGATTCGCCATGGTTGGCCGCTTCTGGTCCATGTGGAAAATAGGCCAGGGAGAGTGGTGATAGAGGCGCTTCAGCTGCAGTTCCTTGCATTTTGGATTGTCCCCTATTTTGGGGACGGAGACTACGGTACCCCACTACAATACCCCAGAGGAGAATGCGCCCGATTACTGAGCTTGGATATTACGCTCTCCACCATTGACACACTTCATTTCCTTTCTCTGCTCACAGAAATAGCGCAGGAATAGGGCCGGCGTTAGGGAGACCGGACACCGCCCGTTTGCGATTTCCAGTCTCCCACCTAAGACAAAACCACTCGGTTTTTGGAGGCAGTGCCCCATTATCTGTTAGTCGAGTGGTCCGCTAGTTAAAATCCGCCCATGCCGCCCATGCCGCCAGCTGCCCCACCGGAAGCTGAATCCTCCTTACTTGGGACGTCTACAACTACAGCGTTTAGAGTCATAAACACAGCGGCTAACGAAACAGCCAAGTCAAACGCAATGCGCACAACCTTCAGAGGATCTATGACCCCAGAAGTGAACGCGTTAGCGTAGTTCATGGTGTCAACATTAAAGATCAACTCCTTATCATTCTGCTTCAGCAGGTGCTGGATAACGCAAGGTGCCTCCTCTGATCCAGAGTTCTTTATGATTCTCTTGATCGGAGAACAAACCGCACGCTTCACTATGTTGATCCCCACTTGCTCGTCATCATTATCACCCTTTATGCCGTCTAGGGACGCAAGAGTGTACAACAGCGCAGCTCCACCTCCGGGTACAACCCCTTCTTCGACCGCGGCTCTGGTCGCGTGTAGAGCATCTTCGACCCTGTCCTTACGCTCCTTCACCTCAACCTCGCTGGAGCCACCAACCTTCAATACGGCAACCCCGCCTGAAAGCTTAGCCAGACGCTCCTTGAGCTTTTCCTTGTCGTAATCAGAGGAAGAAACCTCTATCTGAGATTTGATTTGGCCGATTCTGCTGGTGATGCTAGCAGCATTACTGTCCACGCTACCTATGATTGTTGTAGTGTCCTTGGTGATGCGAACATTTTTAGCTGTACCTAGGTCTTCAAGAGTGATGTCCTCCATCTTGACCGCTAGCTCATCATTGACGACATACTTAGCACCCGCTATCACAGCGATGTCGCCCAACATGTCCTTTCTCCTGTCACCGAAGCCAGGTGCCTTAACAGCGGCTACTTGCAATCCACCACGAAGCTTGTTGAGAACCAGAGTGCTCAGTGCCTCACCTTCTACATCTTCCGCAATGATCAACAACGGCCTACCAGACCGCGCAACATTTTCCAGAACGGGCAGTATGTTCTGCACAAGGTTGATCTTCTTTTCTGTGAGGAATATGTAAGGGTTTTCGAACTCTACAAGCATCTTCTCTGCGTTGGTCACGAAGTACGGAGAAAGGTACCCGCGATCAAACTGCATACCGTCTGTTCTCTCGACTTCCAGATCCTTGAATCCCTTACTTTCTTCAACTGTGATCACTCCGTCTTTGCCAACCTCTCTGACGCATTGAGCGATCTTGCCACCTATGTTCTTGTCCCCATTTGCAGATATGGTAGCTACTTGCGCAATCTCTTCTTCCGACGCCACATCACGCTTCATTAACATCAGAGCCGCCAATACAGCCTCTTTAGCCTTTAATATCCCATTCTTTATGCTTATAGTGTCAGCCCCGGCAGCCTTTGCCTTGGACACCTCTTCAATAACCTTCGCAGTCAATATGGAACATGTAGTTGTTCCGTCCCCGACTTTGTCATTGCACTGGGACGCACTTTGGGTAATTATGCCAGCTATGGCAAGTGCCAAGGGTTCCTCGGGCTTTATGCTCTTTATCACCTTGTAACCGTCCTTTGTGATCTCCGGAGATCCGTAAGGCTTACTGATGGCTACAGTCAACCCCTTTGGGCCGGCAGTGCAACCGACTGCATCCTCTAAAATACGCACCACCTCCCTAATGGACTTATCTAACGCCTCACCTGTCACAACAATATTCGCCATTATAACCTCCTCAATTCAAATCTAATGTAAAACCGACGTGTCCGACTACGCACCCTTCTCCACAGCAATGATGTCAGTCTCTCTCATGACTATGAATTTCTTTCCTTCGAGCTCTACCTCGTTCCCGGCCCACTGGCGATAATAGACCACATCACCTGCCTTCACGGACGTGGGAGTAACCTTGCCATCACTGTTTGCAGCACCTGGCCCCACGGACACAACCTTGCCTCTGGTGGGCTTCTTCTTAGCGGAATCAGGAAGCTGTATCGGAGAATCTCCCCCACTATCCTCCAAGGCTTCAACCAACACATTGTCATGCAACATAGCTAGATTCATAACTCCCTCCGAAACACCTTGTGACTGACTGCGTCACGATAACTTTAGCGGTATATAAGTGCCGAGGAATCGAATTTCAAGAGCTTCTGACTTCTCATGGTAATTTTTTTTTAGTTTTTAATAAGTAGGGATGCCGCCCGGTTTGCATGTAGCATAATTGATAGGATATTCTCTAAAAGATTTTTGCTATTTCAAATTATTATGAATAGATTTTTGAGATAATGGAAAAATGAAAGATGATTCTGAATGCACAAAACTCCAGTCGGGACACAGAGCCAGGCTTAGAGAGAGACTCATCTGCGGGAAGGGCAATGGCCTATTGGATTATGAAATTCTAGAGTTGATTCTATGCTCCGCGCGCAGCAGAGTAGACCTAAAACCCGTTGCCAAGAGATTGCTGGAGGAATTTGGCACTCTCGCAAGAGTATTATATGCGGACGTCAACGAGTTAAAGAAGGTCAAAGGTGTGGGAGAGTCCTCGGCTGCTGCGATATTATGTGTTCGTGAAGCACTCATACGCACGCTTAAGGGTGAGATCGAGGACAGGGTGGTGGTAGATGAGTGGCAAAAGTTATTAGATTACCTAAAGCTCAAGATCGGGAACTCCAACGTAGAAAACTTTTATGTTCTCTTTTTGAACAAGAAATACCGCGTGATTGCCGATGAAATACAAAACACTGGTACTGTCGATGAGACCTCATTATATGTCCGAGAGGTGGTCAAAAAATCACTGCTGTACGGCGCAACCTCGATAGTGGTATCTCACAATCATCCCAGTGGCGATCCGAAGCCTTCCAAGGCGGATATGCACATCACCAACAAATTGCAAGAGGCTTGCTGCAGCGTGAACATTGTGTTAGTGGATCACGTAATCATTACTCCAAAACGGCACTATAGTTTCAGGACCAACGGGCTTTTGTAATACCTTGCGGTATCGGCATGCAAGGGATGAGGGAAACCTGGCAAGGGATTGACACGCACCGTTTCTTGTCTAAAACTGTGAGCCCGGAGTTGAAAGGCCTCTAGCTTTTCGATCGTGTGTTGCGGAGTAGCATATTTCCATGGAATGGCGTGTTTCTAGCGGACTGACGGATTACGCAGAAGCTTTGAGCTTTATGACGTCCAGAATTGCCGGTATCGCCCAGGGCCGCGAAGATGAAGTTATATGGTTTCTGGAGCATTCCCCGGTTTATACGCGTGGCGTAAGTGCAAAGGATGGCGATTTACTCTCGAAGGACGTGTTTCCGGTTGTTTCCGTCTCTCGGGGAGGTGGGTACTCATACCATGGTCCAGGACAAAGGGTGGTTTATGTGATGATGGACCTCAAACGCCGAAAGCTGGATATTCGTTCGTACGTTCGGTGTCTTGGGCTATGGGCTCAGGAAACCCTGTCGGAATTTGTCCCTAGTTGCTATTTCGACAGCGATACGATAGGTGTCTGGGTATCCTGCAATGGGGTTGAGAAAAAAATAGCTGCCTTTGGAGTGGCTGTCCGAAAGTGGGTATCCTACCACGGTTTTGCAGTCAACATTTGTACCAACCTTGGGGATTACAACGGTATTGTCCCCTGCGGTATGCCGAGTTCCGCAGTGACCTCCCTAGAAGAGCTGGGGGTACGAATCCCCTTCGAAGGTTTTGACGCTGCCTTAAGAAGGAAATTTGCCGCGGTTTTTCTCCATGAGGATGCTTGATGTGTGTTATACTTCGCCGACATGCGTGCTTAGGTAGAGATTAGGTCAGATGTGAGCATTTTCGGTACGGATGGGGTTAGGGGTAAGGCCAACGTTTACCCGATCGATCCGGCCACTGTGCTCAAGTTGGGCATGGCCATAGGGCTAGAAGCCGGAAAAACCGGTACGCAGGTTATTGTAGGTAAGGACACGCGGATTTCCGGGTATATGGTGGAATCGGCCCTAGTTTCCGGGCTGGTTGCCATGGGAATCAATGTTGGTCTAGTGGGGCCTATGCCCACGGCTGCGGTAGCCATGCTCACGAAAAGTTTGCGAGCGTCTATGGGCGTGGTCATATCCGCGTCGCATAACCCGTACACGGACAATGGGATCAAGCTATTTGATAACGAGGGCATGAAACTCTCTGTGGCCTCAGAAAAGGTTATAGAGTCCAACTTGCATTCTGAACTTAGTGATAAACTCAAATCCGTACGCGATATGGGTAAGGTACATAAAGTTTCTGATGCTGCGGGCAGGTACATAGAATTCGTGAAAGGCACGTTTCCCAAGAGCCTCAAGCTTTCCGGCATGAAGGTGGTTGTAGATTGCGCTAATGGCGCAGCGTATCACATGGGAGGGGAGGTTTTTTGGGAGCTAGGGGCCGATGTGGTGGTCATAGGCAACCGTCCCAACGGATTCAACATTAATGACAATTGCGGGTCACTGTGCCCCGCAAACATGATGCGCAAGGTACTGGAAGAGGGTGCAGACATAGGCATTGCCCTAGATGGGGACGCGGACCGCATTGCGGTATGTGACGAAAAAGGCAGGCTAATTGACGGGGACCAAGTAATAGCCCTGATCATAAAGCACATGCGCATGACAAAGTCCATGACTGACGCTGCAGTTACGACAATGTCCAGCGGGTCTATGGACGGTTACGCGCAAAGCTTGGGGGTAAGGCTACATAGGTCGGAAGTCGGAGATCGCCACCTTGTAGATACAATGAGGAAACACTCCTGCGGCGTTGGGGGCGAAAAGTCTGGACATATAGTTCTGTGGGAACACTCGACTACAAGCGACAGCCTGGTTGCCGCGTTGCAACTTCTTGCGATAATGCTGCTGGAAGGTAGAACAGCAAGCTCGATATTCGGCGATTTCGTGCCTATGCCCAGAGTACACAGGGACTTGCCTTATAGCTCGGATTTTGACTGCATAGAACAACGCGTCAGGTCAGCTTTATTGGATATGGGAAAGGTGCTAGAGAAAGTCAACGGCAGGATAATCTTCAGGAGATCCGGTACGGAAAAGCTAATAAGGTTTGTGGTGGAAGGAGAGGACGCCGCGTTGGTGGAGCAGGTCTCCGAAGAGCTTGTCGTCATGATGCGGGAGCTAGGCTTGATAGACGACCGCACGGCAAATGGGTGCACAGGAACCTAGCGTACAAGCAGAGCCTTTTTGATCGACACCCAGGAATTACAGAAGGAAGGTACCTCTTGGGGGCTTGGCCGCGTGGCTTGAAGGACCCTGCTGATCTCCCTTCTGATGACTTCTTGCAACCCTGGAAGACATGTCAGCTAGGCCTGCGCCTGGCATTGCAAGCTTATGGTGCTACGCCTAACAGCCCTGCATCGTACACGGTCTTCCCGGATACTATAGTTCTCAGCACTCTGCCCTTGACCACGCGGCCACAGAAGGGGGAGTTTTTTGATTTACTTGCAAATTTTGAGGTGTCTACTGTCCACTCATGATCGGGATCGAACACAACCAAATCCGCAACCAGGCCCTTCAGCAGCCTACCTCTAGGAATTTTGACTATGTCTGCCGGTTTGTTGGTCAGCTTAGACAAAACATCCATCAGGCTCATTTTCTCTTTGTGATATAACTCTAGCGACAACGGGAGCATTGTTTCCAATCCCACGATGCCAAATGCGCAACTGGAGATGGGAAGAGCCTTATCTTGATGGGAGTGAGGTGCATGGTCGGTTGCGATGCAGTCTATTGTGCCGTCCCGCAGACCCTCAATCATGCACAGGCGATCTTCCTCAGTCCTGAGAGGTGGGTTCATCTTCGCCATGGTACCGTGTTCCATCACCGCATCCTCGGTCAGCGTGAAATGGTGCGGCGTGACCTCACAAGTTACAGGAAGTCCTTCGGCTTTTGCTGCCCTTATCAAATCGAGCGACTTTTTCGTTGATACATGAAGCACGTGATACCGCGCGCCGGGAACTGTGCGCAGCAGGTCTATATCACGGCCCACCATTATGCTCTCAGACAGGTCTGGGATGCCCCTCAGCCCTAATTCTCTCGAAACCCTGCCTTCGTTAATACACCCACCGTCCGAAAGATGGCAATCCTCTGCGTGCTGTGCGACGACAACGTCCAGGATGCTTGCGCGCTCAAAGGCAAGCTTCATCGAACGTGCATTCATTACCGGGGAACCATCATCGGTGAAGCCCAAAGCACCGGCCTTCCTAAGTGCTGTCATGTCGACCACAGACCCGCAAGGCAGGGTGATGGACCCATAAAATTCAATATTGACGCAAGAGCTCTCTAGCGCCCTCATTTTTAGGTGATTTGCCACCATCACGTTATCAATATGTGGCGAAGTGTTGGGTTGGCACACCACGGTAGTAACACCGCCCGCAGCTGCTGATCTGCTGCCCGTGTCTATGGTCTCCTTGTGTTCATCTCCTGGCTCCCTGAAGTGCACATGGATGTCCACTATGCCAGGCATTACTATGCTTCCCCGGCAGTCCACTATTTCATCTGCGTTGGATGGGTCAATGGCAGGGGATCCGGACCCAAAGTCCAAAATCTCCTTTCCCTTCGTCACTATGTACCCCGAGACATCGGTGTTGGACGCGGGATCAATAACCCTGGCGTTGGTGTATATGACAGCGTAATCTGGGCGCTGGCCGTGGCCTAACAACTCCCAAGACTGCCCCCCGTTTGTTGCATCCATGCACGCATTTACACCAAAACCGCCAGAGTTTAGGGTAAGTGAAATCCGTTAAAATAGTCAACAATATTTTCCGTCAGTACCGCGGCGACCTCTAGTTTTGTCATAACCGGAAAGGACTTGACTGAGTCCTTTGTTACTATTGAGATTTTGTTGTAATCGCTGCCCATGGTAGGCTCTTTCCCCTTGACGTAGTACTCGTTCGCGATCACCCAATCACAGTGCTTGTACATCAACTTCTGGCGGGCGGATTCTATCAAGTTCTCAGTGGATTCTAAGCAGCACCCTATTACCAATTTCGGTCTCTTTTCCGCTGTGCCTATGCACCTGGCGATGTCCGGACTGTGCATCATGCTGATTGTGTTTATAGAGCTCTTCTTGAGCTTGCCATTATGGCGATAAGGTATCCAATCTGTCACCGCCGCTATGAATATTGCCACGTCCACCGGCAGTAGATCTAGGCAGGTCCGCAACATTTGTGCGGAAGTCTCTACGGGAAACACTCGGTAAAGGTTGAGCTTCGGCTCTATTTGTACTGGGCAGGATACCAGTTTTACGTCCCATCCAGCTTTGCCCATGCACTCCGCGAGCGCGTATCCCTGCTTGCCGGAAGATCCACTGCTTATGTAGCGCACATGATCTATGTACTCCCTGGTAGACCCCGCGGTTATCAACACGCTGACCACTGAACACCTTAAGATTTTTCCATGAGGAATGGTACATCCATGTGCAATACCTTGCAAAAGTTAATATCAATACCGCCATCCTTGCGGACATAGTACTTAGTTGGTTATGGACCATACCTGCAAGCCTTGGTATAATGCCGGCTTAATGGACCCTATGGTAGTTTTTGTTATGAAGGTACGAGTGGAGTCGGACAGCATGGGGGACGTTGAAGTTCCCGCTGAGCGCTATTGGGGTGCTCAAACACAGCGTTCCCTGGCTAATTTTGAGATTGGGGAAGAAAAAATGCCGCAGCCTTTGATACGTGCTTTAGGTGTGGTGAAGTTTGCTGCAGCGCGTGCGAACATGAAGAATGGAAACATTGAGCAGTCTGTGGGAGAGGCTATCTGTGCGGCCGCGCTTGAGGTTATTAATGGTACGCTGGATGCTGAATTCCCGCTGGTGATATGGCAAACGGGTTCTGGCACGCAGACCAATATGAACGCGAATGAGGTCATCGCAAATCGGGCAATAGAGATATTAGGGGGTGAGATGGGCAGCAGGTTTCCTGTGCACCCAAACGACCATGTAAATCACTCTCAGTCATCTAATGATGTGTTTCCCACTGCGATGCACATAGCCGTTGCGGTTGAGGTAGAGAATGGGCTACTCCCTTCGTTGGAGACGCTTCACACGGCGCTGCGAGCCAAGGCGAAAGAATTTTCCGACATAGTCAAAATAGGGCGCACACACCTTCAAGATGCTACGCCTTTGACGCTGGGGCAGGAGTTTTCTGGGTATGAGCACCAAATCAAAAAGGGTATAGAGCGCGTCAAACACGCAATAGAGGATGTACATCAGCTTGCCCAGGGAGGTACAGCTGTAGGTACTGGGCTGAATGCAACAAAGGGTTTCGCGGAGGAGTTTGCCAAGGAGGTTGCCGACATTACTGGGATCAAGTTTGTGACTGCGGACAACAAGTTTGAGGCTCTTGCTACGCATGACGCCTTGGTGCAGCTAAGTGGGGCGCTTAACACGCTGGCCGTGAGCTGCATGAAGGTGGCAAACGATATCAGACTTCTTGCCTCTGGACCCAGGTGTGGTGTGGGTGAGATAATTCTTCCTGCGAACGAACCTGGGTCATCTATCATGCCGGGGAAGGTGAATCCCACTCAGTGTGAGGCCCTGACTATGGTCTGTGCGCAGGTTATGGGAAACCACGTTGCAGTTTCGGTTGGTGGGTCGAATGGGCACTTCGAGCTGAATGTATTTAAGCCTATGATAGCGTACAATGTGTTGCAGTCTGTGCGGTTGTTATCGGATGCCTGTACGAGCTTTTCCAATAAATGTGTAAGTGGCATAAAGGCGGACCGGGAGCGCATAGCGAGCCTGTTGGGACAATCGCTGATGTTGGTTACTGCGTTGAACAAGCACATAGGCTATGACAATGCTGCCAAGGTGTCGAAGTTTGCGTTTGAAAACCGAGTATCGCTTAAAGAGGCGGCTGCAGAGCTAGGTTTGGTTGATGAAGCGCAGTTTGATGAAATGGTAGATCCGCAGAAAATGATTAGCCCAGACTGAAAAATGGGAAAAAAGTTTTTAATAATTGGTTTAATTGGTTTGCTCGAATCAGCCGGGATTTGATGTGCTTGTGACAGGGTTTAGCCTGCCATAGCCCCCATAGTGTGTCAAGTTTGTCGTTGACGAGCCTGTGGCTGCATGTTACGCTGGAGCTCTATTCGGTGTAGGTGGCGTTTGTTATGGCTGAGGGAGACGACGAGTATAAGAAGATTATCCGGCAGTGTATGGGGAGTGTGAAAGAAGTACTCGGCGAGGTTGAGTTCGACGACGTTGTCGCTTCCATCATGAAGATGCAGGAGAAGGTCTTAGCTTCCGGCATAAAGGGTGCTGAGGCCGTTGGTCAGATCGCTTCCGGTGAGGGCTCTGAAGATATGAACAATCGCCTGTCGCAGCTAATGGCCAGACTTGAGGCTTTTGAGGCCAAGTTTTCGGAGGATATGAGAATCATCAAGAAGAGGATTCTTAGGCTTGAGAGAGCAGTGCTTGGTGGCAATAACACCACGGCTCAGGCTGATGATTCCTAGTCTTGGCTGTCCGTCCTGTAGTTTTATAGGATTTGCTTCGCGTTTGCGTCGCGGGTGGTCCCTGTGTTTTGTTTGCGAGACGTATTAGCGCGTGTGCAGGTAGCCGTCGGATTCCTGATGACTGGGGGTTCTGCTCTCTGCTTGGTTTTTTAATATCCGGCAATTCTTCAATGCACTCCCAAAATTTCCGCCGGATTCCTATGTTGTGTGAATTGCGAAAATTGCCTGTGCTTCACTCCCGTGATGTGTGCTGCAGCGGTGCGGTTCCTGATGTAAGACTTCATGCTTTATTGTGAGGTATATTCTCCACGTGGTGCAGGGGATTCCT
>JBQEQV010000068.1:0-19610 GCA_052043585.1 Anaplasma sp. | reverse complement strand
GATGTTAGATTTTTCGTATCCCTAAGTTTGAATGTCACAGACATTCCTGAAGGGGTGAGATATTTTTTCCTAAAAATCCGAGACCCTAGGTCACTATGCCAGGCGTGGCCTTCCTTTGAGTTTAAATGCTGCAAAGAAGCTAGATTAGAGCGGAGTCAAGTGTATCAGTTGCAAATTTACGAAAAAACCTTCGTACTCGGGGGAGCTTTCTGTGTGTAACAACAAGCAAATTTACTTTTTGCGCAAACTGTGATACAGTGACCGCTTGGTCGTGTCCACATGATTCTTAAGCGGGCTCGTTGCCAGTGGTTGTGTGTGGTTTATGGTTATGTTCCAGTGCCTGATATTGCGGTTTTAGGGGCGCTCCTGGGTTTCGGGGTGCTTGTATACGTGGTGCTGTCCTATGCAGTAGACAGGTTCGCTATGTGGATAGCGTTGCGCAGATCGTCCTCAAAAAGGAGGGTGACGTCGGCTTACGCTGCTGCAGCTCGGGCTGCTGCCACCAGACGAGGAGATACGCAGCCTCCCAGGAGGGTGCTCACGCAGTACGTTAGCGAAGAGCGCGTTTCCCCGGGCAGGGTTGTTGGCGTGGAGTGTGTGTCTCAGGTTTTTGCGTCTCGGTCTAAAGGCAGAAGCGGTAGGTAGTTCGCCGGTGTGCACACATAGTCGGACAGGTTGCTCTTCTATCCAGAGGCTCTCTGTACCTTCTTTGGCTGTGTGGTTTTGAGCTGGGCTCCGTTGCGGTGCTGCGGATTGCTCCCAAGAACGGTGAGCGTGTGGCTAATATAGGCGATTTAGGCGGTCTTCGGCGTTACATTGTGTGCATTTTCTTGTGATCGTGGATGTAGTGTGCGCCCTGTACTTTTACCTGAGATTGCGGTTAGAAAAAGTGAAAAAGCCTTGTTCTTGGGCAGAAGTTGGCGTGTAGACGCGGACCCGCGCGCCTCGTTGTGGCGCTGTATGGTAGCCCGTAAGTATGCCATCGCTGGGTCGTTAATCGGCGTTCAGGTAGGCCCCTTGTCGTTGGCGCTTGCCGCCTGGGGTCTCGTTAAAATTATAAAGAAGAAATTGGTGGAAACGCTGTGCGCCTCAGCACACGCTTGTTACCATGAGCTGTCCCGTGCTAGTAGGTCAACGGCTATGCGTTCGGACACCGATGTTATGGGCAGCGGGCATGCACCCGCGAGCAATCCGAAAGATGCCATAATCCAGATACACAAGAGCATGATTTTCGGTGTTTTGAATGTGATGTCGTTGGCATAGCCCTCAACCATGCGTGGAGAGGAGTATAGGCGCTCTATCACCTTCCACGTATATATCACAGAACATACAGAACCCACCGACAGGACAGCAAGTCCCATAAATGCGCGCGCGTCCATGAACGAGCTAAGCATATGCCACTTGGCCACAAAGCCCATAGTTGGCGGCATGCCCACTAAACCCAATGATATCAGCACAAACGCAGACGTAACATATGGCACAGCCCGACTCAGGTTCAGATGCTCATCAACCTTATGCCCCGCAAAATGGTATGATATACTGCCGGAAACCATGAACAACGCAGACTTTACCATGCTGTGATTGACCATGTATGCCACGGCAGCAGCAAGGCTAGAATAGGTATTGGTACAAACTGCAAAAATTATACACCCGATGTTCGCTGCACTTGAATAGGCGAGAACGTGACGCATATCCCGGCTCAGAGCTGCGATAACCGACGCAAACGCTGTGGCAAGTGCCGCTAGGATGAGTATAACGTTGCCGAAAGGTGACTCCACAAACAACAAGTGTGCCCCAAATACATTGTGCACAACCCTAATGATCAGATACACCATAACTTTCGTGGCTGTGCCGGAAAGAAACGCAGCAATAAATGTCGGACAAGCAGTGTACGCCTTGATCATCCAACCGTGAAACGGAAACAGCGCCGCCTTCATCACCAGGCCCAGTACAACACACAAGACCCCAGCCTGAACAGCCCTATCTGTCGGTACAGTTTGCAGCACCAAGAACATATCGCTCATGTTCAAAGTTCCAGTTACGGCATACAAAAACCCAATGCCCACCAGGTAGAACGTTGCACCCACTGTACCCACAATCAGATACTCAAATGCCGCAGCTACTGAACGCTTGTCGTTGCCCATTGCCACAAGAACGTAGGAGGATATGGACGCAACTTCCAAAAACACATAAACATTGAACACATCGCACGAAACGAGTATCCCCAGCATGCCTCCAAAGGCCAACAAGAAAGCAGCATAGAACCTGGAAACTTTGTTCGGAGGAAGTTCCCGACGGCTGGGGTAAACACCGTAAACAACGCTCATCATCCCCACAAAACTGACCAAAAGCAACATGGCCGCGCTGAGTAAATCTACTCGGAGCTCTATCCCATACGGGGGCTCCCAACCACCAACTTCGTATACAATCGGATCGCCGTAGTAGACCTGGACAAATAGCACCAGAGACATGACAAAGGACGCAATCACTGCCGCGCAGGACACAAGTTGTGCTAACACTCCTTTGTTGTACAGCAAAGAACAGATAACAGCCGCCAGAAGCGGTACCACCACCTGCAAGATAACCAGACTGTCCCCTATTGCATCAACCACGTGGTCCTTTCATTTATAATCAGGCAACCAAGTCCTTATACCAAAAGTGCAACGTTTACAATATATACTTTCGCGCCGCCTGGACCATGAAATCCATGCAGATCAGGTACCGAACTTGCTTTTGAGAATCCCGCAGTCAACACCTTATCTCATACAAGAGTTGTGCCCTCTAGCCGGGAAATAAAGCACTACACATAAAGACGCTTCTAACGGAAGAAGATCTAGTCTCCTACCCGCCGTAGTTTCTTACGATTTCGTAGAGACTGTCGATGTCAAATGTAGGATTAGGCCGCAACACGTGGCCGTTCAAGTGCATGTCCATATACACCGGGGCCTCGGCCTCAGGAGGAATGAAGAAGAATCTAAAGAGACCCAGTACTGTGAACTGCGGAATGAAGAAGTTGACCGAAGCAGAACCCGCAGCATTTCCTATTTTAAATTTCAGCGAAGAAGCGAACGTCCCTCTGTCTATGACAGATTCACCGTCCAATGTCTCAAAAACTGTATTGTCCTTGTACAAGTGTACACGAGCTAGGGAAGCAATCTCGGATTTGCTTTCTGCAGTCAGAAGATCTTCGATAAATCCATTAAAATCCACACCGGCAATATTCAACCCTTTAGCGGCAAATTTCGCCTTACCTTTCAGGGCATTTGCCAGTTCGATCATGCTCTTCCCTTGGGTCTGCAAGCTGCCACTGACGCTGAAGCGTCCGCTGAATTGCTCGGCACGCGCCTGATCCACTTCCCCTATGGAGACATCAGACGCAGAAACAACCAAGGATACCGAAGACACTTCCCCCATACCTATATTGCCGCTAATGTTCACCGAACCCTTGTTATCCGCTCCCTGCTTGAAGTACAGCTTATCCAAGGACATCAGGCCCTCCTTCAGGGTCGACGCCCATGTGAGGTCAGACAATATCACCTTACCACCACCAAGATGCAGGCTGTCTACGTGTAGGTCCACGCTGCCATCGATGCCCTCAAAACTAGAGAGATCCAGGGGCTTCCGGGACCATAAAAGTCTGGGAGTCTTCTCTTTGCCGGTCTCATCTCCTATATGTTCATCCCCAGGTTCCATAAACTGCGGAAGCCATAAAAAAGCATCACTGTATGTCTTGCTCTTCAAGTCGAGGAATATCTTAGGTCGCATGCCACGACTGCTGAGAGTTACGCTGGCACGACCCTCAAGATCGGACATGCGGTTACGTTTATCAATCCCTCGGAAGTGAATTCTCTCTATGCTAATTCCCCGTTGCGACAAATCCGCAAGGAAGCCCAGTTCCTTGATCACCCCCGAGTCCACTTTGACGCCACGTAACTTTACTGACAGCTTCACCGGGCAACTCACGCTTCGCAACCAGGCAAAACTCATAACGTCGCGTTTGACGCTAAATTCTTTGTCTAGATTGTATCCATCGGTGCCAAAGTTACCCACCGTAACGTCACCTATAATCTCACCCCCCCTCCTGCCGTACTTGTACTTCACGCTCCCATTCAGGTAGGTCGCACCCGAAGCAGCTCTGACATCCAACAAAGAAAAAATCCTGGGAGCAATGTACAGATTCCCTGTGAGAGCAAATCCTCCACTCCGCGCCCTGCGGGCATTAGCTTGTAAGGGTAACAACCAAGATACTAACGCACCAGCATCGTCCCCTCGGACGTTTAAGGTGCCAATAAATCTAGGAACAACCCCTGCTGAGGTCCCTGAGGTAACCCCACTAATGCGCAGGCGGTTGTTTTGCCCGGGGAGGTCCAGCAGCAGATGCTCAACCGCCACACGACCTTGCCGCACTGCAACCGCAGCAACAAGGTTCTTCGAGACCCTACCCCGATAGTGTATCTCCTTAATATCCAAACCGACAGTCGCATTGATCCACGGAGGCACCATGGAAAAACGCTCACCTGCACGCGCGGAATCTATATGATAGGCGTCAGGTTCAGCGCCAAGACCTCCCGGAAAAAGCGTATCCAGATCTATCGAAGCAAAATTCAGTGCCGCTTCGCACAAAGTAGCAGAAGTACATACCAGATTCACTCCACCAGAAACACTCTGCCCCTTTATGTCCAGGTCGTTTACCGAAAACCCACCACCCCGTTTGGATTTTATCTTGGCAGACAAGGTCAGTGCCTCGTTGGAGGTTACGGAGCTCAGAACGCTGTAGTCAGTGACCGCAGCAATGGTTTGTGTTAGTTCGGATAGATTACTGGTCTTTGCTTCAAGTACAGCTTCTAAGTTATCAAACGCACCGTCTCCTTTACCCTGCAGCGACATACTTGTGTTGGGTGAACTAAGCTCCACTTTGATGGCACTGCGCTTAGATTCATTCTCCAAGCGTGCAGTAAACGAGTACTTTGCGTTGCCCACCTTGAGTACAGCATCGCCTGACAGGGTCTTCCCACTGGATGTTACTACTGCGTGTCTCACGTGGACCGCGTTGTGTGTAGAGCCCCCAACGACCCCGCCTATCTTGATTATGGAATCATAAACATACACTCGTTTCGTTCCATGCTTGGCTTGCATCGCAACAATGCCCGCCAACCCCTTTGCGTTTGTCCGCAGCCCGTGAACTTCAACAGACCGCGCGCTGAGGGGGCCAAAAAACATGGATAATGGGGACAAGTGCAGCTCTAGCCGATCAATCGATACGGTACCGACGCAACCAGCCGTATCCTCGTTACACTCTACATGCAGGTTATTCACCGTGAGCTTAGGAAGCAGAAAACTACCCTTTACGCTCCCTATAACCCTAATACCACCGCGGCTACCAGACACGGTACCCAGTTGCTCAAATATGTAATTCCCATAACGGGAGTCCCAATTTATAACGTAGGGCGCGAGTACCAGAGCCGCAAACGCAACCAACACACAGAAACACAGCCGCCCTAGAAACTTCATTGGTATACCAAGCGCATCGCTAACTTATATTCATCAACAGTTTAAGAATATATAAACATGTAAAAGTTCCACAAAGCCACTGCTGGCTCCCACATAACTGCTATTGGCAGAGTGCCAAGAACGCCGCTCCACCGCAGTTATAACCCACAACGCACATATACACTTTCCACGACACTGCAACACCTCTGCCACCACCTTCGAACCTTAGCCATAGAAGGCGTGCACACTGCACCAAACCTCCATAACCAGGTGTTTAGTTGTACAAAGTGGAGAGCACCGCAAAGTTGAGTATCTCAGAAACCGAGGCTGTCATGTTCACAATCTGTACCGGTTTTTCCATACCCACCAGAATCGGTCCTACAACCGCAACACCACCTATTGCCTGCAACAGCTTTGAGGATATACTAGCACTGCAAAGATTAGGCATCACTAGGACGTTTGCCGGTTTACTCAACTTGCAGAATGGATACAGAGCCAACAATTCGGGCCGCAGCGCCGTATCCATAGACATCTCCCCGTCGTACTCGAAATCCACGTTACGGCTCGCCATTATATCCATGCACTCACGAACTCTCGCGGACTCTCGCTGCGAGCGGCTGCCAAAATTCGAGAACGAGACAAACGCAACTCTTGGTTCGTGACCCAGGCATCTAGCAGCGGCAGCAGTTCTTATTGCTATCTCGGCCAGCTGTTGCGAGGTGGGAGACTCATTGATGGCGGTATCCGCAACGAACAGAGTGTGTTCCCCTCTGGTTATTAAGGACAGACCAAACATCTCACTACGCGCGTCAATAACCCTCCTGACTTCGGACAGCGACTCAGTATATCCTCGGGTAACCCCCGTTACCAGAATATCCCCATCACCACAGGCAAGCATACACGCGGCAAAAATGTTCCCATCTGTCTTTACGTCCCTAACGCAGCTACGATGCGAGTATCCTTTGCGTTGAAGCCGTGAGTACAGATAGTCTATGTAAACATCGTTGCGCGAAGAGCGCTCCGCATTGTCTATGATAAGACCTTCTAGGGAGTCCACCCCCATCTGATGAAGCCCCTGCTGTATTTTGTCAGCCTGTCCTACAAGGATGGGGGTACCATAGCCCAGTTTCAGCCACTGCAGCGCAGCTTTGATCACCTGTATCTCCTCACCTTCAGAAAAGATCACTCTCCGCGGCGTGCTCTTCACGAGATCATGCACGAGGTTCAATATGTTTGGGGCCGGAGAAACTCTGTTACTTAAATCCGTATGATAACGGTCCCAATCTTCAATCTCCTTGCGCGCAACACCGGAGTCAACTGCAGCCTTCGCGACCGCAGAAGATACTACCGATAGCAACCTGGGATCAAAAGGAGTGGGAATTATATACTCCCTGCCATAACCCATACCGCGCTTGCCGTATGCCTCAAGGACCTCATCGTTTACCACTTCGCGTGCTAACATTGCTATAGCCTGAGCTGCGGCCAGTTTCATGTCATTGGTGACGGATTTAGCGCGTACATCCAGTGCCCCGCGAAATATGTACGGGAAACCCATGACGTTGTTTATCTGGTTGCCGTAGTCTGACCTTCCAGTAGCAATGATGGCGTCAGGGCGCACCTCCCGGGCAAATTCAGGCTTCACCTCTGGATTAGGATTCGCCAACGCAAAAATTACAGGGTCCTTGTTCATGGAGAGTAGCATCTCCTTGTTCAACACGTCACGCACGGACAATCCAATGAAGATATCCGCACCCTTCATCGCATCTTTCAGGTCCCGCTCTTTGGTTTCAATCGCGTGTTTCAGCTTCCACTCGTTGACCCCAAGCTGCCTTCCTTTGTATATGACCCCGTTTTGGTCACATAGCACAATGTTGTCGTTTGGTATCCCCACAAACTTCAGCATCTCCACACATGCTATGCCGGCAGCACCCGCACCATTCACTACTATTTTCACACTTTTCAGGCTCTTGCCGGTAATATCAAGTGCGTTCATTATCCCAGCCAGGGCGATTATCGCTGTGCCATGCTGATCATCGTGAAACACGGGAATATCCATCAACTCACTGAGGCGCTTCTCAATGATAAAGCACTCAGGAGCCCTAATATCTTCTAGGTTGATACCCCCCCAGCTAACACCTAGGTGCTTCACGGCGTTTATGAATTCCTCTACATCCTCGGTATTGACTTCTATGTCTACAGCATCAATATCGGCAAAACGCTTGAAAAGAACCGCCTTACCCTCCATCACAGGTTTGGATGCAAGTGGCCCTATGTTACCAAGCCCCAAAACTGCAGTACCATTGGATATCACCGCCACATAGTTACCCCGCGCAGTGTAGTCATATACCGCACCTGGGTCCGAAGCTATCTTGAGGCATGGCACCGCAACACCCGGGGAATAGGCAAGAGATAGATCTCTTTGTGTCATTAAGGGCTTAGTAGGCAACAGCGAGACCTTGCCCGGTCTTCCCTTACAGTGAAACTCAAGCGCCTCTCTGTCTCTTTCTGAAAAATTATCCATAATCGCGCATCAACCACTGAACGGATAGGGTATACACCTCGCCACCCTCCCTAGCAACTTTTTAAATCAGCAGGTAGTGTGCCCGGCTGGGCCCTGGATCCGTGTCATCTTCTTGAATCCCAATACCGACACGTGCACAATTTGCCAAAACCCTCAGCGCATTTTGCGCCTGGTATTGGGGACTTGCTCTGCAACCTACACTACACAAAGAGGCGTTGCGTGGCTCGATATTCTTGCTCTATAGGTAACACGGGTGTACTCTCACCAAAGCACGGTCACATGCCTTCACTGAGACTAGATCTTATGAGTAAAGTTCTGCAAGTCCTAGATGTAAGTCAGTATTACGGCAAAGACAAGCGGATCTGTGCCCTGTCAGGCGTCAGCGTTGAGCTCCAGAAAGGTGAATTCGTCGCCCTGATAGGACATTCTGGTTCCGGGAAGAGCACTTTACTGCACATAGCAAGCTTACTCGAGACCCCAACCTCCGGCACTGTGATGGTAAACGGCGTTGTATGCGCACCCGCAAGTGATAGAGTAAAAACTGCGATGAGACGCCGATCTATGGGATTCGTGTACCAGTTTCACCATCTTCTTCAGGAGTTCTCGGTTTTGGAGAACATAATGTTGCCACAGAGGATTGCAGGCCGGAAGTTGTACATAGCACGGCACAATGCAATGTCTGTACTGGAGGAAATGGGGCTGAAAGACAAAGCAGAATGCGTCATATCTGAACTCTCTGGAGGTGAAAGGCAGCGAGTAGCGGTTGCCAGAGGTATAGTCAATTCTCCTGACATTCTACTGGCTGACGAACCTACGGGCAGCCTGGACCCAGAAATGTCAGAAACCGTGTTCTCTTTGTTACATAGGCGTGCGAAGGAGCGTAACCTCGCCGGACTTGTGGCTACGCACGATCATAACTTGGCAAAAAAGGCCGATCGTGTCTTATCACTCGATCATGGAATCCTGACAGAGCTATAGACATCACTTATCAACACTTTAAATTTTCCCCGGAACGGGCATAATGGCGGGCCTGCGGTGATTTTTTCAGCGGTCACCTGGAGAATCTTTTGCAAGTGGGTGGAACTCCTGTAGCGCACTTCTCAACCTTTCACTCGCAACGTGTGTGTAGATCTGTGTGGTAGATAAACTGGCATGGCCGAGCATTTTTTGGATGAAAACTATGTTCGAGCCGTTATTGAGCAAATGCGTGGCAAACGAATGCCGAAGTTTATGCGGTGACACCTTTTCCGGATCAATACCTGCGGTGATTGCGAGTGATTTGAGTAGCTGCCCTACCCGCTGCCTACTCAGGCATTGATCGAATCTCGCGCCAGGAAATAGCCATTTGGATTCCAGTTTCTGCCCTACAATGAAACACTGCCGAACCTCTAGGTAAGTCTCTATGCTCAACATTGCCACTTCATTCAGCAATACAAGACGTTCTTTGTCGGCCTTACCCCTTATTAATATGTGTCCCACGTCAGAACGTTGCTCCCTGAGCATGGATTCCACCTCATAGAATCCCAATTGCACAAGTTCTGAGATCCTGACTCCTGAAGAGTAAAGTATGTTCACGATTGCAGACATTCTTTTCCCTTCCACGGAAGCATCGGACTTTGCAGCGTGAAGCAGCTTGTCCACCTCCTCAATGGTCAACACCTTGGGCAAAGAGCGCCTAAGCTTGCAGGAATCCAGCTTAGCCGAAGGGTTGCTGTCCATTATCTTGTCATTACACAGGAATTTGTATAGCCCCCTAATCGCAGATACCCTCCTGGCAACGGTTGCTGGGCTACACTCCTTACCGTTAAGATAACGAACATACTTGCGGAGGTCCTCCGCGCTTGCGTCAATTATTCTGAGGTTCCTGCGTGTTAGGAACCTGCTCAGATCCTTCAGATCAGACAGATAGCTATTGCTGGTATTCAGAGAAACCCCTCTACCAGACACCAGGGATTCGAGGAAAATATCCATGTAGTGCTCATCATTCATCGAGCACCACGGCCAGCTCCCGCGTTTCGTCCCTAGAGATCAGGCGCTCCCCCTCACGCATTCTGTTGTTGTGTGTTATCCACAACCCAACCCCTATAATAGAAATAAACAAAAGAAAGAGAAATCTGAATCGCCTGCCCGGCTTTACTCGCATCGAGAAACGCCCCATAAATCCCCATGTACCCACGGATGTTAGACTTAAAGCCCCCAATGTCAATTGTGTCAACCCACAATAGCTTTTGTTACAGGACACACCCCTCACATGTTAATTGATGCAAAACTCACACGGCACACGATATCGGGCCGCCCGTGAATTACATCTGTACAATTGCGTATGCTGAGTCGTTTCCGCTGGATAATGCACAACAACTCCTTGACTAAAGACAACAAATGAGATAGCCTCCACGAGTGCCATTTGTTCTCTTGCCTTATGTTTCTGACCGCTGCACAGGTGTTCCTGGCATTCTTGCTGGTGCTGCTGGTACTCCTCCAGTCTCCTGAATCCGACACCTTAGGCGGGCTTGGTGGTTCTCGGAGTAACCTTGGCGCAATGTTCGGCAAGAGTTCTCCGTCGAGTTTTGTGTCCAAGCTCACCGCGATTGTGGCTGCAGCCTTTTTTGTGAACACCGTTTTGCTTGTGGGAACCAATGCCAGGCGTGTTCGAGAGGTGTCCATCATCAGTAAAACTGAAGCGGTGGCGGGGCAGGAGTCCACCAGCGCTGATGTTCCCGAATAAACTGGGGTTTTATGTCGATACGAGGTGGAAGCACACGTTTTATATTTGTTACGGGTGGAGTTGTATCTTCGCTAGGTAAGGGGCTAGCTGCCGCTTCCATAGGTGCTTTGTTACAGGCACGAGGCTTTAAGGTACATTTGAGGAAGCTGGACCCGTATCTCAATGTGGATCCAGGGACTATGAGTCCGGCACAGCACGGAGAGGTGTTTGTCACTGATGATGGCGCTGAGACTGACCTAGATTTAGGCAACTATGAGCGCTTTACCGGCATCAATACCACACAGGCAGATAATGTCACTGCCGGGAAGATATATCAGCAGCTTTTAGCCAAAGAAAGACGTGGTGATTATCTGGGACATACGGTGCAGGTTATTCCTCATGTAACCGACCTGATCATATCATTCATACTCCGCAACGATGCTGATGCAGATTTCATCATCTGTGAGATAGGAGGCACCGTTGGGGATATTGAGAGTCAGCCATTTCTTGAGTCCATACGGCAAGTGGGTTACAGGCTGGGAGCACGTTTCACAATCTTTGTGCACCTCACCCTGGTGCCGTATATAGGTACTGCTCGGGAGCTGAAAACAAAACCTACCCAACATTCGGTGAAGGAGTTGAGCTCCTTGGGAATACAGCCTAATATAATACTGTATCGCAGCATGGCGCCTTTGCCACAGTATCAGAGCACAAAAATAGCCAATTTCTGTAACGTGCCGGCAGATAACGTGATTCCTGCGTTGGACGTGAGTGTCATATACCAGTTACCTGTGATGTATCACAAGCATAGATTGGATACACAAATACTGCATCATTTCGGCATAGATGCTCCCGAACCTGAGTTGTCGAAATGGGAAAACGTGCTGAATATGATTCACGCAGCACAAGAGAGAGTAATCATAGCAATCATAGGTAAGTATACAAAATTCCTTGATGCCTACACATCTCTTGTTGAGGCGCTAGACCACGCAGGTATGCATGGTGGCATTAAAGTGCAGGTGAAGTGGATTAATTCCCGCCTGCCAGTGAAGGCCTCCGATCTTTATGATGTAGATGGCATCCTGATTCCAGGTGGATTTGGGGATGATGGAGCCGAAGGCAAGATCTCAGCGATAACTTATGCCCGTCTCAGCGGCAAGCCGATGCTGGGGATATGTTTGGGGATGCAGGTGGCCGTCATAGAGTTTGCAAGAAATGTCGCGAATCTCGAGGACGCAAACTCGGTAGAGTTCGACCAAAACTGTAAACACCCCGTTATCACGGAACTTCCAGGGCTGCAGAAGGAAGAGGAATATCAGCTTGGTGGTAGCATGCGTTTGGGAGCTTACACGTGCCACCTGAGCCCCGGGTCCAAGATCGCATCCATATATGATAGTAACCTCATTAGCGAGAGGCGCAGACACCGTTACGGGATCAACGGCCAGTACAAACAGGTGCTGGAGGAGCACGGCATGTCCTTCACCGGAACGTCAGAATCCTGCGGTATGGCGGTGGAGGAAGTCCTGGAATTGCCGTCGCACCCTTGGTTTATTTGTACACAGTTCCATCCCGAGTTTAAGTCAAGTCCTTTCACGTCTCATCCTTTGTTTATGTCTTTCGTGAAAGCAGCATTGTCAGTCAGCAAGCAGCATAAATTGCACGGTCAGCCAGTTTCCGCACACAACGCCGAGTGAGTCTCATGCTTCTCTGACGGCTATCACATATATCAGTGGCTGCGAAAGCTCTTAGGTTGTAATTATCCAGTAGGTCCAGGCAGTAATCAGTGCTGCTCCCTGTCTCCACACGATTGCTCAGCGCAATGCCCGTAGCTGCCATTTCGAATCACCGGCGCAACGGCATCAAAAATATCAACCGTGTCGTCTTCAAACATCAGGGCTTCAACTTTCTCGAAGCGACACAGCTTCCCCGATGATGGGTCGAGGTCAGCAATGGACTCAGTCCCACCCGCACCACATATCCGGCTGGCCCGACACCATATGAGTCGGTCAACCAGTTGCCTTTTTAGCAGTTCAGTGACTAGGCGCCCTCCTCCTTCCACAAACAATCTGGTGATTCCCAGGTCCTCTGTGAGTCTGCGCATCACATCCTGGAGAAAATCTTGCTCTGTATCTACCGTTATATACTTCACATCCCCTTGTATTCGGTGTTTGTAATTATCGGTAACAATATACGTCGGTATGACGCCGGCAGTTGCAACAATCCGGTGATGAATGGACAACTTGCCAGTGCGGTCTATCACTATTCTCAAGGGGGAGTAATGCTCCAGGCCAGGTAGCCTACAGTCCAACATAGGATCATCGGCAATCACGGTGTTGCTGCCTACCATAATCCCATCATACATGGACCGCTGTTTGTGGACCCATCGTCGTGTCAGTTCGTTGGTAATCCATCTCTCATCAGTCTGGGGGAAAGCTATCTTCCCATCGAGGGTAGTAGCCAATTTCACTGCAATGAAGGGCCTTTTCTGGGTCTTGCTGTGAAAAAAACCAACGTTCAGAGCTTCGGCTTGTCGCTGCATCACTCCAAACTTCACATCAATACCAGCCTTGGTCAGGGCCTTTGCCCCCATCCCAGACACTCTTGAATCGGGATCATTGGCCGCTATAACAACCCTGCGCACCCCGGCGCTGATTAGTTCGTCAACACATGGTCCCGTCACACCGTAATGACAGCATGGCTCCAGCGTTACATACACCGTTGAGCCTTCGGCTGCGGCTCCTGCGTTTTTGAGAGCTACAACCTCCGCGTGCGGTCTACCCCCAGGGGCAGTCCACCCCCTACTGACAATACTACCCATGCGAGTGATTACACACCCTACAGCGGGATTCGGGCAGGTGTTACCCAACCCTCTGCGCGCTAACTTAAGCGCAATAGACATAAACCTCAAGTCATCAGACACCATGAGCCGCTTTTACTCTTGAAATGCACCGATAAAATCACTATATACTCCTAGTGTTAATATGTAAAAGCTTTTGCACTATGGCTGAAGAGAGAAGCAACGATCCCGGACACGAAGCTGAGAGTAATGGGCCTGCGGGGCCAGGCGCCAGGACGCCTAGGCCTGGAAATCCTGCATCTCCTCCAGAGAGGAAACCGAATCTACAGAAGAAATTTGCTGCAGGCATCACCAGTAAGGCACAGAATAGGTTGACCGACGACGTTGCTGAGTTAGAAAAGCTCAAGACCGAAGCTGAACATTTGCGCGATCAGTTACGCCTCGCAGTGGCAGACAGCAAAAACCTCGAGCGCCTAATGCAAAAGACTATTGGGGACACCAGGCTGTTTGCCATATCGGATTTTGCCCGTGACTTGGTATCGTCCCTAGATAATCTGGAGGCATCGCTGAAGAATCTCAACGCTGATGACAATGTGCACGCGGGGATAAAGATGACTTGGGATGGCCTTATGGGAACCCTGAGCAACCACGGTGTTAGCAGAGTATCTCCAGTAGGGGAAGCTTTCGACCCCAGGTTTCACAAGGCGGTAACCCAGGCTGTTGACGACACCAAGCCTGAAGGTGTGATTTTGGAGGTGATACAGGCTGGATATAAGATTCAAGACAAGGTCCTGCGTCCCGCATTAGTTATAGTGTCCAAAAAGTCGAACTGAGCGGAATATGATATTCTCAGGTGTGCAGCCTAGTAGCGGCGCGCTGCACCTCGGCAATTACCTGGGTGCGGTACGTCGCTGGGTTGATCTTCAGAATTCCGATAGGTGCCTATTCTGTGTTGTGGATCTACATGCACTCACCACTGGTAAACCAGCAGGCGGGGCAGAGGCGCTTCACTCACGCGCGGCACATCTCGTTGCAGCATACATCGCCTGTGGTATTGACCCAGAGAAGTCGGTGTTGTTTCTACAATCTTCTGTTTCCGAGCACTCTGAGCTTTGCTGGATTCTGGGATGCGTAACCCCGCTGGGGTGGTTAAACAGGATGACGCAATTCAAGGACAAAAGCCAAAGTGGCACATGTAGTCCAAATATGGGCCTGTACGGGTACCCCATCCTGATGGCGGCCGATATACTTTTGTACAAGGCAGACACCGTGCCGGTCGGGAATGACCAACAGCAGCACATAGAACTTACTCAAAGTATTGCAAAAGCGTTCAATGCCGCATATGAAGTTGATTACTTTCCAATCCCACAGGCACTGGCCTTCGATGATGCGGCAAGAATCATGAGTCTTCGGGATGGCAAAAAAAAGATGAGTAAGTCAGACGTGTCGGATTTCTCTCGCATAAATCTCAGCGATAGTGATGATGATATCGTGCAAAAGGTGAAAAGGGCCACTACAGACAGTATTGTTGGATTCTCCCTAGATGAGCTCAGTGATAGACCAGAGGTGTGTAATTTAGTGAACATATTTTCTACACTGGGCAAAATAACGAAGGAGGAAGTTTGTCGCAAGTTCGGCAAAAGCAGCACTAAAGAGTTCAAGGATGCGTTGTCGGATCTACTAATACGGGAAATCGCTCCCATACGCGAAAGAATTAAGGAGCTCGTCCGCGACGATGCCTACATACAAAAAGTACTTGCCGCTGGCAATAGCGCCGCCAAGGCCATAGCTCACAAACATATTACAGAAATCAAAAAAATTATCGGGCTCTCTGGTTAATGGAGGCCTATGGACCCGTAGCACTTGTAAAGACACGTTTCTACGGGCGCGAGTGTGCGTCCGCTATATCGCGCACCATGTCAGTAATGTTCCCAGCACCCATGGCCACAACTACATCTCCGGGTTTCGCTACAGATCTGATAATCTGTGCAATGACCTGGGGATCATTTTCGTGCACCACCCGATCGAATCCGCGACTCTTAACTGCGTGCATAACATCTGTACTTTCACATCCAGATATTAAGGTTTCCCCCGCAGCATAAACATCAGTGAGTATCATGTACCCAAACCGGGAAATTGCGCACACGAAATCATCAAAAAAGCACTTTATACGAGTAAACCTATGTGGCTGCAAAATGCCCACTACACTGCTGTCTGTCGCGAGTAATGCTGCCATTTTCCTGGTGGCCTCTATTTCTGTTGGGTGGTGTGCGTAGTCGTCCACGAACGTGACACCTTTGGATCTGGCAATGATTTCAAATCTTCTTCCAATACCCTGAAAGTTTTCTAACCCAGCTTTAATGCTATTGAGATCAATGCTGAGGGACCGGGCCACGGCAAATGCTGCAAGCGCGTTTTCGACATTATGCTCCCCAAGAAGCGGTAGTCGTATATCTCGGCACAATGCAGTCCCATCCTGAGCCACAACACTAAAAAACATCGCGTCCCCCACATATGCAATGTCAGTGGCACGCACATCACCGTCACGCAATCCGTAGAGCATGACATCACACTCAACGCTCTGTAGTAGCGCATTGCTCAATGTACTAGACAGCACCGCAATGCCGCTGCGCTGCGTATCCCGAAAAAAGCTCACGAACAAGGACTCTAAAGCACCGTAATGTTCGTAGTTGTTGGGATGTTCCCACTCCAAGTTGGTAACAACCACTATCTCCCCGTGCAGTTTCGTGAATCTGGCATCAGACTCATCCCCCTCCACTACCATCCACTCACTCTGGCCTATTTTGTAGTTGTTGCAATAACTGTGGGTTATGCCCCCAATGAAGACGGTGGGATCCATACCTGCGTGCTCTAAGATCGCAGCAATTAGCCCCGTAGTGGTGGTTTTACCGTGTGAACCGGACACCACTATTGTACGCTTCGTGTGTGCTATTCGCGCCAGTAAATCAACCCTGTGCAGTATAGGTTTGCCGGCCATCTTCGCGGCTAGTAACTCAACATTATCCCGACCGATTGCACTGGAATATACGACGGTATCCGCATTCTGCACGTGGCTTGCGTCGTGATCCTGGGCAACCCTTATGCCTCTGTCTTGCAAGATGCGTAGCGTGCCTGGAGATATAGCATTATCGCTCCCTTGAACCACATATCCACAATCGCGAGCGAACAGCGCCAACGCGCTCATCCCAATACCGCCAATGCCGATAAAGTGGAGTACGTTTCCAGCGCAGAACCCGGAAGAGCCCTTCAAAGCAACCCTCAACGAGATAACACACTGAACGGACGGAGTGGGATTCGAACCCACGGTACGCGTTAACGTACGTCAGTTTTCAAGACTGGTGCCTTAAACCGCTCGGCCATCCGTCCGCACCACTTGTAACACAATATAGGGGGGCGCGCAATTCGCATAGCAGGCCAGGCAAAAGCGTCACGCAGGAGCACATTACGTGCCACTCACACGCGGCAGTACGCCACAAAAATCGAATAGAAAATTTAACCCAAGATTAAGTAGCCGCCCTTAGAATCCCCGCGATTTTACAAACAAGGACTGATCACTATGTTTGATCTTAGTAACACCTATGACCTAGCACTCCGTGTAGAGGGTGACAACCCGATGCAACACTTCTCCATGAGCAATGGAGCCATCACTATAAAAGCTGATGATTTCTTTATCAGCCACCTGCCGCTGCAATACTGCAACACCGCTGCAGCACCAGACACAAACAATTATTGTCACAGCCATGTTGTATTCGGCAGAGGCGATAAAGTGTTAGCTGATATGTACAACTCTGCGCTGTCACACATAACATTCAGCCTCTCCCCAGAAGAAAAATCTCTGCAAGCACATTTTGCCATCAACCCTATGCAGATACTTCCTTTCATGAACGATGTACACCCTGACCTGCATGTTGAGGTGTACTCAGAATAATCCCAGCACAAATTCGTACAGCAACGGCAACCATCCTCTGATCTGAGCATAGGATAACCCGACCGGGCGTAGTCGTTTGCAAGTACTTATCTACGACAGTCTTTTCAACTTAAAGGTATATTATGTTTGACTATGGATACGACGCACACAACGGCGGTACCGCATCGGCAACCTTTTCGGATGTAGATATTTTCAAGAATATTTTGATGGATGGATCCGATCTCATCATACAGGGACAGAACCTGGAAGTAACGTCTCACAACGACGAAGATCCCGACAGTAGCGCTGTGTACTTTACCACAAAGGACGGCACTCCCGTAGCAGTCTTCATGGGAACAGCCGTAAAAGAGCTCTTTATCAGTTTCGACCAAAACTCTGCAAGTGTAGTTTTCGACATCCCACCATTGGTGTCCCTGTTGGACTATGAGGGAGATTTCACATCAGGCGAAGAAGCTCAGGGTTACGCAGGCACAATCTTTATGACATTGCCTGAGAAGGGCTACAGCACACCTGTGGCAGAAAGGGAAGCTGCAGATTACGAAGCTGAACTAGAGTCTAAACTCACCGCAACACCACAACCTTTGGTGACAGTACAAGAAGAAGACCTACAAGACGTTGACACAGAAGCTTTAGCACTTGCGGCGGCAGACTCTCTCAGGGCACCACAGGTTGAAGAAGCACCTCAAGGCGTGTTTGCAGAAGTAGCAGAACTTGATGTAGTCGAGGAATCACTTGAGGAATTGTTCGACGAAGCAAAAGAAGTAGAAGAATCAGAAGATGAATCGTCTGCACCAGAAGAAGACCTGGAGTCGGATTACGCTCCGATTGAAGAAGCATCTAACATTTTTGATTGGATGTAACAAACCCGGCTTGTAATTCGAAAGCCACAGGTCTTGAAACTGGGTTCCCGTTGTTGATGTACGCACTTCTCATCTGAAAGCCGCATTAGCAGTGGGACCCCAGTCTATCACGATTGACTTCCCTGCTGCATCACAAAAACCCAGGCCCTTGATCGGGCTATAACACAAACTTACCGCCTCAACACATCGCGTGCAGGCATCTTCAGCTATTGGTGTCGGAATGGCGGGATTCGAACCCACGACCTCCAGTCCCCCAGACTGACGCGCTAACCTGGCTGCGCTACATTCCGTTCAGTTTCTTAATCAGCAAATCCCGTATGCTTATCATATCATCCAGAAGGCGTACTAAGCTGCTTTTCTCTTCCACAACTATCTCCGCATCACTCCTCTTCCTCTTGAACTCCAGTTGGGCTCCTCTTATGGTATACCCGCGGTCATAGAGCATGTGCTTCACCTTCTTAATTGTGCTTATCTGCTCCTTATTGTACAGCCTTCTTCCACGTCTTTTCACCGGACTGATTTGGGGAAACTTACTTTCCCAGAACCTCAGCACACACTGATCCACTCCAACTTCTTTAGCTACATCACCGATTGTGTAAAACACCTTCTCGCGGCCTTCTTCCTCAATCGGCTTGCTAGTTATCGGGTCGGCAGTCACGCCTCATCACCGTTTATAAGTCTCTTAACCGTTACAGAAGGACAAAAGGTCACGGTGTTGTGTTCACGAACCACGAATTGCTCGAGCGTCCTTGGATTCCTTCCGATGCGTTCCTTCTTCCGGAGCACTTTAAATGTGCCGAATGAAGATATTTTAAGCAGACCCCCCTTCACTAAAGACGACACCATTTCATCAAGTATCTCCGCAACCAGCGCTAGGGCATCTTCACGCGATAGGCCAATCTCCCTGTTTATCATATCAGCAAGCCTGGCCCTTGTAAGCGTTTGAACCATAATCCAACACCAAACCAACGGGACTGGTCAAGTCTACATCATCAGAGGAAAGTATCAAGCTCATTTAGCTTTCAGGCGAGTAGAAACTAGTCTCCCAACCTACCGCGCAGCATACTTGCAAGCGTCACACCAGTGCACATAATGCCACATCTGTATGATAGAAACAGCAAAAGCTGCCGCAGATAGGAAGCTTGTATCATCCACACCCGCATCAATGAGGAGACAAGGCACAAGCAACCCGGAACTTACCAGAGCGACAAATCTCGTAACAAAGGTTTTTGTACAGCAACGTATAATTTCATGCACGCAACTGCGCCATACAATGCTAAGGGGAGCAC
>JBQEQV010000067.1:0-2641 GCA_052043585.1 Anaplasma sp. | reverse complement strand
TGAGGTTTGCTGTGAGAGAAGGTGGTAAGACTGTTGGTTCTGGTATCATAACTGAGATTTTGGAGTAGTGGGTTTATTAGGAGTGTAGCTCAATGGTAGAGCATCAGTCTCCAAAACTGAGGATATGGGTTCGATTCCTGTCACTCCTGCCGTGATTTTGGTGGTGTTGTGGCTATGATTAGCAGCTTTGCTAGGTTTGTGTTTGATGTTAGGCGGGAAGCGTCGCAGATTTCTTGGGCCTCTCGGAGAGAGGTCTTTGTGTTCTTGTGTATAGTGGTGTTGACCGTAATAGTTTCGTCCGTCCTATTTAGTTTTGTGGATTTTGTATTCTTGAGGCTTGTAAAAATGATGCTGGGGGTTGTTTATGCAGCATGATGACTGTGGGCACGAGTGGTACATAGTTCAGGTTTCTTCTGGAAGTGAGGAAAGGGTTGCACAGATGATTCTGGAAAGGTCTCAGCAACTTGGTATGGCGGGCGTTTTCAGTGAGGTCTTCATTCCGTATGAGGAGGTCACCAAGATCAAGTACAATAAAAAGGTGGCGGTGCGCAAAAAGCTTTCACCCGGGTATGTATTTCTGTGCATGAAATTGAGCGATGATTCCGTGAATTTTGTGCGTAGGGTTCCCAAAGTGTCGAACTTTCTTTTGGACGATTCTGGGGTTCCAAAGGCAATACCGTCGGCTGAGATGGAGATGATGCGTAATAGCATGTGCCAGGTTGTGTCAAGTGAGTCAGGCTCTGAGGTCTGCAACTTTGAGGTAGGTGACGAGGTGGTTATAAACGACGGACTGTTCCAGGATTTCAATGGCAGGGTGGAGTACGTCAATGAAGATAAGAAGGTTGCAGGGGTGAGTGTAATGATCTTCGGTAGACTCACTAAAATAGAATTCAAGCTGAGTAGTATTCAGAAGGTAGAGGGTTAGTTCTTATGAGCAGTGATGCGTTGCTTTCGAAGATAAATTTGGTGATTGAGGCAGGGAAGGCGGTGCCCGGTCCTAAGATTGCCTCTGTGCTAGGTCCTCGTGGTATTCCGATGCCAAAATTTTGCAAGGAATTCAATGACGCGACCAGTGGGCAGGGTGTCCCTTATGAGGTTGGTGATTTGGTGACAGCTAGGATAAGCGTGCGCACGGACAATACTTATAGCTTTGCCATTAGTGATTCGCCGGTGTCGTTCCTGCTGAAGAAGGCGGCTGGCGTTGATAAGGGCTCTGCTACCCCTGGCAAGGAAAAATACAAGAGTATACAGATGTCTGAGGTGATTAAGATCGCTGAGCGGAAGATAGCCGATATGAATGCTAACAGCATAGAGGCTGCAGTGAAGATGGTTGTTGGGACTGCGAAGTCGATGGGAATTGCTGTCGAGGAATGATTTTTGGAGGGTAGCGTCTATGTCTAATGAGAGTGGTTCCTGTAGTGCTGAGGAAGGAATTCTCGAGCTTTTGAAGTCTTGTAAGGCTCGTTTCCGCGAGTCTGTGGACGTTGCAATTAGGCTGAACATGGGTGGTGCTAAATCTGGTGGTGAATCGATAAGAGGCGCCGTGGTTCTGCCTAAGGGGTTGGGCAGAGAAGTGAAGGTGGCGGTTTTCGCAAAGGGTGAGCATGCGCGTCAAGCTACGGAAGCAGGGGCTGATGTAGTTGGTGGCGAGGAGCTGATAGAGGAAATAAAGAAGGGGCGCAAGTTGGATGTAGACTGGTGTGTGGCAACGCCGGATTTCATGCCTCAGGTTTCGGCCATTGCTAAAGTTTTGGGTCCCAGAGGGTTAATGCCCAATCCTAAGTTCGGCACGGTGACACTTGAGCTTGCAAAGGTTGTTGGTATCATAAAGTCTGGTCAGGTGAAGTTTAAGTCCGATAGATATGGTATAGTCCACGTCAAAATTGGGGACGCTGGATTTGCTCCTGGGGATTTGCTTGAAAATTTCAACGCCGTGGTTACTGCTCTACAGGGGCTGAAACCGACTACGGTCAAGGGTTCTTACTTTAAGGGAGTTTTTCTGAATTCCACTATGGGTAAGTCGTTTAGAATATCTGGCATAGGGTGATCTGTAAGTTAGGAATTGAGGTTTGAGGTGAAGCGCGCTGATAAGGAGAGGCATCTGAAGAGTGTCGAGGATTTGTTTGAGAAATTTGATAGCCTTGTGCTTGCGAACTTTAAGTCCATGACTGCCGGGGATTTTGCCGTGCTCAGAAAAGAATTGAGGGCAGGTGGATGCGGGGTTACTGTTGTGAAGAATAGTATTGCCCGTATCGCATTGGAGAGATCGAGTAAGGAGAAGGAATTGGGTGATAAGTTTCGGGAAGCTGTGTTCATAGCGTACTCTAACGATATTGTCTCCGTGTCCAAGATTATTTCCAGATTCATGAAATCTGCTTCCGGCAAGGTGACTCTGGTGTGTGGATACGATGGCGGGCAGGTGTTGCCAGCGGACAGGGTGGTATTTTTTGCGAGTCTGCCGTCGTTGGAAGAATTGCGTATGAGGATCATGGGCCTGATAGGCTACGGTATTCCAATGAGATTGGCCAATTGTCTTAAGGCTATTGGCGGGACATAGTATGCGGGGTTGCGTGTGTATTGGGTGGTGACGTGTAGATGTGGCCGCCTCAGTAGGGAGTTCGCGCGTCCCTTGGCCTGGGTT
>JBQEQV010000066.1:0-7628 GCA_052043585.1 Anaplasma sp. | reverse complement strand
CACGGTGTCGGTCATTCCCGGAAGATAGCCAATCTCCACTGCATATCTTGCTCCCAAGATGTCGAAGACGTCGTATGGCTTCCCAGAGCGAATGTTCCTGTATCCATGAACGTTAGGTGCGTACAAATCGTACTCGTACAAGAACACCATGCTGTCCTCTGTTGCCGAGTTGGACAACAAACTGCTCGCATACAACATATCTTGCTGACTCATCTGGTGCGAAGTATGCACCGTATACACCCGTCTACTTTCGGGATTCAGCACATCTGCAACCGCGATTCTGAATATCATATGATGTACCCGAAAGATCAAATCCTCCAAGCTATCACGAAACACATGCCTTTGTACAGTGAGATTCGACACGGCAGGTAGCGGCGTTATGTAGGTGCTGAAATTGGGGTTCAGTGGTCAGTGCGCCACCGGCCTGGTATGAAAGACCAGAGTGTGGCGCGCTGAGGTTTTTTGTTGAATGTGTCAGGTGGAGATAAGCCGGATTCTGTTTATGTAGCCATTCATCTGGGACAAACATCGCTGCCTGCCTCAAGCGACTTACCCGGGTAATAATGAGAGAAGACACGATACCCTTCTTAGCCTTGCTCCTGGTGGTGGTCGCCTAGCTGCTACGTGTTGCCACGAGCACGGTGCGCTCTTACCGCACCTTTTCACCCTTACCTCGCGAGAGGCGGTAATTTTCTGTGGCCCTAACCTGGGGTCACCCCCGGCAGGAGTTACCTGCCACCATCTTCCCTTGGAGTCCGGACTTTCCTCCGCGCATAGCACGGCGGCTACTCCTCCACCTGAGGGGGCATTCTACACCATGAGCCCTGGCCATGCAAGCTTCCCGCCGAATTTCTAAATCGGTCAGTACTCAGGGAAAGAAATCACTTTTTCTCGCTTTCCTTATGCTCTGAGCATTCTTTCTTGTGGTTGCCATCGGCACGCTTGAGAGACTCGCTCATAGCCTCAAACTCGTCTCTGCTTACAAAACCCATATCCCGTATGCAGGATTCTATCTTGCGCATGACTATCTTTTTTGTTTCTGTCAAGGCACCCGACGTCAGGCCAAATACGGAAATCCCCAATCTGAGACAGTCACGTAACAGCGGAAAGGACATAGAACCCCCTGAGTAAACTGAGAGGTCAGGATTCTACAAACATAAAAACCAGACGTCAACAGCCCGACTTTAAAATCATCCGCCAACGCTATGGAGCTCTTATAAATAGACCCTTCTCTGGCGTGTTAACTAATAATATATCTTGCCCCCTACCACTCCTATTATGTGATCAACAGTCTCGTTCTGTCCTAGAGGGAGGAGGCACTGTCTTATTTTTATGTCGCTACCATCAGCAGCAGTCTTCTCTGATTCTTCCATGATGGGGCGCTGGTTTTCGACGACGGATTCCAAATAATCAAAGAGGCCCTCTACAACCTGAGGGAAAAAGATCACTACGTTTTCTGATTCCGAGTAGTATCGCAGGTCAGACTTATAAAGCCTTACGGACTCCTCTCCCGCGTAGATGCACTCGTATTTTCTGCCATCGTCCTCGACTTTTACCTGCAACATGAAACAGTACGGCCAGATTTCCACTATGTCCTCTGGGTCGATTTCGTCTTTTGTTGGGAAGTTCCTGCCATTACGCAGCTGATCCCAATACGAGCAAAGTATATTTATAGCTCTTCTTTCTGACACATACCCAGACATCTACCATCCGTGACCGTGCAACGACCATCGGACTCTACATTAGAGATGTTTATTTTTCCTTACCCACGCACATTACTGTGTGCGAAGAACATAGCTCTTGATATGTGATAAGTTATCAGCGCTCACAGGCCGTTTCAGGTTCTGTGTCGGTGTTGGCAGCTCCCGCGCCTAGGAATCATTAGATTTTTTGCACCTGTCTATGTACCGTATTGGGTCTATAGGTTTCCCATTGTGCCTTATGGAGAAGCAGAAAAAGTACTCTCCATCGCCACCATGCCTGGCTACTGTTGCGATGACTTGGCCTTTTTTCACTTTATCTCCCGTTGTCACGTGGACATCATGCAGGTATGAGTAGAGAGAAATGGTGTACCTATTGTGCTCTAGTATGACTAGACTACCGTGCCATTTCAGCCCTTTTCCTACGTACATTACCTTTCCGCCCGCAGCTGCCTTGACTTCAGCTGCTCCGTCCGAGAGTATGGCCACCCCACTGCTGCAGTACGGTGTGCCATCGGCTCTGTTCTGCCTGTGCACGATCCTGCCTTTTGCAACCGGCATATCAAACGCGCACGCCTTCGTTGGACTAGCCTTGGTCTCAATTTCTTGCGCAAGCCCAGCCTCAGCCGCGGTCGTGTCTTGCTTGGCATTTGGCGTGGTTATACTCCGCACAAGCAGCTTTCGCTTCAGCCGTCTTTGAGTCTTGGTTGTCATTTCGGCGGAGGTGGAATCGCGTGTGAGGCGATACTCACTGCTCTCGTCTCGCTCCCTGTCCCCGTAGAACTCCTCGCCCCTGAGAGACACAGGAGCAGGCTCCTGTAATAGGCAGCTGCACAACAACAAAACAACCACCAATAACGCTGCTGCTACCCGCACATTTGTCAGTTGATCACTTCACCATTCGCTGTATGATAATAGCATCTTTAATGCTTGTTAATGATTTTCTAAGACGTTGAGGTGCGCGTGCTTGGCGATAATCTTTGTATGGAGTTCCTGAATGTCACAGAACTCGCGGCAGTTGCGGCTTATAAGTTTGCGGGTCAAGGGGACGAAAAAAATGCTGACAGAGCCGCTGTGGATTCGATGCGCTCTACACTCAATAAAATGCGGATAAAGGGCACCATAGTTATTGGTGAAGGGGAAAGAGATAATGCTCCGATGCTGTACATTGGAGAGAAAGTCGGGGCAGGGGGGCCGGCGTTTGATATAGCTGTTGACCCCTTGGAAGGCACTACTACGTGCGCCCTTTACAGAGATGGGGCTATGTCTGTCATTGCGGTTGCTGAGACTGGCTGTTTACTCAAGGCTCCGGATGTATATATGGACAAAATAGCCGTTGGTCCGGGATTGCCTGCCGGTATAGTATCTTTAAACAACTCTTTGCAGACGAACCTGTATAACCTATCCACCGCCAAAGGGTGTGATATCTCTGACCTGATTGTGGTGGTGCTGAAGAGGGATAGGCACGCTTCCATGATAAGTAGCCTAAGAGAGCTTGGTGTGCGCGTAAAGCTAATAGACGACGGGGATATCTCAGCTGTTATGGCTATTGTTGCAGGGGAATACGACATGTATTTGGGCATAGGTGGTGCTCCGGAAGGTGTACTGTCTGCGGTTTTGCTTGCGTCCGTGGGAGGGCAGATTGAGGGTAGGCTGATGCTGGATACGGAACTACTGCAGGCAAAGGCAAAGAATTTTGGCATAGAAGATGTGCGCAGAGTATATTGCGCTGGCGATATGGTGAAAGGGGAGGCATTGTTAATAACTACCGGAATCACTGGCAGTACGCTGATGGAGGGAATTTCATACGATGAGGCACAGCGCCTAGAGACTAACTCCGTAATTTTCTCTTCTGATGGCATAGTCACTCGCATTAACAGGACCTTTTATGGCGCGCACCCCGCGAACACATAGTTAGCTGGATTATCTGCGCGGCCTCCTTTGCTATGCGGTAAGGACGGGAAGCGATGATTTCTCTTGTGTAGGAAGCGAAAACTCAAGTAGAAGCGCGGCTGTGTTTCTGGGAAGCTCTGCTCCTGCAGCGGAGGTGAATTATGATATTTGCAATTGCAGCTGGTGTAATGCCAGGTATCCTTCTGGCAGCGCCCACGGAAAACGGCTGCGCACTTTGCAGCTTCTCTTGCACCTCTTTGGAGAGTCCATGCACCTCGGAGTACTGCAAGTCTGCTGGGATGGACGCGTTTTCTTCCTCCAGAAACGATCTTACATCTGCATCCTGTCTTTTTAGGTACGGGGAATACTTGCCCTCAATTTCCACGGCGGCCAGGGCTGTGTCGCTAAAAGAACCCAGAATAGGCCACAGCTTTATCAAGGCACCCATGTTAATTTCGGGGTAGCTTAGCAGTTCAAACGCAGTCCTTTTCTCTCCGTTTTGGGATATTGGGATGTTATGTTTAGAGAGTGCGCTGGGGGTTATGTTGAGGTTGTTGAGCGTGCTGATTAGCTCAGCCATCTCCTGCTTCTTTGCGGACAATGCGTCAAAGCGATGTGCGGATACCAAGGAGATGCTGTGTCCAAGCTCTGTGAGCCGCATGTCCGCATTGTCAGAACGCAGCCTCAGCCTGTATTCTGCCCTGGAAGTGAATAGCCTGTAAGGCTCTTTGGTACCAAGCGTAACCAGGTCATCTATCATCACTCCAATGTACGCTTCATTCCGCTTCAGCACGAAAGGAACATAGTCTCTCGAAAGTGACAACGCAGCGTTAGTGCCGGCCACAATTCCTTGCCCAGCCGCCTCCTCATATCCGGTGGTGCCATTGATCTGGCCTGCAAAGTACAGCCCCCCAACTTTCTTTGTTTCCAGCGTATGGTGCAGCTCGCGAGGATCCACGAAGTTGTACTCGACAGTGTAGCCATGGCGCAGCATTTCTGCATTTTCCAGTCCCCGTATGCTGCGAATCATCTCCAGCTGCACAGCTACCGGGCAGGAGGTGGATACGCCGTTTGGGTATACTGAATTGGAATTCAGTCCCTCGGGCTCCAGGAAAACTTGGTGGCTTTTGTGTTCTGGGAACCTTCTGACTTTTTCCTCTATGGAGGGACAATACCGCGGAGCCATAACGTCCCCAAGCGATGTACAGGAGGCTGCTAGGCGTATGTTCTTCCTGATAATTTCGTGTGTTTTTTCGTTAGTGTGGGTGATATAGCATGAAATCTGCGGTAGCTCTACTCCGGTTGAGAGAAAGGAGAACGGCACCGGTACCGAGTCTCCCTTTTGCTCAGTGATGGCTGACCAATTTATGCTGCCGCCGTCAATTCGTGGTGGCGTTCCGGTTTTTAATCGCCCTAATCGGAACCCATGCGCATCCAGGGACTTGGCCAACTGTGTCGAAGGCTGATCTCCCCATCTACCCGCTGGAATTCCTGCTTCCTGACCTACATGTATCACCCCGCCGAGAAAAGTGCCGGTGGCTAGGATTAATTTCTTGATGTTTAAAGAAGTGCCGCAGGATAGAAGCACCGATTTAATGCATGGCCGACGAGGGTCGCCGTCGGTTGAGAAATCTACGACCGATGCTTCCATAACCGTGAGGTTTGTGTAGTTCAGGATAAAGTCCTGCATCGTCTTTCTATATACGTCGCGATCGGCTTGGGCTCTGGGTCCCCAAACAGCCGGGCCTTTGCTTCGGTTGAGTATGGCAGAATGTATACTGGACTTGTCGATCACTTGCCCCATCAGCCCGTCCAGCGCATCTACCTCACGTACGACTACTCCTTTGGCTATGCCCCCTATTGCAGGGTTGCACGACATTTCTCCTATGGAACCGGTTTTGTGGGTGATTAGTAGGGTTCTAGCGCCAATACGGGCAGAAGCCGCAGCGGCCTCGCATCCGGCATGTCCTCCCCCAATAACTACCACATCGTAGTCCTGCACGACAGCTGACCTATGGAACTAATGGGTAGATGGTAAAAAGTAATGTGAGATGTGTCAAACGATGCTACACTTTTCCAAGTGCGTGAGGGTTTTAGCGTGAATTTGGTGGTTCTGTCCGGTTACGGGCTCAATTGTGAAGAGGAGACGCTTTTTGCCTTCATGGAGGCGGGTAGATACCTGAACGCAAAGGTTTCCGGTAAAATAATGCACCTAAACGAATTGTTACTGGACCCAAAACGGCTCAGGGAGTTCAACACCATGGTAATACCAGGTGGTTTCTCCTATGGGGACGATACGGGCGCCGGAAATGCTTTTGCGCTCCGCATGCTCCACGGATTGGGAGATGAGATACAAGAGTTTGTCGAGGGCGATAAGCTGCTTATGGGCATATGCAACGGGTGCCAAATTTTGCTCAGGGCGTTTTTTCCCCGGGTAGCCCTCATGCGCAATGACGTAGGCAGATACCAATGCAGGTGGGTGAGGGTTAAGGCTTGCAGCGACTCCATATGGCTCAAGGGCGTGGACACTATGTACATTCCGGTGGCGCACGGCGAAGGCAAGTTCTACGCCCGTGATGAGGTATTGCAGGAACTCATAGACCATGGAAACGTTGCGGTGAGATATTCCAAGCCTGACGGGGAACCAGCTAACAGCCAATTTCCGCATAACCCCAATGGGTCTGTGTATGATATTGCTGCTCTGTCTAATAATGATGGCAGGATTCTGCTCATGATGCCCCACCCAGAGAGGGCGGTATTCTTCACGCAGAGGTATGACTGGACCGACATAAAGGGTGCAAAGCTGCGTGCAGGGGAACAACTCCCCACATACGCTGATGGCTTCAAGATTTTTTGTAATGCTGTAGAATATTTTGCGCATTAGTCCCCTTGGTACGAGCCAAGATGTGTGAGGCAGGTTAGAGGCAGACGTGCTTCTTCAGTGCGATACCCTCATTTTAACTCAGATCATAGCACAGTTGCACGTACTGGCGATGCTAGTGACAGATCATCACTGTAACTAACAACGGTGTAATGGGGGAGGGTACGCACAATGCCATGCTAGACTCGATTTATATGCGCAACAGTAAAATGCCTGGACGCGCTACTCAACCGTAAGCATCTGGCTGCCGTTTCAATTTAGATCATTGTGCAACTTTGCGTACTAGCGATGCTAGTGACAGATCATCACTGCGGTTAACAATGGTGTGATAGGGGAGGGTGTGTGCCATACCGCACCAGAGGAGCTCGACTGATATGTGTGAACAGTGGAATGCTCAGGTGCGCTATTCAACCGGAAGCATCTGGCTGTGTTTAACATGAGAGAAGAATGACAGCTCCACCGCGTCAGTGGACTCCACAATATCGCCCTCGCCTTGCCTGACTTTGCCCAGGGAAATCAGCCGTATTGACTCCACGTAGCACGCATGTTCTGCGGTAAGTATTCTGTCGGAGAGGCTCTCTACGGTATCGCCGCTGACAACCGGGACTGCCGCCTGCATGATAATCGGGCCGGCATCCAACTCAGGGTAGACGTAGTGCACTGTGCATCCCGCTATCTTGACCCCAGCCTTTAAGGCCTGTTCCTGAGCTCTCATACCCTTAAACGATGGCAGCAATGAGGGATGTATATTTACAATCCTGCCAAGCCACTTCGTGACAAACCCATCATCAAGGATGCTCATGAAGCCGGCTAGACACACCAGATCGACCCTGTGCTCGACCAAAATCTGGTCAATTTTCTCAACATTCAGCGGCCTCCTCTCCACAACAAAAGAATCGAGACCGTACTCACTCGCCACGGAAAGCCCAGGCGCTGCAGGGTTATTTGAGATCACGCAGGCCACTGTAGCGGGAAAATCTCCACTTGAACACGCCCGGGCTATGGCCTTCATGTTTGACCCCCTTCCCGATATTAGGACACCGAGCCTCACGCGACTACTACCTCCCCACTACTGCGGCCTGCACATGCCCTTACCCGTAATTTTTGGCTACAAACCTGTTGAGTAGCATCACGCCAAACCCGGATGCGCCCTT
>JBQEQV010000065.1:0-13548 GCA_052043585.1 Anaplasma sp. | reverse complement strand
ATGACGGATTCCATGAAGTCCTTATCCATGGTGGTATAGCCATTGTCAAAGTCTACCCATCTTGCCTGTCGCCCTACGTATTCCCTCCACTGTTGGGTGAATCGCGAGACGCAGCTGCGACAGTGCTCGTTAAATTTCTCGACGCCGAAGCTTTCTATGTTTGCCTTCCCTGAAATGCCCAGCTCCTTTTCGGCCAACATTTCCACCGGCAAGCCATGGCAGTCCCACCCGAACCTTCGCGCGACCCTGAAACCGCGCATGGTCTTGTATCTTGCGACTGTATCTTTAATGAACCCGGTGAGCAGATGCCCGTAGTGCGGGAGCCCGTTTGCAAATGGAGGGCCGTCGTAGAATACGAAGCTCTTGCTCTCTGGGCGGCTATGCACGGACTCTTCGAAGATTTTTTCACTATTCCAGTACTGTAGCACTTCCCTCTCTACAGCAGGGAACTCCGGGTTTCCTTTGATGTCTGGATAGTAACTCACGCTGCCTCAACTGTCGCAATTGAGGTAGTATACATGCTCTCCAATATGTTGGAAAGTCTTGGAAGCCCTAAGATTCGTTCAGTGATGAGCTGTACATGGCTGCGACTATGGCTGGAAAAATTTCCTAGTGCTCTCAACAGGGGACCTGATGCTAAAATGTCACCCTACGCCGGTAGGTGCGAAATACATGCCACAGTGTGACTGAAAATCCAAAAATCTGAGTTGCTGTTGCCATTTTGTATCTTCAACCCGTTGTCTGTGGCTGGTTGGGAGCATACACGCTATTACGAGGTTTCCTTGAGATACGATTTGTAAACTTTGGGAAGTGGGTGTATCATTCGGGATCCGTGCGTCAAGAGGTCGTGCAATGGTTCTACAAGAAGGGGATGTAGCTCCCGGGTTTGTTGTAAAGCGTGAAGACGGGGTGGAGGAGCAATCTGCTTCCTATATTGGTCGCAAGAATGTCGTGTTGTATTTCTATCCCAGGGATGATACCCCGGGGTGCACCAAGGAGGCGGAGGCCTTTAGGGATGCGTATGACAAGTTTGCTGGCCTTGATACCGTGATTATAGGTGTTTCTGGTGACGGAGCCTCTTCCCACGCGAATTTTAAGAAGAAATACCAGTTGCAATTTGAGCTTATATCCGATGTAGATACCAGCTTGTGCCAGGAATATGGGGTATGGGTAGAGAAAAGCAAGTTTGGCAAGTCCTACATGGGCATCGAGAGGTCAACTTTCCTCATTGATAAGCAAGGAAAGGTGCGCAAGCTTTGGCGCAAAGTCCAGGTTGATGGCCACGTTGACGCTGTTCTAGATGCGGTGCGGAGCCTGGAAAGCGCTGAGGTCATATAAGCGCGGTAGGCATGCTTTCCTCCAAGAAAAAGCCTGTAAAGATCAGGTTGTACTGCGAGGGTGTGGGCAATGCGGGGATTGGCGGTGCCGTGGTCCTTGACGGCGACCGGGCCCATTATGTACGGGATGTTATGAGGGCGCAGCTCTCCGAAGTCATTTTGCTCTTCGATGGGGTGCATGGTGAGTGGTCTTGCAGGATCATAGGTATCTCTCGCAAGGCTGTGGAAGTCGAGATAGAAGAGCTTATCAGAGAGTATGTGCCGACCAAGACGCTTGTCCTGTGTTTTTCGCTTGTGAAAGGCGATGTTACACGTAGCATTTTTAGGCAGGCTACGGAAATGGGGGTGACCCTGATACAGCCGATTCGCACGGAGTATTCCTCGGCACGCGACATTAATCTAGAAAGGTGCCGAGCGTGGGTAGTGGAAGCATCGGCTCAGTGTGGACGGCAAGACATCCCCAATATCGCTCCTGTCCTTAATTTTTCAGCGCTGCAAGGGTTGCACAATTGCAAAAGACAGTTTGTGCTATGTGACGAAACTGGGGCAGGGGGGCCGCCGCGCGATGTACTACGCCATGACAGAGACATATGGGTGATTGTCGGCCCTGAAGGCGGCTTTTCCCACGAAGAGCTGAATTTCGCTGAGGGTTTTTGTGATAAGATATCTCTGGGCTCGAGGATATTAAGGGTTGATACTGCGGTGGTAGCGGCACTTTCGTACGCAAACGGGCATTTTTAACCCTTTCGTGAGGTTTTGTACGGGATCCGCGGTAGATCCTCGCCAGCGTGTATTTTTGCCACTTGCCACAGGCACTAGTGGATTTTTGCTCACAAAGTTCTGTATTGCGCGATGGTACATCATTTCAGCGTGATATGACGGTTGCCACATTGCGTTGAATAAGATTTAGAGAATTATCTCCAACAGTGTCAATACCAGCACGAAAGTACTGTTGGATGGGAGTTTGGACTGCCTACAGTGGTGAATTATTGGCAAAAATGCTATCATTATAGGTGTGCTAAAGCACGCATTCTCTAGCCAGACTTTTAGTAGTGGCTACAAGTTATGTCCCAGATCTTTCTCGGTTTTTGCGGCAACTCCCGCAATAGGGGTAAGGTTGCCAAGTTGCAGGAGGTTCTCGCGTCAGATCCCAAGTTTTGGGGCTCACTGCTCGGAGTAGTGGGCCTTAAGGGGGGTATTTTGACAGTTGGAGGACGCAACTTTGCGGGGTGCAAAATCGGTTTCTCTCCTCCAGAACCTGGCACTCAGCGCGAAGATGGGTTCCATCTGATACTCGACACAAACATAGACGATACTTTCACCTCGCTGTTCAACGAATTCCCTCCTGACAGCGTGCAGTTGACTGAGGCGAGTATTGCGAATGCTCATTTCAGCTCCGGTGTTGGCGTGATTGTGGATAATGCGGAGTGTGTGCACAGTCTCTTTTCCCTCATCACGCATATCGCGGACAATGGCGGAATGCCCGACAGTGTGGGGGATAACATTAGCAGCTTTGCGGACGAAGAAGAAAAGAAGAAAGCCGAAGCTGTCTGCGAATCCTCCAAAAGAGCGATGGATCGCATTTTTGCACGCTCCCTAGATTACTATCTAATTCGTGCCTTGGGCTACATATCAACTGGGGGGTACGTAGGTGGAGAGGAAACATGGGAATTGGACGCCCAGTTCTTGCACTCTACGCCCGATGGGCGTGCCCTTTTGTACGATGAGATAAACACGGGCATACTGTCCACGTTCTACTCCAAAAACTCGATCATCTCTCCCATAGCTGGTCCATACGGGCAGTATAGGAGGGCGTTCATTCAGTGTGTGTTGGACGCCATAGATGAGTTACCCAAGTCCGTAATCAGTGAAGTCATGCGGGACGGCTCTGCCAAAAAACGCTCGTACGCCAACTTCCTGTGCGCATGTAATGTCGAAACCTACTCCTCGGAGCAGTGTATTAAGGAAGGGAGAACTGCTGCGAGAATACTGGACATGCTTAAGTCGATAGAAGCGGATTTTCCTACTAGATACGATGAGGCCGTGGGGATACTTGCTATCGCTCACGTATTCTCCAAAAAGAAGTATAATAAAGCCCTCATGAAGAGTTTGCGCTCTGACGAGTCATTCGCTCAGGCCTATGCTAAATACGATGGATCCGATCTGGAGCGCAGTGGTGCCCTCTATTCCAGATTGCGCGGTCAGTACGAGAAGTTTGAAAAGCTCACGCGCTTGTACGGGGCGGAGCCTCCTTCGTTTCCAGAATTTTGCTTCAGTAGCTTTTTTGAGAGTCTTCTCTCGCTGATGGACTGCTGTAATGCCGGGAAATTTCAGCTCAGACTTCCTGTCAGATTGGAGAATATGATCAAAGAGGTGCGCTCTTCCGATTTTGTAGGGGTGCCGGGGCGTGCTGCAAATTTACAACCTTTTGCATCAGACAGTGATGTAGAGCTAGATTCCTCTTTCGACGTAGGTGAATTGCGCCGAAGGATGCGGCTCGTGATGCTCAGGAGGATTGTGGCATCCTTAGTCGTTGCAGCATTAATTATGGCCGTGACAGTGCTGCTGTACCACGACAGCATGATCGGGTACTCTGACTATGCGGCCACTTGTGGTATTGTCTGCGTGACGGTGGTGCTGCTCACGATATGGTGGGTGTACACTTACTCCAAACAAAGCGCAGACCTCGATACGCAGGTCGAGATTGTTGATCCTCAACTAACTTTGTGTATCAATATACTCGACAGGACGCTGTTTAACACCGCTCGTCAGCAGGGGTCTGTTGACGACTTTGGGATCGTGAGTAACGTAGTACACGTAGCAAATCGTCCCCTGCCTAGTGATAAATACAACACTCGTATTTTGGATGCCAAGGATGATTTGCCACGTGGGATGTGCGTTCTGCTGTCTATGGAGTCTCCAGATTCTTTTGGGATAAGGCTTCTCGGATCACTGTCGAACGGGGCCACAGCCTGGCCGAAAAAGAAGGGTGTTTCACTGAACATTGCGCTCTCGGATTGTCCGTCCATGGGTTCTCGAGGCTGTTTGGTAAATTGTACCATTGATGCAAAATGGACATCAAGATCGTCGCACGTGTTGCTCATTAAGACTCTCGCGGCATGTGGAAGGATTGGGCCTCTACTGGCGTATCTAGATGCGTATGTGGGGATCGTATTGGATGAGGATGGTGGGGTGTCTTCCAAGTTCCGTGTCTCGACGCAATGGAAGCACCTTTACCGCGATCACATCGATCAGGATATTGTAGGCGCGATATATAAATATTGCGCACCATACCTTGACGACAGGAGGACGGAGTGTTTGCGACACATGTGTGATCTGATCAAGATGCACAATAACGACCCAGAGAAATACAAGACCACATGTTCATTGCTGCTTAAGGGCTTTGGTCACGGTCCAGGATTCCCTTTCAACGAGGCAAATTACCGGAATGTCTTGAAGAGCGAAGAAGGGGTTAGTTTTAATCGCGAGCAATTGCACTTTTCGCACTCAGTGGGAGTGAGGTTTACTAACCTAATGTTCTCAGATGATTGCGTGATAACATACCCACGAGAGGCTTATTTGGAAGAGGAAGAAGAGGAGCACAATAGCGAAATGTACGACATCACGGGTGTTGATAGAGTGCACACGCAACGTGACCGGTACGACATTTGATGTGTGCCTGCCGCCTGGAGGTACTGGCCCATAGCCGAGATGGTAACTTGCCTGTTCATTCTAGTGTCAGGACTGCAACAACTTCGGTCTCTTAGTGCTAATTCTGCATTTCCCTATAAAAATTTTTTCGCAAGTGCAGACTCACGCAGGTGCCACAGTTGTATGAGGGATTTTGGAGGTTTTCCTCCAACTTTATTCTCGTGCAAGATGCATTCCCGCAACAGCTGTTCCTTATTTATTGACGCAAGATGAAGGTGTGCTTAGGGATATGAGACTAGGGTTTAGGGGACAGTCCTAACGGCAATTGGATATGCGGTGTCGCGAAGGTCCCGTTGTTTTGTCACGTAAACCACACCATCGAGCGCAGTGATGTTATGTTGTTTTGGTGGGTGATCCGCGAGTCAAGGCTGCGATGATAAATTGATCGATATCCCCGTCCAACACGGCATTGACGTCCCCAGTTTCGCATCCAGTGCGCAAATCCTTCACCATGCGATATGGATGCATGACGTACGAGCGAATTTGATGTCCCCATCCCATCTCGCACCTGTTATCGCGCTCCTGTGCCATCTTCCTCTCCCTCTCCTGGAGTTCCATTTCATACAGACGGCTTTTCAGCAGGCTGTAGGCCTCCGCACGATTCTGGTGCTGCGATCTGCTAGTTTGACACTGCACTACCGTTCCGGACGGTATGTGTGTAATACGCACGGCGCTGTCGGTCTTATTTACATGCTGACCTCCGGCCCCCGATGCTCTGTACGTGTCAATGCGCAGATCCTTTTCTAGTATCTCGATTCCAATTTTCTCATCCACTATCGGCGATACCTCAACGCTAGCGAAGCTCGTGTGGCGTCTGGCAGAAGAATCAAACGGGGAGATTCTGACCAGCCTATGAACGCCGCTTTCCGTCCTCGCCCAGCCGTAAGCGCCCTTTCCAGACATCTTAATCGTGACCGACTTAATTCCTGCCTCTTCCCCATCTACTTTGTCTACGATTTCCACGGCAAATCCATGAAAGTCCTCGGCCCACCTGATGTAAAGCCGAAGTAACATGGTCACCCAGTCATTACTTTCGGTACCTCCTGCGCCCGAACGGATCACCACGAAGCAACTGCTAGAGTCGGCTTCACCGCTGAACATGCATTCTGCTTTTTTACGATTTACACGCCTCTCCAGTTGAGTAACAGTCTCCCATAGATCACTCACAAACCCTTCATCGTCTTCGTTTGTGATACTGAGCAACTCAACGCAGTCAGCGTATTCTTGCTCCAAGGCCCGAAATGAGGAGACAACCTCCTCCACCTTCGAGCGTTCACTCAACAGCTTCTTCGCCCCCTCCGGGTCGTCCCAGAGAGAAGCCGAGGAACAGCGGGAATTTAGCGAATCCAAAGAATCCACCAGACTACCGACGTCAAAGACACCTCGCAATAGACTCGAGGTCGGCACCAAGCCTACGTACGACCTCTGAGATTAAAGACCTACCGTGCACACAGCCTCCTTACTGCACTTCATCGCCATCTTTGGAAACCACCCTACTGAATACTACATAGAACAAAAACACACACAGGAGCAGCTTTAACATAAATACCATAGCTAGGCGACTCGACGGATGCTAGCAGATAAGCATCGAAAAAGCAAGCTGCGAAAAGACGGTGCTATAGCACTTTTGCTCACATTTTGTTACATTGTTAGTGCAAAATCCCCCTCAACATACTGCACGTCGTCGTTGTCCTCAAGGTCGCTCAGAAAACTTGTAAGCTTCGTGCGGAGATCTAGAGAATCCACCGTAATTTGTTGTTTGGGTCGCCAAGACAACCTCGCTAACCTGCCGTCGGAATATTTTTCATACAGTGAGTCCCTGATTCTGCCGAAGTCTTCCACCTTACAAATCACCACGTATACCCTGTCCTCATCCTCGCCTTGTTCCTCGAGATCAAGGGCTCCAAGGGTGGTTGCCTCATCGAATATATCATCGAAACTCCCCACGTGTTGCGCGTCATACACCACCAAGCCTACGTGATCGAAGAGGTAGGCTATGCTTCCCTTTTCCCCCAGCTTTCCCCCGTATTTGGAAAAAACGTGCCTGAGTTCGCCTGCAGTGCGATTACGGTTGTTGGTCAGAGCATGCACAACAATGGCAGTGCCACCTGGGCCGTAGCCTTCGTATGTGATCTCCTCGTAGCTATCATCAGCCTCATTACCTTGCGCGCTCTTTATCGCTGCTTCTATCTTATCTTTCGGCAAGTTTTCTGCCTTTGCAGAGGCTATTGCAGCTCTGAGCCTCGGATTTAACTCTGGGGTTGGGGAACCGCTTCTAGCAGCTACTATGATTTCCTTCCTAAGCTTCGTAAACATCTTGGAGCGCTTCGCATCCTGAGCACCTTTCCGATGTTTTATATTCGCAAACTGTGAATGACCAGCCATAACTCACCTCACGGCATACTTGGCGCAAGATGCGAGGAAATCACGAAAAACCCCCCAGCAATCCAGGCCTCCATAAAACAGATACGCAAATTCTGCCAGGAATACAACCTTCTATTTTCGTTTTCAGTCGCCACGTGCCATTTTTTCGCGACGGCAAACTTCACTCAACGGATGCCCAGCGGTGCGATACACTTAAAAAATCGCGATTAACGAATTATGTAACCTCTAAAAATTATGTAAATGCCCCAACAGACTTCCGACACGCCTATGCAGCATAGCGGCCACATTCAATATTCCACATTCGTCGCAGTGCCTTCCCATGACTTGCAACGCCATCGGTAAACCGCGCCCTGATAGCCCTGAAGGTACAGACACCGCCGGCAACCCTGCCAGACTTGCCGGGACCGTAAAAACGTCGGTGAAGTACCTGTCGATGGCACTTACCTCCTCATCTATCTCAGTAGCCTCCACCGGAGTTGTCAATGCCATTATATAGTCAACTTTCTTGAATGCCTCAACGAAGTCTTGCGCGACCAAGTGCCGCACCCTCTGGGCTTTGTCATAGTAGGCGTCGTAGTACCCAGACGATAAGGTATATGCCCCCATTAGCAGCCTTCGCCTTACTTCCTCGCCAAAGTTTAGGCTCCTGGTGAGCTCGTACATCTCCTCCACGCTTTCCGCGCTCGCCCTCGTACCGTACCTCACTCCGTCATACCTGGCTAAGTTTGAAGACGCCTCTGAGGAAGCGATTATGTAATATGCAGGCAGTGCGTATTTGGTGTGGGGAAGGCTAATTTCCACAATCTCGGCCCCGCATTCTTGTAGGTACTTTACGTTTTGATTCCACATCTTCGATATATCATCGCGGCCTTGGGGGAGGACATATTCCTTGGGTATGCCTATGCGCTTTCCCCGTATGTCGTAACTAATATTGCCCAGAAAATCTGGCACGGCCTCCTTGGACGAAGTGGAATCCTTTTTGTCGTAGCCGCATATTGCCTGTAGTATGACCGCAGCGTCCTCTACGGTGCGTGCCAATACCCCAGCCTGGTCCAGAGAACTTGCGAACGCTATCATGCCCCAGCGCGAGCACCTGCCATATGTGGGCTTGACCCCAACAATTCCGCATAACGCAGCGGGCTGACGCACCGACCCTCCAGTGTCGCTACCCAATGCACCAGTGCACAGCAACCCAGCTACCGCGGCACTGGACCCGCCCGAAGACCCGCCTGGTATCAAGTCCTTGTTGTCTATCCCTCTCCAGGGGTTTTTCACTGGTCCGAAGCAGCTATAAGTGTTCGCAGACCCCATGGCGAACTCATCCATGTTGAGTTTGCCCAGCATAATGGCCCCGCCGCCATCGCGCAATTTTTGGGATACCGTAGACTCGTAGGAAGGGACGAAATTCTTGAGTATGTTGGAACATGCGGTGGTACGCACCCCTTTGGTGCAGAAAAGGTCCTTCACGCCCACGGGTATTCCGGACAGTTGGCCTATTGGCTCTCCCTTATGCAGGCGCTCATCAACCCTTTTTGCGGACTCAAGCGCCAGTTCGCTAGTCTTGGTCACAAACGCGTTAAGCTGATCCTGCTCCACGGCATTGACGTACGCCTCAGTGAGCTCCAGTGCGGAAATCTCCTTGCTCTTAAGGCGTTGATGGGCTTCCAATATAGATAGCTTCAAAAGCTCTTTTTTCATAACAAACAGGCCACGCAACCCCCAGCGTGCTGGAGGTTAACATACTTTGCGCATAAGGCAACTGAATTTGGGATTCTACACTCGAAAGTGCCACTTCAGAATGCGATGATCTCCTCATCAACGTGATCGAGGTGTGACCTGCAAGTAGAAGAGTCAAATTCCGGACTGCTCTGGCTCAGCTTTACCTTGAAGTAGTGAATGAATTTTTATACAATCCCTAATCACTGGCGCCTGAGTTGGCGTCTGTGCAGTTCAGTCTCGTGCTGGTAATATGGTATACATGCCGCGTTGGCCGCGAGTCTTGGAAAGCCGTGTTCCGGACTTTAAGCTTGAGAGAATAAAGGAGCTGCTGGGAAGGCTGCATAGCCCTGAGCTGCGTATGCCTCCGGTTGTGCATGTTGCTGGAACCAACGGCAAAGGCTCTACAATTGCCTTTTTAGCGCATATTTTGCGTGCTGCCGGGATCAGGACTCATGTCTATACGTCTCCACATCTGCAGGAATTCAACGAAAGGATTGTGCTGAACGGCGCCAAGATATCGGATTCGTATTTAAATGAAATTCTGGAGGAATGTGAGGCCGCGAGCGGGGATATTCCCATCACGTTTTTCGAGGGCACGACAGTAGCTGCCTTCCTTGCGTTTTCTAAGATAGAGGCGGATATAACGTTAGTAGAAGTTGGGATGGGGGGCAGGCTTGATGCTACAAATGTAATCAGGCCTATCATAACCGTTATCACATCTATATCCCTCGATCATGTAGATTCCCTAGGCGGCACTGTGGAGCTTATTGCCGGGGAAAAGGCTGGTATAATAAAGCCGGGTATCAGCTGCGTTGTCGCACCTCAGAATCCCGAGTCCATTATGAACACTATCGAGTATTACGCTGCTAGGGAACGTGCCTTTTTATACCGAGGGGGCATAGAATGGCGGTGTGAGCAACATGGCGATGGGATGGTATTTGAGAGCGGTAGCGTCCGGTATGAGTTTTCTATGCCTTCGTTGCAGGGAAGACACCAGATAATCAACGCTGGTAACGCCATAGCCACATGTAGCATTTTATCTGGCAAATTTAACTACGACATTAGCTACGAAGATATAGAAGATGGGATCACGAACACCTGGTGGCCGGCCAGATTGGAGGAAATCACTAACGGATTTTTCCGCAGTATGTTGCCCGCGAATTGGCGTATGTTTTTGGATGGGGCACATAACCCATCTGGAGCGAAGGTGCTGAGCGATTGGGCCGAGCAATATTCAGAGTCCGGTCTGTACCTGATTGTGGGTATGACCAGAGGTAAGGACAGTAGGGAATTTTTGTCTTGCTTGAAGCGGCAGACGAAGTTTTTATGTGCTGTGTGTGTCAAATCCGAACCGAGGGCCAAGCTTGCTGAAGAGATCGTAAAAGATGCGGAGGAGCTGGGAATTTGTGCTTCTGCGGAAGATGATCTACAATCTGCGATTCGAAAACTCTTGAGCGTTGGGAATACAAGCATGCAATCGACTATTCTAATATGCGGGTCGTTATTTTTGGCGGGTGATGTGTTGCGGGAAAACACAACTTACAAGGATTTTGCTTGAATCTACGGCAGCTTTGTTGCGATGGAAGGCTATTTACATGCGATGGAGTTGAGCTCATATTTTAGAGCACTTGCCCAACGTGTTTTTACTATGCTAGCTACGGAGTTCATGTGGTGTTCCAGTGATTAAGATAGGGACAAGGGGGAGCGTATTGGCGATGGTCCAGGCGATGGAGATGAAGACTGCAATCGAAAATGGCTTCCCGGATCTCGTGGTGGATGTGGTAAAAATAAAAACTTCGGGGGATATAAAAGTCAATGTGCCGTTATATGATATAGGCGGCAAGGGCCTTTTCGTTAAGGAAATAGAGGAGGCGCTCCTAGAGCACAGGATAGACGTGGCCGTACACTCGGTGAAAGACGTGCCAAGCTTCTATGCGGAAGATTTGGAAATTCCTTGCGTTTTGAGAAGGGGATCCCCTATGGACGTGTTCATATCCGCTAAGTACGAGAGCGTAAATTCTCTACCCGTTGGTGCAAAGGTGGGTACATCATCCATTAGGCGAAAAGTGCAGTTGCTCGCCCTCAGGCCGGATTTGGAGATCATTCCCATGCGTGGGAATGTGGATACAAGAATTGCCAAGATGCATACAAAAGAGTGCGATGGTATAGTCCTATCGGAAGCTGGAATCGATAGGATATCCAGGAGGGAGGTGATAAGCGAAGTGTTACACCCCGATGTGATGCTAGGTGCGGTGGGCCAGGGTGCTATATGTGCTCAGTGTAGAAGGGACGATGAGAAGATTTTGTCCATATTAAGGCGATTGAGCGATCACAAGTCATTCATGACGGTATTGGCGGAACGGGGTTTTATGAAGGCAGTGAATGGCTCATGTGACACGCCGTTGGCCGCAATGGCTAGGTATATAGATGCGGATCGTGGGTTGATGTCAATGAAGTGCATGCTTGCCCGTGACCACCGCAGCATGGTGTTTCTGGAGCGTGAATTTTCGGAGAGTGCTGCCGAGGAAACAGGACTTGAAATGGGGGCAGAGCTAAAGGATGTGTTGCAACGTAGCTGAGCACGACCTACCGAAGGTTTTGGGTGTATATCGCAGGAATGTGAAGATGCGTAATACAACGTGGTTCGGTGTTGGTGGCGAAGCAGAGGTGCTATTCAAACCCGCGAGTGTAGAGGATTTAGCTTTGTTTCTACGATATGTAGATCTTCCGGTGTCTGTGATCGGAGCGACCTCCAATCTCATTATCAGAGATGGAATAGTCGAGGGGGTTATTGTGAAATTGGGCAAAGAATTCACACATATGCACTGTGAGGGCAGCACCATCACTGTTGGATGTGCCACACTTTTATCTAACCTTGCGATATTTGCGCAACAGAATGGAATTTCTGGATTGGAGTTCTTTGCGGGGATACCTGGCACCGTGGGTGGTGCAGTGGCAATGAACGCGGGGGCCTATGGCAGCGATGTCGCGTCCGTACTGCGTTCCGTGCGTGCGATCAATGAGCGGGGGGAAGTGTGCACGCTCTACAGCGATGACATGGAATATTCTTATCGTCAGAACGGCCTAGTGGGCAACTGGATTTTTGTGGATGCTACCTTCGCGGGGGTTCCTGGGGATTCTACCTCCATAAGAGGCACCATGAATGAGCTGATATTTCGACGCAGCGCCTCACAACCTGTGACTGGGAAAACCGGTGGGTCAACTTTCAAAAATCCAGAAGGAAAGAAGGCCTGGGAATTGATTGATGCAGCGGGCTGTAGAGGATTACAGATTGGGGGTGCAAAAGTTTCGGAGAAGCATTGCAATTTTCTACTCAACCTGGGTAATGCTACTGCAAGAGAGCTTGAGGATCTTGGGAACGAGGTGCGACATCGGGTGTTAAAAATGTGCGACATTGACCTTGAATGGGAGCTAAAATTCCTTGGCCGAGAATAGGCATTGCGCGCCCATAGCCCATATGACTGTGTTTTGATTGAGAATGTTAGCGACCTGTAAGAGAGCCCTGCGTACTTATTGCTGACGCGGAGTGCTGCGCGAGTGCGATGGGCCACAGGATGGGGTGTAGAATCTCTGTCACGGCACTAATTTTTTCTTGTTTACAAGATATTTCCACGAGTATTCTTCCGCGTGGACTCCATGGATTATAAAATCGCTTCTGCGAAAGCCATGGATATTTCTGCAACTTTTCCCTTATACAAGATGCATTTCCGCATCAATATGGTGGCGGAATTTATAAGACAAGGTGCATCATAGCCCTGTGTATGGCTGGTGTAGTATCAGATTCAGAGACTTTGGGGAATATCCGTCAAGTAGCGGCTGAATGAGCACCATATGCGACATTTGCTCATCATTTCACAACAGTGTGTCAGCGAGATACTGACCAGCAGAGTCCTCAACGCTGTACAGCTTCTAAAATGATCGATGCACACATCGATACCACGTAGCCACAGAGGAGAGTATAGAACCTCCATTTCAGCACTGATTTTTTCTCTTTCGCACAATGTTTCCACGGATATTTGGCTGCGTGGATTTCATGGATATGAGGTTGTTTTCGCCGCTTCCTACGCAGAGTGTGCGGCTTGTTTCTGGACGCGGGTGCTGCGGAGTGCATGGGCCATAAGGTGGGGTGCAGACTCTGTTTCAGCACTGACTTTTCTCTGTGGATTTCATATTTCATGGATTGTAAGGTTGCTTATGCTGCTTCTGCGGTTGACATGTACTTGTTGCTGACGCGGAGTGCTATGTGAGCGCAATGGGCCACAGGATGGGGTGTAGAATCTCCATTTCGGCACTGACTTTTCTCTTATGCAAAAATATTTCCACAAGTATTCTTCCGCGTGGACTCCATGGGTTGTAAGGTTGTTTGTGCTGCTGC
>JBQEQV010000064.1:0-11392 GCA_052043585.1 Anaplasma sp. | reverse complement strand
AATACACACAGTGTTACCCTCTGTATTCCATAAGGTTGTCCGCGCGTCTCTTGCGCCATCAAAAAGGTTTCCCGACACGAGAAAGACTGGGCACGATCCGCCCCAGCTTTACGATCTTGGCCGCTACGCTCCGTTCTGTTGACATGAACATGTGCTGCTCTTGCTGCACTTGCTGCAGTATGGCCAGATTCTCTTTGCATATGAGTAGGAGAAATGCGTATGTTGACATCCTGCCGCGCCGCATCCACAAGCACGTTACGCGTCATCGTCCAGAGCCTTTCGACCAGTGTTTGAACCACAATGCCCAAAAATTGGACCAGTCTCTCAAATACACCACCTTCTGCCACACCGCGACTTTGTTGCATGTACGTAGTAGCACTATGAGGCACTACCAATTTCGGCCCCAAATTCTTCCCCAGCTCCTCCGCACCAGCGCGGCTTGTACTCCGGACCACAGCAAGAACTTCGCTGGCCTGGCGATCAAGCGCACACTGATACAACGTGTCGCGCTGCATGGAAAACGTGGAACCCATGTGCCCAATTTCCCTCAAAGCGGTACCATCGGGTGCATGTGCGTGCGTCATGGCATTCCCAAGATCGAAAAGATGTTCCCATCCCCTCTTTGTCGCGGTATAGCCGTAGCCCTCTCCCACCTCAAAGCCGCGCACACGGTACCTGTGCAGATCAAGAGACGCCCTAGCGACAGAGTGCGCAACTAGCATCATGAACAGCACATGGCTATCCATGCCCTGTCGCTGCGATGCCATAACTTGCAACTGCATTTTAAGTTCCGTCAGAACCGAAAGACGATCCTGCAGTATCTTGCGAAGCTCGAGGTTTGTTTCTTTCTCTAAAGCCTCCCTGAGCTCCATGATCTGCTGTTCCAATAGCTGTTTCAGGTCTTTTTGCCCTCGCTCAGCCAAGAGCTTCTTTAGAAACAGCATCAATGCCGCCGTGAGAGCCCTGTATCTCCGTTTCTCCCTTAGAGTAGCACGCAAATTGTATTCTGAGATATCACGAGAGAACAAGCGCTCGTAGAACTCCTCAACGAACGCTAGCAGCTGTTTTAGAAACGATTTGTCAAGCTCAACTTCTTCGTGCTCAAGATCAGCATAGAATCCGCCATGATCGCGTCCTATAGCCGCCTCATAGCCCTCTTCTATATCCTCGTCTGCCTCCGGTTGTTTCGACTCTTGTTTTTTCCATTGTCGCGAGAATTCTTCGAACTGCTTTGCAAGTTCACGTACGCATTCCTCAGCGCTTAGGTCCTCTAACCTGATTTTGGCCCACGCTCTGAGATCCCCGTCATCGTCACCACCGTGAACACCAGTGGCACCCACGTCGTCAAGCATACAAATCCCTAGGAAACTCCTTAATGCTAATAACCGGCAAGGGCCGGATTGTAGACTCGTGGAGTAAACAATCACTGTACATGCTGTCCATCTCCGCAACTGTGGGCCCGCAAATGCAAAACGCTAACCAGCGCATACGTGGATCCCTCACCGTGTACAATAATGAGCGTCGCTTGCAGTGAAAATCAAATCTACCCCCCCACACGACATAGGCAATGCCCCATAACATCACACTCAGGACCATAAAGCAACTATTGCCTTCTACTCGTTCTACACTGAATTCCAACATCAACTTCGGCTTGTTGCAAGATGTTCGCACTACACGCAGCTGCGTCAACGACATCGAGGCTCCGTGCATCCGAACAAGTCGTTATCTCTTTGCGCTGCATGAAGTACTCCATGCTGCCACAGTGTAAGGTTTTTGTGCTCTCGAAACTTGCCCGTATGGCATGCACCTGAAAAATCGTACAGAACAGATCTCCCAGGCTATTGAGCACGGATTTCACCTCTCCGAGCGCATGTCCCTGCCGCAAAAATGAATCTTGGTAGATGCAGTGGTCAATCGTCCCAGATATCGCTGACAGCTCCTCTGCATTCAGCAACGAAATGGCAAGGGCGCACTTTTTTAGATACGCGACCAAATCCCTCGGATAGAGGCTGCACCAAAGAATTGCTAAGAAGCGCTCACCATACTGAGTTGTCATGAAAAAATCGTACACCACACCAAGTCCGACAGCATCCAAGGCGTGACTGGTGAGTCTGGTACCCTGACTACAAAAGGACGCCAAACCGTTAATGGAGGACGACTCCATAACATGACACATCAAGAATGACGCCAACAGATACTTGCATTCCCGTAAATCACCTTCAAAATCTACCAACTCATCCTTCAACACAGAAAAGTAAGACTTCACCCCCAAGCTCAAGTTTACAAAGCTTGACACCCTCTCTGCCATGAATGATGGAGTTTCTAAAAGCAAGAAATCTGTGCACATTATGTTACAAAACTTGCGGTAACTGGCAGTATGGTGCCTGAGCGTTATGCTTCTGTCTACCGCCCCAACTATGCAGCAGACATCCCTGATGTAGGAAGAAAAGTTGACGCGAAAATCATTCAACACAAGATCCCTACTGACATTTCGACCCGTAAGTAAGCTTCTACGAAAGTTTTGTAAGGTCAACACGCAGTCCATAAGCGCAATGATGCAGCTTTTTTCAACTTTGGTATCCAGGATTAGAGTCTCGTGCCTAGCCACTACACCAGTAATATCGTGCGCATCTATCACAGAAAGTGCCCAGCATAGGGCAGCTATTTTCTCATTTAGCTCACGCAGGGTGATGGACTCTCCATACTCGCATGCAGCGTTCAGTACAGCTCGCGAGTCCATGTGATTCTCGATGCTGCGCAGGGTGGCTACGTCGCCTTGTCGCATCATTTGCAATGTCTGCACGTTTACCGCAGTAATTTTATCGTAGACGGCCCTCCTCGCATCGTATGAGTTAAATATGGTAGCACGGCTCGGTTGCGTTCGAGACGCACTGAACTCCTCCTGGTAGTTGTTTAGCAAGAAGAAAAATTCCCTTCTGATCCTGAGATAATTCCCCTCAAAAGTTGATGTTTGCGGTAAGGTCAAGGTGCGTCGAAATTCACGCAACAACTTTCCCACCTCTGGTTTTTGTCCGTACAACTCGCACGCAATGGTGTGAGAAAAAGACCTCAGGGTGTCGGACACACTTTGACACTCACCGTACACCTGCTCCACAAGCATATGTGGGGCCACGGCGGGGCTGTTGCCGATGTTACGTGCTTCTTCGCACGCCGGGCTGCTCATAGTTGGGACGGGTGAGCCTCTGGCCGTACCTCTGCAGAACACTTTCTCCATTAGCAAATAGCACGCATCTCCTATACCGTGTCGTCTGACATTTTCGCAAGCAGTCATGATCGCGTTGAATAGATAGTCGCATCCGCTATAGAACCTGACAAAGATGAACCTGGTCACCCTGGATATCAGACCACCCAATAAAATGAAATCTAAAATCCTAATAAAGAACCCTGCGGTGTTAATGATCACGGAAAGCCCCTTCCCTACCATGGTGTCCAGCCCTACTATGACCACAGTAGTTTCGAAGATCGCTCTGAACACGTCCAAGACCCCCTTTACAAGTACCCCAGGAATGATCCCAAAATGGTCCATCAATCGACCAATCACCGCTATGACGGAGCATAACACGAACAACAATCCTAGTACTATGTACCACACGAGCTTGTATCTTCTGACCGGGAACACAGCCCTTTCGAAAAACCCGGGTATGTTGTGCCGCACCCTGAAAGACCGGCACAGCATCTCCGCTTCATAGTTGCCGCTGACAAATCTGTAATCGTGATCCGTCAGGTACAAGCCCTCAGAGATCTCCCGCGAAAATTCGGTGAAAGGAATTTCCTTGTTTCTGGCGTACAGCCTCCCTGCTATGCCACTGCCCTTGTAGCCCGAAGATGTGCGATATCTGGCAGGATTGACAAATGCCGCCCACAGGGAGTGGAAAGGCAAAAATCGAGATGTGTTGTATACGGATTGTGCGACCCTCAAGCCGGCACTACATGCCACATCTTTGACCCACTCTCGCTCGCGGCTTTTGACTATATGTTTCAGCAAGAGTAGCGCATCATCGCTTGTGCATCCGCTGGCGAAAAGTCTGTCGAGAAATTTGTCACACTCTGCACCACCTTCGTATTCAAAATCACATAAAAAATCGCACAATGCGTGTGACTTCAGATGTCTGAACAAGCGCTCGTTCCTGGCGCGATTGTTTACCGCCCAGGTGTCACCATTCCTGACGAAAATCTCCGCATCCAGCAGCGAAGAAAGCCTGCAATCTACCGATTCGTCATCGGCCACGCGCTCCAGCCTTAATGCCGCAATTACGCATTCAAGTGAAGATTCATCTTCGTTTTCCAATCTGCTGAAAATTTCGCTGCACTGTGATATGTATCGATTTATATGCGCTGATATCTCGCTAATCTCTCTGCGCGTAAATTTTACTATAGCGTCCCGGTCGATGGTCCCTCCGATAGACAGAAAGTCGTGTATGGCCAGCAGGTGTCCTATATCATTTATGATATCACCGCAGGTGTCTTGGAGGAAAAACTGCAATTCCGGCTCAGTCAGCTCCTGATGGCTCTGGAGAAAGCTGATCATCGCTGCAATAATCGCATTCATACCCCCAAAATATTGCTGTGCCTGCAATATCCCTGACGAGTTGAGTTTCTGAAAGAACCCCGAATTTCTTACAAGAGCCCTGACTTTCTTTAGGCTGGAAATAGCCCTGGAAACGCCTGTTGCGGATCCCACACCAACTCCGCAAGCGCCACATGCAGTGCGAAAACGTGTTGTCAGGCCATCGATGATACCCTGCTCCTGACGCGAAAAAAGTTGCTGCTCCACATGGGACTTTAGGCGAACATCGCCGATGATTTCCCGAATAATGACGAAGAAATCCTCGCAGGGTATTTCAATTTTCTCCTCTGACGCAGATTCTACCAATCTGCTGAGACACTCGGCCGCCACGCTTTGTGCGTCGCTCAAGCTTTCAACGGCATTCAGTTGCTCAAGTTTCATGGCAGCGGTTTCGAGCAGCAAGCTTCGCGCTCCTCTCGCATTTCCCAATTTCAGTACGTAGCACCAGTTTTGTTCGCAAAATTCAAAATACCCATCAAGCAGTGCCGGGTTTGGAAAGCAAAGTGGCATTGCTTGCCCCATTGCAGCAACGGGCAACCTACCTGGATATGCTCCTCTTATATAATTGATAATCTGCTGAAACTTGCCAGCACCTGCTCGCATATCGTGGATGTATTGGTCATGGATGTGAGAATACAGGTCTTCTCCATATTCACGAAAAAGCCCAGTAGCTTCAAATAACAAGTAGGTCACCAGCCTGACATCGTATTCTTCTCCGAAAGCTGCAGCTCTAACGGGGTTGCGCAGCATTTCCCTCAGTCGAATAACGTCGGACCTCTTGATTCTGACATTGCACTCCCCGTCTGCAAGCGCGTTCACCTTTCCGGGCAATATGGAACGAATCGCACAAAGTTTGTTGTTGCTCCTACAACGCAGGGTAAAGTGGAATGCACCATCCCTCGCAGGCGGCTCTACCGCGACCCTGGCTGTGGCGCGCGACAAAAACACCTTGATATTTTCATACCTTAGATTTCCGATCAGCAATGCAATGACCCGCGCATCCCGGTGCCTGTGTTGGCAGCCGCCTCAGTGGCCTTTTCTCACCACCTGCGGACCTCACCGATCAGGAAACATGCTACCGGGAACTACTTACTTGAAAACTTTATAATAACATCCCCCGAAGCAACACTACTACCTTTAGTGCACAGAACCTCGGCCACCTTTGCCTGTGTTTCAGAGCATATCAGGTTCTCCATCTTCATGGCCTCTATAATTAGCAAAGGCTGTCCAATTGACACTTCGTCTCCAATCTTGACAAAAACGTCGACCACCATACCCGCTATTGGAGACACTACGATATCAGAAGATGCCTGCACATCTGAGACTGCAGGCATAAACTCTAGGAATTTTTCCACGCTTGCCTTATGTATCGAGCACAAGGCTTCAACGGCCAAATATTTCAAAACATACCTGCTGGAACTGGGGCGCACCTTAATGCAGTATGAGTTGTCATCGATGGATATCTCTAGCATCTTGTAATTTCCAAACCAGGCACCAGACAACGTGATGTATCGTTCCTGGTCACCCAGCGCGGCAAAGATCTTCCCGTCAACACATCGCACGTATAGCACGTAGCTGAATTCACCCACATGAGTTACAAGCTCTTCTCGGCCTTGGGGGGCGCCATAATACCTTGACTCATCTTCCAAATGGATATACAGCAGCGCAAAAGCTAAGATCTCTGCAATCTCAGGTGTCAGTGTATCGCCTTTGAACCCGGACTTGTAGAATTGGGGAATGAACCCGGTGTTTATGTTTCCGGAGACAAATGTCGGGTGACAGAAAACAGATAGGACGAAATCAATGTTGTTAGCCACCCCTTCAATGTAAAAGCGTCCCAGAGCCCTTTTCATGATTTCAATTGCTTCTAATCTGCTCTCGCCATGCGAAGATACTTTCGCAATCATAGGGTCATAGAACATACTGACTATTGACCCCTCTGTCACTCCGCTATCTACCCTTAAACCTGCGCCTGCCGGGGGTTCGGAGTAGTATGATATTCGGCCACTGGAAGGCAAAAAACCTTTTTTCGGGTCCTCAGCATACACCCTTGCCTCTATTGCTGAACCAAAAAAGCGTATGTCCTCTTGCGAAAAATTGAGGGAACTGCCCTCTGCGATTTTGATCATCTCCTCGACGAGGTCTATGCCCGTAACGAGCTCTGTAACCGGGTGTTCTACCTGCAGCCTGGTATTCATCTCCAAAAAATAAAAATTCCGCTCTGCATCAACTATGAACTCTACGGTACCTGCAGAAAAATAACGCACTTCCTTGGCTAGATTGATGCATTGTGCATACATTTCCTGCCTTGTCTTTTCGTCAAGAAACGGGCTTGGCGTCTCCTCTATTACCTTCTGATTGTTTCTTTGTATGGAGCACTCTCTTTCCCCCAGGCAGACTACGTTTCCGGCCTTATCGGCGAGTATTTGCACCTCTATATGTCGGGGATGTTCGACGTACTTTTCGATAAATATTCGGCCGTCGCTAAAGCTCTTATACGCCTCATTGGCAGCGGATAGGAACGCTCGTTCCATTTCCTCTGCGGATCTAACTATCCGCATGCCTTTACCCCCACCACCAGCGGCTGCCTTTATCATTATCGGAAATCCTATGGACTCCGCCACATCTCTGGCCTCTGCACCAGATGCAACAACTCCTGTGTATCCGGGAACGACGGCAACCCCAGCACTCTGGGCAATCTTCTTCGAGACCACCTTATCGGACATCATGCGCATTGAGGACGGCGCCGGGCCTATAAATTCTATACCCAGTTCCGATAACCTATCTGGAAACTCTGCATTTTCGGAAAGGAACCCATACCCAGGATGCACGGCGTCTACGCAAGTGTCCTTAGCCACCTGACAGATCTTATCAATGTCCAGGTAGCTCTGCCTGGCAGGACCGGGACCTATGTGTACAGCCTCATCAGCGCACAAAACATGGGGAGCAGCAGAATCCGCGTCGGAGTACACACAGACACACTCTATACCCATCCTGCGAGCAGTTTTCACTATCCTGCACGCTATCTCCCCTCTATTTGCAATTAATATCCTTCGTATCACGCGGCCCACAGAAAAATTCGCAAACCTTAAGGGCCGAAAACTTCTGGCAACAGCCCAAATGTAGAAGAGGATTGTACATTTGTGCAACACCCTACTGCAAATAATATTTTTACTCCGTCCGACAAGAGTCCGTAGTGGGTAGCACTTAAAAAATCATAGGTGTATCTAGGATGTATCATAGGAAACATCGGCACAGCATTTAACTGACACTTTCAACCTGACACGCATTCCTTTCTTATCCTCTTGCATCAATTTAGTGTGACAAAAATGCATATAAGTTAGCATCCCATGTTGCCTTACGGACACTGAGTTAATTTCGCACACCATCAGGCCACCACTTCGGATGCCGGACTCGACAGTCTGACGAGGAGGTTTCCAACTCTGCTATAACTCTGCCATCCTTTCCCCTATCCATCCGGGGTTTCCATTTTCCAGAACCGCAAAATTCACTCAGACTCGGCACCATGGTAAGTTGGAGTCAGTAGCAAGTACCTATCTTTTTCTATCTTACCCGCGGTGAGATCATAGGACATGCACCACAGCGGCAAGTTACCGTATTTATATTCTCCAGAACCCTGTGGTAAAAACATCAGCAAAAGTGGAGATTGTGAGAATAATGACACAATTGAAACCGGCTCTTTGATTTTATAGGCAAATCTCGATGTACACGGCCTTCGACAATTCTGAAAATTTCCACCTGTACCCACGCAAGCATATAGTATCACACTCATCTTCTTGGAGAGGAATGGGTCTAGCAGGTATTTTGCCGCGATGGTAGTGGATGGGGGGATTTTGGCCACCTTGCCCTATTTCACGAACCGCGCAAAGGCTTCAGCACGGTACATAGTTCTTTATCTGCAAGCTTTAAAAATGGTCTCTGCTACTATTTTGCCACATCTGATTTGATGACCTTGCTGATGGTGCGTTAGGCCCATCGAACGCAGCTCTCACTACATAGCAAGTACCAAACACCTTTGTAGACATTGAGAACGCATGTAAACACTGCTTGTTTACAGCAGTAAACCGGCGTCTGCAGCTAAAAAACACCTGCTCATCACATGGTGGCCACCCGTGTCGTTAGTTGAGAGGAGGAAAGCGGCTTCGGTACCGCCTCTAGCCGTTCCTTTTCCTTTTGTACTTCGGAGCTAAGCTGGCAACAACCCTGTAGCAAATCTTTGGCCAATCAAAGTTGCTAGCCCTAGTGCTCCAGAGGCACCATCTACTCTTAGAATCAGATTCAATGGCCATAGCTAAGTGCTTTGCCTGACTTCTAGTCATTTGTGACAGGGCTTTGGAAATACTTGTGATATTTTTACCACTGAGTATATGGTGCGCTAATTAGCCACCTAAGAGGAACGTTGAGCCCGCACCTTTGTTCTATCGGGGCTGCATCCTCTCTCCATGCCTCCTTGATTGGGAACCTTTTATGTCTCAATTCCAGGCTTGCCTTCCTACTGAGCAACTCAAACCACTCGGCACCATGAGCATATTGTCAGCAAAGCCGGCCCTTAACCTTGCCCCTCTGTTGGGGCTTGGATGCGCTTTCAGCTTTGCCAGCAACATCCCTCTTATACGGAAGAATGGCCCCTACGTAATGGCTGTCTTCTTCTTTTTTGATTTTACTTACGCCGCTAAATGCCGGGCTATAGCCCAGTTCCACGTGAAAACCCCCAATATGCTCTCGGGTAGGGGAAAAATACTTCTCATCCGTTATTTGTAATTTATGGTGGCAGAAGCCGTGGAGCCAATGGGGCAAAATTGCTGCCAAGGCCCCAAATAGGCCCCCAAAGGCCACGTCGCAACCTATAGCACTTATAGCCACTCCCTCATCAAAATTGTGGCGTACAATATACAAATCCTCACCACCTTGTGTATCATCCGACCTATCAGCAACACACTCAGTGCAGCGTGAATCCCGACGCTGCCAGGTGTGTAAATGGCCTTGAACACCTTGATAGACGCAGTATTTTTTGCGGATATGGAATGTGAACGTTATTTTGTGTTCCGACTTTCACGAAGCTGATAGACAATATTCTTGCGTTTTTCCTCGACGCCATTTGTTACGCACAGCCAGTTCGACATAATGGCCACTCAGGCCTTATCCTTAGGACTCTACCATCTCATATGCTCTATTCCTTGCTAAGCATATCAGCGCCTGTAACCACTTCTACGTTGCTGTTGCCTCATTCAGCTTGCGCCGAACTCGCCCCCTATAACACTGACATCAGCCAGCTCAACAATTTTGCCATTATCGACACACCCGATGTGTGATTAGTGCCACTAGGGTCCACCCCGATTCAGCAGTAACTTCGGTTACCAAGCCGAGCCAAAGTGCTGCCCATCAACGCAAATTTGTAATTGTGTTTCCAGTGCAGTGAGACTACCATTTCTGCAATGGAACAAGAGTTAGCAATGGAGCCATGCACAGGATATTTGTTGAATCGCAATGTGGCGGGCAGAGGCTCGACATACTCATTGCAGCTCACATCAGCATTTCTCGCAACAAAGCACAGAATTTAATCCTCAGGGGACAGGTAGTCCTTGAGGGAAAGGTTGTGCAAAAAAACAACCATATGACAAAGGCAGGTGACATTTATGTAGTGTCTATCGCATCAGATCGGCTAGAAAGCGGGAGGCTGCTGCCTAATCCGGACATCCAACTCAAAATAGTCCATGAAGACCGTGACATTATAGTCATTGAGAAGGATCCAGGTGTGGTAGTACACCCAGGAAACGGAGTCACAGACGGCACTGTGGCAAATGCTCTACTGGCGCATTGCGGAAGTTGCTTAAATGTTGTGGGTAGTAGTGCCAGGCCTGGGATTGTGCATAGACTAGACAAAGACACAAGCGGGCTCATGGTAGCTGCGAAAACTGAGTCTGCCTACTATAAGCTCTCCGAGGCACTGGCAACCCGAAACTTCAAGAAAGAATATTTGGCAATGACCTGGGGCATCCCCAACCCCACACATGGCCTGATACAGACGAATATAGGGACTAGAAGGTCTGATGTAACAATGATGGAAGTCACCAAATACGGCGGGAAGCCGGCCGTAACGGAATATAGGATTGAAAGAGCCTTTGGGACAACCGCATGTCTCGTCAGGTGCATTCTGCATACGGGCAGGACCCACCAGATCAGAGTGCACATGAGCCACATAGGACACTCCATAGTAGGGGACCAGAAGTATGGTAAAAACAGCAGGAAGTGTCTGCGACACGGGATACAGGAAATGTCACACCCCAAGAGGCAGATGTTGCATGCCTGCACACTGGGTTTTTATCATCCTTCCACCGGAAAGTACGTGGAGTTTAGATCCGAACCAAGCCTGGATATACAACAGCTGATAACAGCATTGGAAGACAGCATCGCTATTCACTAAGGGCAAAATGCTGGGGCCGATGTGTTTCTTAGTTATCACATGTATTCCCCAGACTGTGGCAATTTTGCAGCGCCTAAGAAGGCCACCAGGACAATACTTCAGTGGCTATTTTACCGCAGCTCAATACACACCCCCCTGGCCTTCATCTTAGTGGTCAGCGCCCGGGGGTTTTCATTTTCTAGAACCGCAAAATTCATTCGGAAGGTCCGGCAGCATACGCTCACGGCAGCAAAACAAAAAAGCACTCGTAGCAGCCAATATGGGAAACACACAACTCTCATCTTAACCCAGTGCAGGGATTAAGATAGAAAATCCAACCACACGTGCATCCAGACGAAGCCAAAGCACACCGCACTGCA
>JBQEQV010000063.1:0-4767 GCA_052043585.1 Anaplasma sp. | reverse complement strand
AGAAATCTCCTTCTTGCTTTCGTTGCAGATACCTAGAGAAAAAAGGCGCAATTTTGCGGACTTCTCCATCAACTGTGGCTGGAATGTGAGTAAAGTATTGGAAAATGTGTTGCAAATTATTGAGCATCTAGATCCGGATGGGCGCGATTACAGAAGCTTTGGCGATGCCCGAAAAAGACTCGCGTCGACGCGCGTTTACTCATGGCGCTTTGTGGATCAAGTGCCCAACTATGCGGACAGACAAGCAGGCACCATAGCAGACATCAGCAACGGCCACGCCTAGGCCCAATCAGCGCTGGCCTACAGGCTATACCAATTCCTTACTTATCTTCATTGAGCAAAACTTCGGTCCACACATGGAGCAGAAATGCGCAGTCTTGCCACCTTTGCCGGGTAAAGATTCGTCATGAAGTGCTCTTGCGGTTAGGGGGTCGAGAGATAAATTGAACTGATCTTCCCATCTGAAGTCGAATCTGGCTTGACTTAACGCATAGTCCCTGGCGTGCGCATACGGGTTGCCTTTGGCCAGATCGGCTGCGTGTGCAGCAATTCTGTAAGACATCACCCCAGCCTTCACATCATCGGCGTTAGGCAGCCCTAAATGCTCCTTCGGAGTCACGTAGCACAACATTGCAGTGCCGTACCACCCTATCATAGCCGCACCTATGGCACTTGTAATGTGATCGTATCCAGGGGCGAAGTCTGTCGCAAGAGGGCCTAGCGTGTAGAACGGTGCTTCGCTACAAACATCGAGCTGCCTCTCCACATTTTCCCGGATCAAGTGCATTGGAACGTGTCCTGGGCCCTCCACCATCACTTGGCAATCGTGACTCCAAGCAACCTTGACCAAGGTGCCCAGAGTTCCGAGTTCCAGGAACTGCGCTTCATCATTCGCGTCATCTATCGAGCCAGGCCTCAATCCGTCTCCCAGAGAGAATGCCACATCGTAACTATTCATGATGTCGCAAATCTCGTCGAAGTTTGTGTAAAGGAAGTTTTCTTTGTTGTGCGCCATACACCATTGCGCCATTATCGCGCCTCCTCTGGAGACTATCCCAGTTACCCGATCCAGCGCATGGCGAACGTGGTCCTTCAGAACACCGGCGTGTATTGTGAAATAATCCACCCCCTGTTCAGCCTGCTCTATCAGAGCTTCCCTAAAGATGTCGAAGCTCAAGTCCTCGACTACCCCGTTCACTTTGTTCAAAGCCTGATATATAGGTACTGTGCCTATGGGCACCGGGCTGTTCCTGATGATCCACTCCCTTATGTTGTGTATGTCCTTGCCAGTAGACAGATCCATCACCGTATCTGCGCCATACACGACCGCTAACACCATCTTTTTGACCTCCTCCTCGGTGCCGGACAGCACAGAAGAATTGCCGATGTTGGCATTGATTTTTACCAGGAAATTTCTCCCAATCACCATAGGCTCGGATTCGGGGTGATTGATGTTTGACGGGATGATCGCCCGTCCCCGCGCAACTTCCTGACGGACAAACTCTGGAGTGATCTTATAGCGCGAAAACCCGAAACCTTGCGACTCTCCTTGGGCGCGTAAAGCGCTCTCACGCACAGCCACATACTCCATCTCCGGTGTTATAATTCCATTTTTAGCATAGAAAAGCTGCGTCACCGGTTTCCCGCCTTCCTTTTTTTGTAACACAGTGTTTCCCGCTCCTGTATGAGCAGGGAACGCACTTCTGCCGTCAGCGATAACACTGCGGCTAACACGCACGGTGTCGCCTCTATCCTCAATCCATTTACTTCTCAGCTTGTTAATGCCTTTGCTAATGTCCACTTGGTCACTGTCAGTGTATGGGCCGCCAGTATCGTATACAAGAAGCTGGTCCGCCCCGTTTTTTATGCTGATTTTTCGCATTCCCACACTGACGTCGGGATATGCGCTACCGCGTGCGTACACCTTGGATGATGATGGATAGATATCTGAGTAATTCATAAAGTGCCCGAAAACCCTACCGGATTATACATGGTTTTTATGAACATACAACCAGCCTACTGAGGCGGGATTTTTTTAATTTTGACGATAGTTTTGCAGACGAATATGCAAAATCTAAATCGATATATTAAGGTCAAGTGCTGTTGCTACTTGGCGCTCTTGTTGTTGGTTCGGAGCAGGATGTAAAACGCGCCTTTTCCGCCGTGTACCGGCATTGCCTGCTTATAGTAGAGTACCATGCTGACTATGGTATCTGCCTGCAGCCACCTGTGGAGATTGCTTCTTATACAGCTCTGGCCCGCACTTTTACTCCCCCATCCTGTAATCACAAGCAAGCATCTGTGACCAAATTTAAAGCTCTTGGCGATTGAGTTTGTTAGCATATGGCACGCGGAAGCCTCGCTGCACCCGTGCAAATCTATGATTCTATCTATCGGGTACTTACCCTTGTCCACCGCTGTTTTGGTTCCCCAATCTATGCCGGACATAAGGCCGGATTCCTCGGTGCAGGCGTACAATTGAGAGGACTCACGCCGTCCCGAGTAACTGACGGAAACTCTATTCCTGATGGGTCTGCTCAGCATCTGAGGCAAGACTCTACCGCGGGAACTCTGAGGCTTCTGAGCTGCAACGACGCCTTCAGGGCTTGCAACGTGCTTTTCTCTATGTGGGAAGATTTTGTTATTTTTTGTAGATACAGGCCGCGTTGATTCAGCAACTTCCTTCCATTCGGAATCCGACGTGTCCATGACGCCATCCATAATCAACACACACAACGCACGCCACGAACGGCCCCGACACACTACGCTACGCCGCTGCTACCCTAGTTACGCGAAAATCAGCGTACTACGGCCGCATCTGCATAGCCCGTCAGTCTCCTCCGCCAGAAAGAAACTTCTCTTGATCAAGAAAAGCCGCACTGGGATCTTTCTCCTTGAAGTTCTTTCCTATGCCAGAATTGGCTGAGACACTTCTAGAAGCTGCTTGGTAATTGCTACGCGCAGACGCAATCTCTCTGGAGCTTGCAAACTCTTCCAGGTACTTCTTGCATCTGTGCACTGCTAATCCGAAGACGGCAGCCAAATCTAATTGCTCAGTCACTATCTCACGCAAGGCTACAACCGTATTTTTGTCCCCCTTACGCGCAACTGTGGTGCATGCTCCAGAGCTTAGCTCATGAGCCCTTTGGCTGGCCAAAATCACCAACCTGAACCTGTTGCTATCGTAAAACGAGAAGCATTCAGAATCTTCATTCCGCATCCAAGCACCACAAAAAGACTCAATGAGGACGGATTATACTGCTCAAGTGCCAAGAGTGCAACACATTGCTTTATATCGGTCACTGGAAACCGTGTGCGGCGTCAAAACACTGTCGTTGCCATAATTTTGAAGTTTATGCCTAACTCAGAATTAGGTATATGAACCTGCTGCGGCATTATCCGAACGTGGCCAAGCGACTCTTTTAGTCACGGCCGCGACATCCCTCAGTCACACGTGCACCCTATGCGTTACGGTTAAAAAGTTGGCCGTCTTGCCTAAATACACTTGCAAGACCGGCTACGCCATTTGTGTCTTAGTAATCGTCCTTTGTCAGCACTATCAGATTTATTGCATCCAAGTCGTCTGTGACCTGTTCGTCCATATCGGTCAACCCATTCTTTTTCATCGACACTGAAAGCTCTATTTTGCAGTGCAGCCTTAATAAGAACACCAGTAGCCTCTCTAGGGAAAAACCAGACGCCCTGCCGTTTATAATCTGCGACACCTTGGGTTGATCAACGCCAAGCACCTTAGCGGCAGCCATCTGGTTCCATTGGCTCTTTCGTATGATTTCTTTTATTATGCCTAAAATCTGAGGTTTTATCTTCTGTCCGTTAGGCGCATGCTTTTCTCTCATAGGACTCTCCACCAGATAGCTGGTTATATCTTTTTGCGACTATTTCTATACAACGAAAGGCATATCGGCAGCTGACACGATGCTTAAACGGCAACACTACAGATGTACCCCACGTAGAATGGTATCATATTTATATACAATTGATTAATTTTCTAATAAAGCATAGGTAAAACTTCCTTCGCGAAGCAAATCAGCCTCTGCTTAGGATTGCACCCGTGTGGCAATCATACACCAACCCAACTTACAACCGCAAATGCGCAAGTTCCACGTTGATGCAGCATCATATGCCACGATCGCATATAAAGCCATCTGCGATATTTATGGTACACTAAATGAGCATAACATTATAATATGAACGGCATGCGAGCTGTCAATCTATTTGAGATCTACTTTGTATGAATTATAACTTCGAATTGGCCGAGAGAGAGGTACAGGAGCGATGGAACTTTGAAATTACCGAAAATGATAGGATAGATTGTTATGTTCTTGGGATGTTTCCTTATCCGTCCGGCAACATACACATGGGGCACATACGGAATTACGTGATAGGAGATGTAATAGCGCGGCATAAGCGCGCCCAAGGGCACGTGGTCTTGCATCCAATAGGTTGGGATGCTTTTGGTCTTCCGGCAGAAAATGCTGCCCTTTCATACGGGGTAAATCCTGCTGCGTGGACCGAGAGCAACATAGAATCCATGCGAGAGCAGCTCAAATCAGTTGGAATCTCATATAACTGGGGCAGGGAGATTGCTACGTGCAGCGAGGATTATTACAAGCATGAGCAGGGATTCTTTCTTGATTTTCTAGAACATGGTTTAGCGTATCGCAAAGAGTCCTGGGTGAATTGGGATCCAGTAGATAACACAGTGCTGGCTAACGAACAAGTAATCGAGGGGAAGGGGTGGAGATC
>JBQEQV010000062.1:0-30258 GCA_052043585.1 Anaplasma sp. | reverse complement strand
TTCTCTTATGCAAAAATATTTCCACAAGTATTCTTCCGCGTGGACTCCATGGGTTGTAAGGTTGTTTGTGCTGCTGCGGCATTTCTGCAACTTTTCCTTCCCAGGAGTTATGCACAGACAACGGAATCTTTAGTTACACGCGTTGGATGCGCGTTGCAAAGCCCTGTTGCTTACTTCTCTCTCGTATCTCTTGCGCAAAAAGCCCGCTGTACGATATTTTAGCCACGGATAGAAGGCTGCGTGTGTCAAGGAAACCCAAAGCTCCGAGTCCGCTACATTCCTCTGCCTTCAGAGTGAGCGTGCTCGTGGTGCACCAGGTCTGGTGATGCTGACGGCGATAGCTCTTGGTGCATATCCCTGCCGCTGGCAATTTCATCATGCGAGACTCCATCCATTCCGTGGGAAGCACGCGCTATCTCCTCATCTGAGTGTGGATACTGATCAAAGTGCCACGGGTCGTACAGGCGAGGGTCGCCGGTACCGTCTAGATGCCGCTCGTCCTCCCCGTCTCCTTCAGCGCCCGCCCCGTTGCTACCTTCCATTCCAGCGGCGTCGTCCGCGTCTCCTCCGCCACCATCGTCACCACCTCGTTGCATGCTGTCTATCAGCACGGGGAACCCGAAAAATAGCGAATTTCTCATGGGGCTGAATATGCTAACCTGCGGAGTGATATTGGCACCCACGGTGGTCGCGGCCTTGTCGATGTTACCCAGAAGATTTCCCACTACATCGGCTTTCATGGCCTCGTTGAACGTAGCCGTAACCGCAAGTCCTATTGCCAGCGCGGACTTGTCATCTTCCTGTCCTTCACCCCCCATGCGTTCACTGGTAGCATTAAGCAAGGACAGGACACTGGCTATGTTTGGGCCCATGTTTTGTTCTTGGCCCCCACCAGGCTTAGCCATAATCGACTACCCCCACCTTCTCAACAGTTGAACATCACTTTGTACCACTTAATAGTGAATATTTTTTAAAAACGCAAGAATTCTACTGTAGTAGCCCAGTTAGCATGTCTCTACATTCTTGAAATGTGTGCCTGCCTTGTAGGAGATGTTTGCGCAGAAAAAAACCCAGGACTTTCAAGCTTGATGCGAACTCGCCGTCTGAGCAGCATTCAACCTCAACTCCGCTGCAACACAGATTGTATAACACTTTCGGCAGAGGTAACAGCTTGTCTTTGTACTGCAATCCCGCAACCTTAGACACGGCCCTGCCTGTTTTCGGGGAAATAAACGATAGATTGTCCCGAGAGTTGCTCACTGCGCATTTTGACAGGTCAAGTGCGAAGCCAAGTTGCGATAATACCTCTAATTCCAGCTTGAGATATTCATTATACCATGGCACCCCAGTTTCTGCGGCTTGAGTGAAACTTCGAAAGTAATCATATAATGACGGGTGGGGGTCATTTTCAGGCAGCGCATTACTTATTATGTACGCTATGGAAGACAGACACATTAGTTTGATCCTGTCATGAAAGTAATAATGGAAAGTGGACGACGACACCTCGTATGTGAAGTACCCGAGATTGCTTGGCAACTTCGCCCTCCAGGTTGCGTCCACCAAATCGCCGATTTGCAGAGGCAAACGTTTTGCAGTAGATCTCGCCAATCCCTTGCACAGGCCCCTTTCCCGCGTTAGTAAGGAGAGCAGCATGTGAGAATCTCCGTACGCTCGTCTATTGATTACGATTCCTGTTTCTCTCCACTGCATTGTGTAGCCAAAGGCGCCGGTACAACCTGGGTATTAAGGTCACAGGGGTATGGGGTTGTCAAACGAAATTCCTAGAAGGAGACATGCGTGCGCTTGCGTAGGTGCTGTATAGAGCTTGATGTATGGGTGATTGTCTATATACTTGTGACTGCCGTGTGCAGGATTGTTCAGATGTTTTCTTCCGATGGTGCATTGTGTCTATTTGATAACCTCAAGGGTGTAATCACCCAGAAGATAGGTGAGCTACTGGGCGAAGAGGTACCGGATTCGCTGATCAAAAAACTCATAGTAGCGCCTCCTACAAAAAGTGGGCACGGTGACGTGTATACGAACGCCGCTTTGATTGTGGGGAACTTAACAGGGCGTAACCCGATGGAAGTTGCAAAGTCTCTATGTGAGTCACTAAGCGGGATTCAGGGAATAGAGAGTATCGATGCCGCGCCTCCTGGCTTTCTTAATTTTACTTGCAGCCAGGACGTATGGCAGGTTGCTATTAGAGACATCAACAAATTGGGCGAGAAATATGGGGCTATAAACTTGGGCCATGGCCGAAAGGTCAACTCAGAGTTCGTTTCGGCGAATCCCACAGGCCCGCTGCATATCGGACATGCGCGTGGTGCCGTATTTGGCGATGTGCTGTCAAATTTGCTGAAGTGGGTTGGCTATGATGTCACGAAGGAGTACTACATTAATGATGCCGGAAACCAGATTGAAACGCTGGTAGAGTCGGTGTACCTCCGATACAGAGAAGTGTTAGGCGAGAAAGTGACAATCAAGGAAGGGCTTTACCCTGGTGAATACTTGAAACCTATCGCTAAAGCTCTATTCGAAAAATATGGCGATAATCTGCCTTTTACCAACGAAGGGAGGAAGATAGTCCGGGATTTTGCCCTGAGTAGCATTTTAGAGTTAATCAAAGAGGATCTTGAGCTTTTGGGGGTCAGGCATGACGTTTTTACCTCCGAGGCCGAGCTCCGGGACAATGGAGTGATAGAGGAGTGCGTGGAGTTTTTGCGCAAAAAAGGGTTGGTATACAATGGAACACTAGAGCGCCCCAAAGGTATGGAGGATGAGCCCTGGGAGGCGCGAGAACTGCTACTGTTCAGATCCAAGGATTTTGGTGATGATTCGGACAGAGCCTTGCAAAAAGAAGATAGCTCCTGGACCTACTTTGCGGGTGATGTGGCGTACCATTTCGACAAAATCTCCAGGGGTTTTGATTACATGATTGTGGGCGTAGGATTTGATCACAAGGGATATGTGCCGCGACTTAGGGCCGTGGTTCAAGCACTGAGCGATGGAAAGGCAGTCATCGACGTGACACTCTACAACATGGTGAATTTCTTGGAAAATGGCGTACAAATCAAGATGTCCAAGAGACGGGGCGAGTTTTTGACAGTTAGGGATGTGGTTGAGGAGGTAGGCAAAGACGTTGCCCGCTTCATGATGATGACACGGAAAAATGACATGGTGCTTGACTTTGATTTCGTGAAAGCAAAGGAACAGTCCCAGGATAGCCAGATCTTTTATATACAATACGCGCATGCCAGGGCATGCTCTTTGATAAGGAATGCGCAGGGTCTGCTGCCTATAGAAGAGGTAGATTTCTCGCTTATTTCTTCGGTTCCGGAGATTGAATTGATCAAGCTGTTGGTTAGGTGGCCCGGCGTGATTGAGGCTGCGGCACAAAATCACGAACCCCACAGGATCGCATTTTACCTGTTGGAAGTTGCGGAGACATTTCACGTGCTTTGGGGATATGGAAACCGGAGTGCGGACATGAGGTTCATAGTTGAGGGGGATATTGCCACAACATCGGCGAGGATCTACCTAGCTCGAGCCGTTGCGTTGGTGATTTCCCTAGGTTTATCTCTATTTTCGATAACCCCTGTGGAAGAGATGAGGTAGGACAGCGGCGCGATTGATGCTGCAGTTTCATCGCGAAAACCTCATAAGGTTTCATTGGTAATATGGAAACCGGAGTACGGACATGAGGTTCATAGTTGAGGGGGATATTGCCACAACATCGGCGGGAATCTACCTAGCTCGAGCTGTTGCGTTGGTGATTTCCTTAGGTTTGTCTCTATTTTCGATAACCCCTGTAGAAGAGATGAGGTAGAACAGCGGCGAGATTGAGGCTGCAGCACAAAATTATGAATCTCATAAAGATTGCACATCATACGTATCCGGGACTGCATAATTCCTAAGGTGGTATGGTGTGCTCTCCATCGGGCTTGCCACATACGTCTTAGACAAATAGTAAGCGGTTATCCGCCATTTTTGCCCAGCAGCACGAAAAGGGCTTGCTCAGGAAGGATAGGGGGGTCTTATTACCAATCATCGTACGTCAGAGGCAGTGCTGCTTTGATGGGGTGAGTGGTCCCCACCCCATTTTTCGCAGCTTCTTCATCCCCGTTTAATGCGCGCTCTAAAGAGCTGCCCGAGGAGCAGTGAACGCAGCAGCACTCGATATTCCTGGATTCAATACCATAGACTGTACTGCTTCAGGCGTAGGTGACGCCGGATCTGTAGTAAAGGCGGCGGCCGAAGTTGTGGCAGCAGAACCCGGCCGTTGATGATCCCCAGGTTGGTCCTGATCTTCTTGTCTGACTTCGTTCTGAGTTGGTGCACTGGGTGTCACCGATTGTGTGGTTCCTTCCACGGTCCTAGCAATACATTGATATTGTGGATACAGAATCTTAGCCGCTTCCTTCATACTGTCTGGTGTGACACTCATTAGGTAGCTTACAGACCAGGAGGCACTGTCCGAAAAAACCAGTGCAAGTGTTGGTGCCCAGCACAACGTTACAAGCACCACAATGACTAATATCGGAAGCATAAAAATTGCAGCGGAAACGCCTATGACTATACATGAGAGTACTAACGCTGAGAACACCGATGTATAAGGTAACAAGTAATAGAATAAGTGTCGAGACGATCTGCGCGCTAGCGTCTTTACGATGTCATGCCTCTGTGCGGTATCCAGTTCTGCAACTTGGTATTGCGCTGCAGAAACACGTTCTGCCCTTCCTTCAAATAATTCCGTATCGACGATAATGTTGTCCTGATGCTCAAAACGTTGTACAAAAGCCTCTTTATATGTATCTATGAGATAGAAGAGAGCTTGTTTGTCGCCTTCGTGTCCGGTTTGAAGTTCGTGCGTTTCGGGTTCTGGAGGTGTTGGCTGCTGTTCAGATGCCGGGTTGGCTTCCTGCGAGTACCCGCACACCTTCATGAACATACCGCTGAGTGTGTTGGATGCTGCATCATCCCTAGAGTGTAGAAAATTGACGAAGTGTTCAGCGGCATCCATGAGCTCTTTGTTTCTTAAGAACTCCCTTATGTACTTCACTCTCGGTAGGAAGGACTCGTACACAATTGTCCCTATGTCCACATTGGGATCATGTACGTGCTCAACATCTAATAACTTCTGTAGTATATTTGGGCGCGCCTTATCTGCAAACCCTTTGGTGACTATCGTGTCACAGAGGTCGTCTAGCTCTTCCAGGAACTTGCTCCATGACAGAGAGCCTACTGATAGTCTGAAATTTTGGAATATATTTTGTATATCCTTCAATAGCAGCTCTTCCTTGTGCGCGTCGCCGAGCGTGCTGTCTTTATCGAAAAATTTGTTGTTGGCAACAGCTATCTTTTCTTCGCCAACATTCAATAGCTGTGCTCCACCTGTAGAGAGTACAAAATCTGTGCCTCTGACGTCACATCCGGGATAAAATAGCAACATGGCCGCTGCAGCCCTTTCCAAGTTGCCGAGTTCGAGGTGCTTTTGTGGCGCCAAAAGCCCCCTTTCCGTTTTTAGTGGGCGAACAACTTCAGAGATCAATTTTTTGGCAAAATTTTCACTTTTCAGGATGCGCGCCGCATTGTCCCTTCTTATGGCCTCAAGCAAATTATTCGGATTGAGATACAATCTGTCGGCTTCCCTACATAGCTCCGAAGAGAAAAGCAGGACGGACTCTATGCACAATAGTGCGGACTTTCCCACGCGCGCTTTCATTTCCTCGCATTCCGTGGGAGAAGCTTGATTTGCTGAAAGATATTGATATGTTATCATACTGCTCAGTAGCGTATTGCACTGTGCGCCCAAATATGTGAGGGCGCGAGGCACCAAGGTTGTTAGAACAGAAGATAACTCCCGCGCATCCTTCATTGCTGCATTATGTAAACACTGTCTGAAGTTCTGATGATTGCGTCCGTTCAGTGCTTCGTGGATGTCAATGCTGGGTAGCATCTCGTCGACGAAGTGCAATACTAATTGACCCGAGCCCTCTTCTTCATAATCATCAATCGAGCTACCATGGCTCTCTAAGAACACCAGACATGAATACACTGCTCTAAGAGGGACCCTGGATTCATCCATTGGGCTAGGCAGCGGTGTTTTGTCTCGCATGTGTAATAGGCCTTGGAGAGCACGTGAAACACTATGAGTAGTTTCCAAAGTCTCCAAGCTTGTAATGTAATCCTCTAGGGACACAGCATCTGCAATATGGCGATTCAGGTTCAGCACGGACACCTTGTTCGTGATTGAAGACGCTTTGCTTCCTCCTTGGAAGTGGGCACACTTGGAGACCGTTTCCTTGTTGATGGTCTGTTGCGGCTGCAGTTCTCCAGGCACATAGCCCTGACCCATAAGTTCTTCAAGTAGTACATCACAGAATAGCGAGTACATGCCTTGTTTGCTGATATCTACTTTTGAGTACTTGCAGATTTTTTGTGATACAAGTGCTGCGAGTTTGTAGGGATGCTTAAATACTTCATCCACGTCCGTCGACGACATTTTTGCGTCAGCTGCGTCAGCAGCGATGATATTCTGTAACGGAGGAGATATTGCCGGAGACTCGATTGTAGGCTCAGGTGCAGTGGTGGCAGCAGTTGCGGTATTGTGGTTTTCCTCAATAGACTCACGATGCTGTGATTCAAGGCTGTCTGAATCGCTCTCGTCCGATGTGGAAACATGCCCCTCCATTTTCATTGCAGGGGTTGCAGGGGATTCCAGTGTTGGGACCGGGTTTTTAGGTGCTGTGCATGGCTCAATAGACGCGGTAGTGCTGCCTCCTTCTATACCGGAATCCGATTCCTGCGCGTCTGAAGTGTGATCTTGCGAAACAAAGTCCTGGTGGGACAACTTTCCATTGATTGGCGACACAGGGTGTTGTGTTTCACCAGCGATGGAATCCGAACTGCTCTTTCTTTGAATAGTATGAGAAGTGTTTGGTTGACCATCTGTTGTGACGCTATCAGTAGCAGAGTGTTGGGGTTTTGCGGTACTCAAATTTTGTGGCATGTTTTTAAGAAGTTAATAATATTTCAACTAATATTAACACTTATTAAAAAATATACTAACATTTTAGTATATTATTAGCGAAGTATTTTAATACTGCCGCCACTTACAGCATGTTGTTAACTGAATATTTTTTTGGTGTCACCTTCGCCATTTTGCTTGGAATAGTTGGCTATCATCATACAAGTTGGGATTGTAGGCGATTTTAGCCCATTCAATTTTCAAGATATGGCTATATTTTCCTTATGGTAGTGATGTAATAAGTTATTTTTATTAAGATTTTAGATGAAGAGTCCCTCGTAACGTTAACTTATATTAAAAACCCATCTGTGTTTTTAGAGTATTGTTTTAAATTTCAGGATTAACTACCTGTGATTATGGAATTATTTTGAGGTTACTAGATCGCTAAGAGGTAATTTTTGCTATCCAATGTAAGAAAAAGTCTCAAAAGTCTGATGTTGGCTGAAATTTTTTGAAAATGTGCACTCTTTTGAATTGAATCTTCTCGCGCAGTTTTTCTTTAGACGCATATCGTTGATTGCCGATTACCGGCATAGAGCGCTTAAATGGTGTCGAAGGGAGATGAGATTGCGCAGCGGTAATTTTGCTTTGGTTAGGCCCCATAGAGACGCGTCTGCCACAGGAGCGATTATGTATGAGGGCCTCCAATTTTCTGTTATAGCTCATTCCACGCTTAGCTCCCCAGCTATCACATTTGTTTTTTCTGCGTTTTCAATTCAACTGGCGCATGGCCCTCACGCGGTTTTCGGAGTGGGGATTGAGCAACTTTAGTTCGCGTGAGGTAATCCTGTGTTCTATCTCAGCAGTTGATATGTCCTTGTTAAACGGTGGAATAGGTGAATTGGATTGGCTGTATAGATTAATGTGTAAGAGCGTGAATTTTGAGACATAAAATACACAAGCTAAAGAGTAGGTTAATTGGCATTATTGAATAATCTTTTTAGTATTAGTGAACTTCAACGAGAATGTTGTATGTGTTTTTAAGTAATATCTAAAAAATAACTACTAATATTCTGAAATTCAGCAATAAATGCTATTGCATAGCCGTTACATAGTTGTGTGTGCAGAGGATATGGACTAGCAGGTGTTGCAGCTTCCTTTCTATTTTACGAAAAGCGCGTAGCCTTCGGTGTCACCTTTGATACTGAGCACGCGCCCCTCAGATGTATCATCTATAGTGTCGAACTCTCTTCCTGTTCGACCGAGCTAATGCAGTCTCTAAAATCGGTGCCTACGAGATAGATTTCCGAAGACTCGTTCCTACTAGATTTGGGCTTGAAATACGCTACTGAACGAAAGTAGCACTTCAATGATCTATACAGTTCTTGCTCAAACTCTCCTCGTAGGATTTTTGTGACGAAGCTTCCTCCCGGACGCAAGAACTCCACGGCCAGGTCTAGGGCTATCTCACACAAATTGATTATGTTGGCATGGTCTACCTGCCTATGACCGCAGGATTTGGGGGCCATATCAGATAGCACAACATCGAACTTTCTATTTTGCAGAGCCTCGGACAACATGTGCGCGGAGTTTTCGACGTCGCATTGAACGAAGTCGACATTGGGAATTTTTTCCATCTCCTTAACATCTACCGCCACTACGTGTACCTTGCCGTCACATGTGACTTTCTCTGCGGCAACTTGGGCCCACCCTCCGGGATATGACCCTAGATCCAATACAAATTTGCCGCGCCGCAAAATCTTGAATTTGTTGTCTATGTCAATCAGTTTGTACGCGGAGCGGGACCTATATCCCTGTTTTTTGGCCAACGCTACATATGGGTCATTGATTTGCCTACGTATCCAGCTAGTTGAAGAAATCTTCCGGCCTCTCGCGGTCTTTACGTTAACTATCGTGTCACCTAATATGAATGAACGCGCACTACCGAGAATGGTAAGGTATTTATGCTTGATGATGAAGAAATATCTTGCAGTGCCAGCCTCCTACACAGGAACCAGGCACTTCGCTGAGCGAGCCTGCCGATAGTTTTTGGATCGGGTAACGTATGGATTGCACAACTCGTGCAATATGCCCAATAGTTCAGCTATTAACAGATTGGATCTTTCTTAAGATAGAGAAGCAATTCTGTGATGGGGCATGTTGACACTGGTCAAAATATCTTATACCCTGGCCGCGTCTCGGGGTGTGGCGCAGCCTGGTAGCGCACTTGGTTTGGGACCAAGGGGTCGGGAGTTCGAATCTCTCCACCCCGACGCCGTGGTTCATGGCTTGCGAAGCCGGGGGGACGTGTAAAGATCCCAGCTTTCTGTGACACATGAACTCCGTATTTTTGGAGCCTCTCGCCTCTCCTCGGTAGAAGGGGCTTCTCCGTACAAGTGGCCGGCACCGGTCGCGTATGCGTTCCTTACATCAAAAATATGGTTGCGAGGCTTAGGAATATGAGGAACGAGATTATGTCGCTGGCGGCACACACTATTATGGAAGATGACACGGCAGGGTCAGCGCCGAAAAAATGCAACAACATGGGCACTGTAGCCCCAAGCAAGGTGGCGATGGAAAAGGTGGTAATCATCGAAACAGCGAACAGCAACTCTATATGCGTACTGTGAAATCTTATAATGATAGCAATAGAGGCTATAGCAGCTAATATTGCTCCATTAATAAAGCCCACGCACAGCTCTTTAAAAAGCAATCGTCGCGAGTTACGGTAGGTCAATTGCTTCGTTGCCAGGGCTCTTATGGTAACAGTAAGAGCCTGTAGCCCCGAATTTCCACTCATTGACGCTATCATTGGCATTATGATGGACAGCGCTATGAAGCTCCTAATTGTCTCGCTGAACCAGCCTATCACTATCGAACTGACCGTAGAGGTGAATAAATTTACCAGCAACCAAGGCAACCTTCTTACCACCGTGCTCATCGTGGAAGAGGCAACATCGCTGTCCGAGACCATACCCAAGTGCAGCACGTCTTCTTCCGCCTCTTGGTGTACGACGTTTATGATATCGTACACCAGGATCGAGCCTATTATCCGCCCGTCTTTGTTCACTACTGGCGCGGAGAGCAGGGAATATTGGCGAAATATTTCGGATACTTCTTCCTGATTTGCACCTGGCCTGATGATTTTCACATCGGTGTTCATGAGCTGTCTGACCATAACGTCCCTATGGGAGCGTATTATGTCATCGAGAGCCAGTATGCCAACTGGTTGCAACTTCGGATTAATGACGAAAATCTCGTGGAACTTCTTATTCGGCCTGGCATGATTACACAAAAAATCCATCAACTGCCCAATGCTCCAGTATTCTGGCACCACCGTGATGTCCTTATGTATCAACCTACCCGCACTTTTTTCGGGATATGAGAGCAACTCGCTTATGGGGGCCCGTTGCGCCTCAGGCAGCAGCTGCAGGATAGTTTCCTGATGCTCCTCGTCCAGGTCTTCGATAAGCTCTACTATGTCTCCGCTATCCAAACCGCCTACCAGAGAGGCAATCTTTTCTGGTCCTAAGATTTTTACCGCTTCCTTACGCAGTCCAGGTGCCAGATGCAGGAGAACTTCCGGCATCAAGGTGTCACTCACGCATTTCAGTAATTCTTTTCTGTGCTGAGGAGCCGCGGTGAGCAAAAAGTACGCCATCTGGACTCCGTCCACTCGGTCTAAGATTTCCTTAGCATCCGCAATCCTGCCTTCTTCTACAGCATTGATTAGGAAATCACTGGTTTGCTCATCCAGCAAATGGTAAGACATAGGCCGAGAGGACCCCATCAACTGATACGCAAAGACTTGGCCAACTCGTAGCACATTTTTCTTACCTTGTATATCCTGAAATTGCACCATTTACACTTTACAGGTTAAGAGAAATTGCCAACCATCGCAATTTACCATCGCTTGGTACTTATGCGACCGGCGTTTTACTATGGTGTGCTAAGCATAATTTGCGGAAGATACCTGGCTCACGGGCAGTTGTAGTGCGATACCGGGGCTTGGCTATTCTAGCATGGATAGAAAACGCGAGTGGACATGCGGGGGACACATGTGGAAGATAAGTAAAGCTGGTTCGCTTTCTATTATTGACTTGTATGAAATAGATTGTAGTATCTAGCTCGGTATGCGGCCCTTATGGCGGAATGGTAGACGCGGTAGACTCAAAATCTACTGCCCGTGAGGGTGTGCTGGTTCGAGTCCGGCTAAGGGCACGCCAGCTCTTCTGCCACCTGCGGCGTTCTGGCTGGAGTGCTACTTCTGATTATGTGGGGTATTGATGGAAAAAAAGGTTGCTCGAAAACCGAAGGCTTCTGACCCATGTGGTGTAGGAGAAGTTGTTGCGGTTATGCCTGCTGTTGTGGATGTAGAGTTTGCTCATGGTGGGGTGCCTGAGGTATTAGGTGCCCTGGAGAGTGAGTCAGAGTATTCGGGCGATAAGTTGGTGTTGGAGGTTGCCCAGCACTTGGGTGATCGCGTGGTTCGCTGTGTGGCGATGGGGAGCACTGATGGCTTATCGCGAGGGGATAGGTTTGTCAATACAGGGCGCCAGATGGTGGCTCCTGTTGGGAGAGATATCCTCGGGAGAGTTTTTGACGTTTTAGGTAGGCCCATAGATGGTATCGGGGACTTAGGGTCCGGGGTTGAGTACCGTCCCATCCATGCTAAGGCCCCCAGTCTTTCTGAGCAAAAGGTTGCGGCCGAGGTTCTGGTAACGGGTATTAAGGTTATAGATCTGCTTGCTCCCTACCTGAAAGGGGGGAAGGTTGGTCTTTTCGGTGGGGCCGGCGTTGGCAAGACTGTATTGATCATGGAGTTGATAAACAACGTGGCTAAGGCCCATAAGGGGTTTTCGGTTTTTGCCGGGGTAGGTGAGCGTACACGTGAGGGTAATGACCTGTATCGTGAGATGGTGGAGTCTGGCGTCATTAACCGAAATGAGCTTGCGGAGTCTCAGGCTGTGTTGGTGTATGGGCAGATGAATGAGCCGCCAGGAGCCAGGATGAGAGTTGCGCTGACCGCATTAACCATGGCTGAATACTTTCGCGACAGCGAGGGGAGAGATGTCTTGTTCTTTGTGGATAATGTGTTCAGGTTTACGCAGTCCGGCTCTGAGGTATCGGCGCTTCTAGGGCGGATACCGTCCGCGGTTGGTTATCAGCCGACGCTTGCTGCGGAGATGGGTGCGATGCAGGAGAGAATTACTTCGACGAACACTGGGTCCATTACCTCAGTGCAGGCTATATATGTCCCTGCCGATGACTTGACAGACCCTGCGCCTGCTGCCTCTTTCGTGCACCTTGATTCGACGACTGTATTGTCGAGGCAGATTTCTGAGCTTGGTATTTATCCTGCGGTGGATCCGTTGGAATCCACTTCTCAGGCCCTCGCCCCTGAGCTCGTCGGGGATGATCACTACGAGGTTGCGCAGGAGGTTAAGCGTATACTGCAGACGTATAAATCGCTGCAGGAGATTATCGCCATCCTTGGTATGGATGAGCTTTCTCAGGAGGATAAGCTCTTGGTTGCTAGGGCAAGAAAGATTCAGAAATTTCTTTCTCAGCCTTTTCACGTGGCTGAGGTGTTTACCGGGTATCCGGGAAGTTTTGTATCGCTTGAGGATACTGTGCGTAGCTTCAAAGGGTTGGTGGAAGGGAAGTACGATGACTTGCCTGAGGCCGCTTTCTACATGGTGGGTGGGATAGATGATGCCGTGAAGAAGGCTGCTACCATGAAGTAGGGGGTTGTGAGTATTTTTGTGCGTTGCTGTATGTCTCAGAGGGGATGGAGGCCATTGTGGAGTATTTTAGTGTAGTATTGATTTCTCCTGATCGCAGGCTGGATTTCTCGAATGTTTGCTCTCTTTCCGCGCGTACTAACGCAGGGGCGTTTATGATTATGGCTCATCATGAGAGATCGGTTATGGATCTCGTGCAGGGTGAAGTTGTGCTCAGAGGTGATGGGGACAGGGTGATAGATACAGTATTGATGTCCAATGCCGTTATGAGCGTAGAGGAAAACAAGTGCACGATTATGGCCGATTTTATGCTAACTTCCGAGGAGCGCGACTCGGAGAAGCTGAAGAGCATAAAAGATTCGATATCGGAGGCTGCTGCGAATGAAGGGTTGTTGGGGGAGCTTGCTAAAAAGGATCTTGTATTCATCAATAAGGTGCTGAAAGGGTGAAGATATTTTTGGACACTGTGGACTTAGATGCCATATCTGCCTTGTGTGAGACCGGCGTTGTGGATGGGGTAACGACGAATCCGCTCCTGTTGTCTAAGTCTGAGGAGTCCAGCAAGAAATTGCTTTTGGGAATATGTAAGGCGGTCAAGGGTCCGGTGAGCATAGAGGTAATTGCTACTGATGCCGGTGCTATGGTGGATGAGGGCCTTAAGTTAGCTAAAATTGCCCCGAATGTAGTAGTGAAGTTGCCTATGACTTTTGATGGCATACGCGCCTGCAGCGTTTTGTCGAGTAAGCACAAGATCAAGGTGAACGTCACTTTGTGTTTTTCCGTAACTCAGGCGGTGTTAGCGGCGAAGGCGGGGGCGGCTTTTGTTTCTCCGTTTATGGGGAGGATAGACGATCTGGGTTGGAGCGGCACGTCCTTGATTGAAGATATAAGCCACGTGTATTCTCAGTATAATTTTTCCACGCAAATTTTGGCCGCATCGATTAGAAGTCCACAGCACGTAGTAGAAGCTGCAAGGGCTGGGGCCGATGTGGTGACGGTTCCGGTGGCAATTTTCAAGCAGCTTTTTTCACATCCCTTGACAGATCGTGGGTTGGAGAGCTTTTTGAAGGCCTGGAGCGATTCTGGAAAGAGCATTCTCGTCTAACCGCAGTTGTTGTGTCTTTGTGTGCACGCGCACCAATTTCGAGATTAATTTTTGGCGATTCGGCCTCTGATGGCTTTTTGCGACAGTGGCTTTTGTGAGGTTTGGGTGGCTACGCTTTTATCTTGGGATAGTGAGTTTATATTTCTTTTTTTGGCTGCCAAATAATGTAAAATTCTCCGAGCGTTATTTGGCGTTTAAGCATGGGACATTCACTGCGGAGATTGCTGCGAGTTTCAGATCTCAGTGACGAGGATGTGAAGAACTTGGTGTTCTTGTCAAATGAATATCTAAAACGTGGAGGGGAGGGGAATTTGCTCAAAGGGAAGGTTGTGGTCAACCTGTTTTTCGAGAGCTCAACCAGAACCCTGGTGGCGTTTGAAATAGCGGAAAAAACTCTGGGGGCGATATCAGTCACCCTCGATGTGGCGACATCTTCGATCAACAAAGGGGAGAGCATATTGGATACCGTTGCCACCTTAGAGGCCCTGGGAGCCAATTTGATAGTTGTGCGTTCCGGGCATAGCTTCCTTTTGGACACAATATCCGAAAAGCTGGGTGATTGTTGTATCATCAACGCCGGTGATGGGAATCATGAGCACCCGACACAGGCCATTACCGACTATGTGACCATATGTCTTCTCAAGAATGGAGGGGTGCGCGGTCTGGAAGTTGCTATATGCGGTGATGTCCTGAATAGTAGGGTTGCGCGGTCAAATATCAGGTTGCTGTCCAGATACGGTGCGAACATTAGAGTGGTAATCCCGCCCTGTTCTGTACCTGACTTGGAGGGGGTGTCTCTAGTGACGCATAGTCTTGAAGAAGGCATCGAGGGCGCGGACGTCATAATGCTCCTGAGAATACAGAGGGAACGCGGGACTGGCGGCGATTTCATGTCCGATAGGGAATATGCTTGCCGCTATATGCTTGATAAGCATAAGCTCTCCTACGCGAAAGATGGGGTCGTTATCATGCATCCAGGTCCAATGAACCGAGGCGTTGAAATTTCTGATGAAGTTGCCGACAAATACTCGCATGTGTTGTTCCAGGTTAAAGTGGGGGCTGCTGTGCGGAAGGCTATCTTGCACTATATGTTGGTATGAGGTACAAGGCTGTCATAGAGTATGACGGGACTGCTTTTATAGGGTGGCAGCGCCAACGGGGCGTGGCTGGGAGATCTGTTCAAGAGTCTATAGAAGCCGCAATACATCGACTCTCGCAGCAGTCTGTCAAGGTTTTTGCTGCAGGTAGGACAGATGCCGGGGTGCACGCGCTCGGGCAGGTGGTGCACTTTGATCTGGAAACCTCTCTGAAGGACTACGTCATAATGAACGCGTTGAATCACTATTTGCGCCTCGATATGGTGTCGGTTCTCTCGTTGGAAGGGGTTGAGGAAGATTTTCATGCAAGATTTTCTGCGCGAAAGAGGCACTATACATATAAGATTGAGAATAGGGAAGCGCCTCCATGCCTGGAGCGCATGCGCGTGTGGCACGTCCCCAAAAAGCTTGACGTGTCCCTCATGGCGGAAGCCGCCGGTTACATGGTTGGCAAGCGGGATTTCGCCAGCTTTCGCTCCAAAGATTGCCAAGCAAAGTCCTCCGTGAGGACGATAGATAAGATCGATTGCGTTAGGGAAGGAAGTAGTGTGCTGGTACATGTTGCTGCGCAATCCTTCCTACACAGACAGGTGCGCATCATTGTTGGGACGCTGGTTCAGTGCGGCAGTGGCGCATTTCCCCCTCCCCATATTCTCGAAATACTAGAACGCAAGAACAGAGCGGCAGCCGGCATAACCGCACCGCCTTATGGGCTGTACTTGACGCTAGTTGAGTACTAGTTCCACTGAACCGTCCCGCAACAAGTCGCGCTGGCGGTACTCACCTAGTTCTTGAGGAATTTATCTATAAAAATTATGTTGTCCTGGACTGTAGTCGCTACAGGGGCCGGAGCTTCATCGGCTGGTTCGGCCTCATCATCGTTATCTGAATAGCTTCCGTCCTCCATGTCCAAGTCAGCACCTCCGTACTGCTCCAGATCCAGCGAGAAATTTGCCAGCACGTCGACATACTTCACAATGGCCCTGAAAGGCACTGTGATACACTCTTCCTTGCCCTTAAAGCTCAGAACTACCTTGAAGTGATTGCTGCTCACCGACAAATCGCGAAACTGGTACTGGAGGACCACGGTTATGCTCTCTGGATACTGGGCCTTCAAGTAATCCGGCAACACAACACCGCTACAGTGCGTCAGGAAGGAGATGGCAACGTGCACTTCCCCGGAAGGTGGGAGCTTAGACAAGGAGTCCATTGCCCTCCTAACCACGCTACACATCGCTGTATAAACCAGCTTTCGATAATCTACCACATCGCTCATAGGACCCCACCACCAGAAGCACCGCCAAATCACAAGAGAAAGGAAGCACCACCCGCCGAACAGCAGGATATCACAATCTTACCAGAAAACAAGCCGAAGAATTGGCTCACAAAGATGAGGGCCTTTCTGTTGCCCGGTAGGCCCCCGGAACCGCGCTAAAGACAAACTAGGCTACAGCTGCGAAAGCCGATTCCACGTTATCATTAGCGGCAACGAAATCATCGTTTGCACTTATAAAACGACCCACTTATACGGCTGGAATTCGCACCGAGCAACAGCTGTCCCCTTTACTACGTCTGTCTATCCTGTTTCATCCCCAAAATTGGTGGAGATGCCGAGCACTGCCCTCGGGTCCAAAACGCCTATTTCGAGAAGCCTTTATTGCCATAGTGAAGACCACGGCTAGATTGTATTGTTATGCGATGGAGAAGTCAAGCACAGGCTGGCAAATACCAGGCCAATCAGAGAAGCGATTCCCCAATGCGCAAATTCTGATGAATCAGCACCATAAGCTCCCCGGGTTGGATTCGAACCAACGACACGCTGGTTAACAGCCAGCTGCTCTGCCACTGAGCTACCAGGGAACAACACGAAGCAGGGGTATAATACATTTTGTCCCCTATGGTGTGCAACAAAAACTTGCCTGATAAAGCCCATCAGCCGCACGAATTTTGTGTATTGAAAATGTGAATTGAGCGAGATGCATGCGACCAGCGCTGAATTGTCTTGAGTGATCAGTGCATTGTAATATTTACAAATTGAGATGCGGTGAAAGTTCAACAATGTGCAAGCAATCATCTCGCGGAATAATATCTCCCGGGATGTCCGATTTTTAAGATTTGGTAAATTAAAATGCCGCGCTGCAGAACACCACATCCACCCGACAAGCTCGGTTGAAAAACATTGGGTGGAATTGTGACCCCCTTATTCCTTTCTTCTGAGCCTATGCAACGTACCCTTTAGTCATCCGTCGCACGATCAACGACTATTGTGGAGCGGACTTATTGCAGTGAATGCAAAACTACAAACGCGATGGCATACTCGCCATCATCGCTCAATGAGAGCTCCGTGCTGTACTGTGCAGAGTTTCCTTCTACAACTATGTAGGGTTTTCCCAATGGGTTGTTATGCACGGAAACACAACGCATTTGTATGCCGCGTCCAAAACCGAGCCCCACGGCCTTCACGTACGCCTCCTTGGCTGCAAATCTTTTCGCGAAATACTTGGCAACTGAATGCGGATTCTTGTACTTCAGAGAGTCCCGTATCTCAACTTCAGAGAACACCCTGTCGGTGAACCGACTGCCAAATTTCTCCAGCATGCGCTGCACCCTGCTTACGCACACCAAATCCACGCCTACGCCCATTATCACGCACACATCCTCGAAACTAGTGCTTCGACGGAAAGCAGCTCAGTAGCTCCACTGGAACGGTTTTTCAACTCCACGCTCCCATCCTTGGCGAAAGATCGTCCGATTATCACCTGCCAAGGCAGCCCCAGCAAATCCATTCTTGCGAGCTTTACCCCAGGATTGTCTGTGCTATCGTCGTACAACGCGTCCTTTGCAAGAGCTGCATATATGGTTTCCGCAACCTTGCAGCCTTCATCCGTGCCATTCAGATTCAATATACCTACCTTGAAAGGCGCAATCGACTCTGGCCATTTTATGCCTGCATCATCGTGAAATGCCTCTATCACCGCAGCAACCAGCCTGGACATCCCTATTCCATAGCACCCCATTCGAGCATACTTACTATTCCCGTTCTTGTCGTGGAACATCACATTCATAGGCACGGAATAGCGTTCTCCCAGGTAGAAAACATGACCAACCTCTATACCTTTGGAAACCTGAAATCCTTCAGGTGCCGCTTCCGGATTATGCTCGTCATCTGCCGCTGTATACACGCTCATCATGCTATCCACAGTGCAATTGTCACTTCGGACTAAATCTAGCACTTTTTTATCGTAATACACTGTGCTCTCGCCGGCAGGGGCTAATACGTGAAATTCATGGCTGACATTTCCTCCGATGGGGCCACTATCGGCCTTTACCGCTATGGGTGTCAATCCCATCCGTTTAAAAATTCGAAAATAAGCAGAGAATACCGCGTTATACGATCGCATAGCCCCTTCGTAGTCAACATCGAAGCTGTACGCGTCCTTCATGAGAAACTCTCTGCCGCGCATAATCCCGTGTCGAGGGCGCAACTCATCCCGGAACTTCCACTGGATCTGATATACATTAATTGGCAAATCCCGGTAGCTCTCCAATGACGATCTTACGACATCCGAGACAACTTCCTCATGTGTCGGACCAAAGACCATTTCCCTACCGCTGCGATCAAGCATGCGGAGCATCTCTGCCCCATATGTGGTGTAACGTTGCGATTCTTCCCATAAGTCTGCCGGTTGTACAGATGGCATTAGTACTTCCAAAAAGCCTATCGCATCCATCTCCTCTCTGACTATACGCTCTATGTTTTTAAGGACCCTGAGCCCCACGGGAAGCCACGTATACAGACCAGCGGCGTTTTGTTTTATTAGACCCGCACGAAGGGAATACTTGTGAGAAGCAGCAACGACATCCGAAGACACCTCCTTCATAGTCGGCGCGTAGCATCCAGAAAGGCGCATATACCATACCTCCTAACAGGTCCGCAACCACTACCACACCCAGAGATTACAGTCAAGTAATTATGGTTCGAGTATATAAGCCCTTATTCAACGCCATGATCATGCCAATGCGAACAGGAGATTACAACTCATGCCAGCATCACACACGCCGCACGTCCGTACTGTGGTGTATCAACCTAAACGCGCCACCACAATCAGCGATGTAAAAAATTCTTCACTATAGACACTGGCAAGGGCGGCATTGTATCTCTTTTCGCGCCGGTCTTTAGAGTATTTATCGGGCTTTTCTTCACCTACGGAATTGAGGGGGGGGGAATGTCAACGTTGCCGTTCAAGAAGTTGATTACGAGCGCCTCTGGGTGATCTTGAAACAGTATGTTTCCATGCACATCTTCGATCGCTTCGATAATCCCATCGTCTGCAAATCCCACCACCTTATAGCCCAAGGACTCGAGCTTTTTTATATTTTCGTGATCATTGCTTACCACGCCATCATGCGCATCCGGGAAAAACAAGGACAGCCAACCGTTCTGATCCGGGGACACATATTCAGAAACTATCTGTGCTAGCCTACTTCCGGGTACAATCCTCATTCTGTGCAGAGGTGCGTCTTTGTAATGTGGATCTGGCATAGACGTGGCATGGGCTGCAGCTGAGCCTTTATCTAATAATTGTTCGACTCTTACAATCTTAATTCCCAGAGAATGCATCACTCCCTGCATGCCTCCGCACACCGCCATGAGCCTGATACTAGGGTTTTCGCGCACAATCTGGACTATTGCCTCGGTAACCATCTGTCTGTTAGGAGTAGGAGGGTAAGGATCGGTGTCAAGATTGTAGAAGTTGCCAGGTATAAAAACTCGACTCACGCCCTCCTGCTCAAAAAACCTCAACACTTCGTCCTTAATTCTCTGGGGATATGAATCACGCGTTTCCGACTCACTACCTTCCTCCTTCGGAGAATTGCCGATAGAAGCGGTCCGCACGATTTCATTATAATCCACTAAAACCACGCGTGCGCCCAGCTTTGTCAGCATTTCAGCAATGTTATGCGAGAAGGTCAGCTCCTCCGGATAGGTCTCCTGCTTAGTCTGCATAAAACCAACTACTACTTTATTTTGCTGACCGGATTCGTCCGCAAGAGCAGGTAGGAAGAAGGAAGAAAACACGCCGCAGAGCAGCGCGTAAAACAGAACCATCAACGACTTGAAACTCGACACTCCACTCTCCAAACAGCGAACACTAGGCGCCCTGGAACGACGAGCCGGACATGGCCTGGGCTGGAATTGAACCAGCGCACAAGGATTTTCAGTCCTCTGCTCTACCACTGAGCTACCAAGCCGGAAGACGGCGAACCCAGCGCCGTGGACATCGGACTGCCCACCTTGGCCAAGCCTTACGTGTATTATATGGATAAGCAAATGGTGTTCAAGGAAAAATAAACCGTAAAAATGTAGTGATGATTTTCCTTCTAGCTGGATATAATTCTTGATTGTTTTTTGTATCAGATTTTGTGACGATAAAATTGGGTGTATACCCCGGGACTTTTGATCCCATCACTTTCGGGCATATTGATTTAATAAAAAGGGCTCACATCCTGGTGGACGAGCTTGTGATCGCAGTTGCAAGGAGTGTCTTGAAGGAGACTATATTCTCCGCGGAGACCCGTGCGGCTTTGATAGAGCATGAAATGAAGATGCTCGCTATCGATGCGAAAGTCGAGGTTTTTGACGGGCTTTTGACGTATTTTGCCGAGCGCAGAGGCGCACAGGTAATTATCCGTGGGCTTCGAGCGGTGTCGGACTTCGACTACGAATTTCAAATGAGCTGGGTGAACTACAAGTTGGCTCCCAGCATAGAAACAATATTTCTGCCAGCTGCGGAAGATACTCAATTCGTTTCTTCAAGTTTTGTGAAGGAAATTGCGAGGCTGAAAGGGGACGTGAGCATGTTCGTTCCAAAAAATGTCGGCACCCACCTCAGACGCTTTTACTCCACAAAGACCTCCAACTGAGGCTTCAGCACTTGCCGTAAGAAGAACTGTTGCTTAAGAGGCGATACCGCGTTCTGAGAGGAATCTTGCTGCATCTAGCGCTGCCATACACCCAGTACCTGCGGCAACCACAGCCTGGCGATACACTTTGTCCATAACGTCCCCCGCAGCGAAAATTCCTGGACAGCTGGTTGCGGTGCTTCCGGGCAACGTTACAACATAACCCTCGGGATCAAGTTCTACCTTTTGCCCTTGCATAGTGGCAAGCACGCCAGTGTTCGGCGTATGGCCTATTGCGACGAACAAACCTGCGGTGTTTAAGATTCTAGTGCTTTTGTCCACTGTAGATTCAAGGAGCACTGCGTTGACTTTTGTGTTTTCTTCGTTGCCCAATACTTCCTTGATTGCACTATTCCATATGACCTCAATTTTGCTGTTTTCAAACAGTCTGCTTTGCAGCACGGCCTCTGCACGCAGTTTGTCTCTGCGGTGCACCAGAAACACCTTACTGGAACTTCTGGCCAGATATAGCGCTTCCTCTACCGCCGTATTGCCGCCACCGACTACGGTTACCACCTCCCCTCTAAAAAACGAGCCATCACACGTGGCACAGGCTGATACTCCCTTACCTTTAAAGGACTGTTCGCTCTCTAATCCGAGCCATTTGGCCTGCGCCCCTGTAGCTACTATTATGCTGTATGCGTAATATACCTCACCGAACATACTAGTGCATTTAAACGGATATACGCCTGCATCTATTTCAGTGATCTCGTCCACGACCACAGACGCCCCACAGTGGGCTGCCTGTTGTTGCATCTGTTCCATAAGCTCCGGGCCCTGGATCAGTGAAAAGCCCGGGTAGTTCTCGACATCAGTGGTGATAGTCAGCTGTCCGCCAGGCTGCATTCCGGCTATCAGTACTGGACTCAGGCTAGCCCTACCGGCATAAATCGCTGCGGTACACCCCGCCGCTCCAGAGCCCAACACCAGCACCTTTGCGGGGGATGTATCTTGCTGACTATCGTCCGTCATTCTTGGATTCCTAGGCTGTCCGCGTGAGACTGCAGATAATGCTCGACACCATGCTGCGTCGCTTCCATAGCAGCTCTGCCCACGGACCACCCTGCGGGGCACACCTCCCCGTGTTTTTTATGATGCGCTATCGCATCTATTATTCTGAGTATTTCATCGATGTTGCGTCCGATCGGAAGATCGCTTACCGACTGATGGCGCACTGTGAAGTTTTCGTCTATGATGACTGTGGCTCTGAGGGCAACTTTGCCGTCATGTAGCGCCCCGTAACTTTCAGTGATAAAGTGTGAATCATCGGCAACCAGAGGGAAGCTCACCATGCCTATACCCCCCTTTTCTAGAGGAGTGTTACGCCAGTGACTGTGCGCGAATTCAGAGTCTGTGCTTATTCCTATTACCTCAGCATTGCGCGAGACAAACTGAGCTGTCCTGTTGTGCAATGCTATTATCTCAGTTGGGCATACAAAAGTGAAATCGCGCGGATAGAAGAACAGAACCGCGTACTTACCAGCAACGTACTTACTTAACTGCAAATCGCATATTCCACCGTCGGACGTGACAGCCCTAGCAGTGAAGTCTACTGCCTGCTTGGTTACCAAATTCATACCACTTCCCTACAAAACAACCTTTGGGAATCATACATAAATATTGGTTGACCAACAATGAGTTTTTGGGACATTTACTCCCTATAAGTTTCCCGCAAGTGAGGGGGGATGTGCGCATATGGTTGCTGTTCTCTGTGCGATGCGCTTTATGCGGCAGTATTTCGTATTGTTGTATTGTTGAGAAGTTTTGTGCTATGTCCATCAGGAGTGTACCAGTGTGGTGGGCTTTGTTGTAACAGTCTGAAGTTTTTACGCTGCTGCGAGGGAGTTGTGTTTAACCGCTGATTGGCGTTGCTGCACTTTGGAGTGGCGGCGCGGTGAAGCGCTGTTTTTATGGGGGTTTTATGTCTTTGATAAGTGACAGGATGAGTTGCATTAAGCCGTCTCCTACTTTAGAGGTTAGCAGACTCGCGGCGCAGCTTGTATCCCAGGGAGTAGACGTTATATCTTTGGGTGCTGGGGAGCCAGATTTCGATACTCCAGATCACGTGAAACATGCGGCCATCGACGCAATTCATGCCGGAAAGACAAAATACACTCCGGTGGATGGAACTCAGGAGCTGAAGGAAGCGGTGTTGCGGAGCATAGAGGCGGAATATGGAGTTCACTACAAGATCAATCAAGTTTTGGTGGGTTCCGGCGCAAAGCAATGCATATACAATTTGTTCATGGCCACTTTAAACCCGGGTGATGAGGTTATAGTGCCCGCTCCATATTGGGTTTCCTACCCCGATATAGTGCAAATGTGTGGCGGAACTCCCGTTGTGGTCAATTGTGACGAGACCTTCAAGCTAACGGCGGAGTCGCTTGAAGCTGCTATCACACCAAAGACCAAATGGCTGATCATCAATTCGCCTTCCAATCCCACTGGGGTTGTGTATGGGAGAGATGATCTGCGGAGCATAGCTGATGTGCTACTGAAACATCCCAAGGTGCACGTCATGACCGATGATATATACGCAAAGTTGATCTATGATGACGCGAAATTTTTCAACATATTGCAGGTCGAAAGCGGTCTTTATGACCGGGTGTTCATTATTAATGGGGTATCGAAATCCTACGCGATGACGGGGTGGAGGATTGGTTACGTTGCTGGTAATGTCGAGGTCATACGGGCGATCTCCACAATACAGTCCCAAAGCACCACTAACGCGAATTCTATTGCTCAAGCCGCGGCTGTTGCTGCTTTGTCTGGTAGTGACGATTTTCTGAAGGATAGGCTACGCGTATTTTCCGAGAGGCGTGACATGGCCATGGCAGCCATAAAAAACTCCAAAATTCTTTCCGCAACGCTCCCTCAGGGTGCGTTTTATATTTTTGTGTCGTGTAAAGGGGTGATAGGTAAGAAGACAGAGGATGGCGTCATAGCTAATGGGGCAGACTTTTCGAAATACCTGCTCAAGCACAAAGTCGCTGTAGTGCCGGGTGATGCTTTTGGTGCTCCGGACTTTTTCAGGATTTCCTATGCGCTTTCAAATGAAAGACTACAGGAGGCCTGCGACAGAATTATAGCTGCCTGTGCCGCGCTAAATTGATATAGGTCTGGTCGGATCCTGCCTTCCTTGTCCATCGGTTATGCGGCACCTTTGTGGCTTGTGGCTGTGCCGCTACCCAAATTTTTGTTGAAGAGGTAAGGCAGGGTGAGCTGCACATCGACGGCCGCCACACTTGGTTTTTTGTTTATTATCCATCGCAAAGAGTTGATGCGTACGGCGTGATTTCGATGTAGAACACGCGGTGCGCTGAAAGGGTGGTTCCGCTAGTGATGCAGCTTACCACTTTAAATACACTTTGGCCGCAACCAGCCTACAGACAATTCGGAAAGGCCGGCCTTTCCGGCTTTTTCATACCGCACTGCTGAGTGCTTGCCGCCAGAGCTACAGTCCTAGACTCAGATACTGTCGAGGAGTCTATAGTTGACCTTAATGCGATATTTGTCGGCAAGATGGCTCAAGAGCTGTCTCCGAATTGAAAACGCGCCGCCGCTAGTAAAGCGCTCCTTGAACACCTTGAGTTCTCTCTCGTCGATCTCTTTAGGGCTCCTGACGTCCTTCAGCATTGCCACCAGTACTTTACCTGTTTTCGGATCTACGACTTCCCTGCTTACGCTGCCGACCTTCATGTCAAACACTTGACTGACTAGAGCGTCGGGATATCCGGTAGGACTCTCCTTTTCTGGATTTGACACAACGCTTTCACCCCTCCTGATCACCACTCCGTTCACGCTGCCTAAACCGCTGCCATCCTGCAGCTTTGTCGCCAATTCCCTCGCGAGTTTTTGCATCTCAGCTGTAACAAAATCCTTCCTCCACCTTTTCGACAGGAGGGGCCTGCTTTCCTCAAAATTTCTGACTTTTGACGGAACCACGTCGGTGACTATGACACTGAAGTACGCATTTCCCATATTCACGAAATGTGATGGCTTGTTCACCTGAGTAGAAAACGCAAGCACCGGCAAAGCGTCAACCAGCCCCGGTACGGAGGACTCTTCTGCATATGTGTGTTTGTTGCCCTCAGAGTCGAGCCCGCTTATATCGAAGTTTTTCAGAGTTCCACTAATGGGCTTTTTGAATATGCCACCAATTTCGTCAAAAGACGCAGCACCGCGGCTTATTATCTCGTTGGCCTTCTTGATGTTGCCAGAAAACAGCTCTCCGGCCTTCTGCCTTCTGATGTTCAAAGACACTTTCTCCTTAAGCGCCTGCAAATCCTTAGCGGAAATTGGGTGCCTATTGAGAATCTTCATTATGTGCCATCCCACGACGCTGCGGAAAACCTTACTGACCTCGCCGTTTTTAAGGCTAAACACTGCACTACGCGCGTCCTCAGGAAGCACCTCTTTCGTTATGTTCCTCAGGGTGATAGCCTGAATTGTTGTGCCGACATCCTTCACCACGGATTCGAAAGACTTGCCATTCAACAGAGACTGGTACGCCGCATCAGCCTCACTCTCGCTTGAGAACACCAAATTCAAAACATCCCTTTGATCATGGAGCTCGCTGTTCTTGATCTCGCTTTCCACTTCACTGTCAGACGCAAAAACCTCGTCCAGCGCATCATCTTCTGTCACAAGAATATACTGAGCACTTCTATACTCGGGCGTAGTCAACTCCCCGTTTTTAAAGCCCTCCGTATACATATTCTGGAGAGTATCTTCGGTTGGTACGGGAACGTCCTTAATCGCATCAGGTGAGACCTCTATCACATCGATCACGCGTGACTGCGACATGCCCTTGAGGACATCCTGAGCAAACGTCTCATAATACTGCGCATAGCCACTGTTGCTTCTCGGGAATATGCACTCCAGCAGCATGACCGCGGCTAGGGAAGAGTGAATTCTCTCAACGTACGTGGCCTCCGCAATGCCGGATTCAGACAGGATATCCCTAAATCTTTGTTCATCGAAATTTCCATCCTTGCCACTAAACACGGGCATACTCTGGACTAAATCAGTCACGCTGCCTCTACCGACTTTGAGGCCGATATCCGAAGCAAACTTCGCCAGCACCAGATCATCTATCGCCTTGTTGAGGGTCACCTCCTTTATGCCCAGCTGTCGTATGTCTTCCTTGGAGAGTTTTTGGCGCACTAAGCTCTCCACGTAAGACACCTCGTCCTGGTACATTGTGCTGTACTCCTTAACGGATAGGCAGCCCCCCTTAATCTTGGCAACGCACCTGTCATTTCTAGTGTTACCGAAGTTGAGTATGTCGCCAAATGTCACGAACACCATTGCGCATAACGCCGCAGCAAGAGTTACGCCCATCAAAATGCTCTTGAACCTCATAGCGCACGACCAGCGATGAATATGTTGAGGAATATAGTAGCAAGCCGCGAGAATCTGCAAGTCTTTTTCTCCATGTATTACGAACAAGTTGCCTCTTATCGGCCAGATTTATACCGCTTGCTCTCTTGTCGACCCCTTATATATTGTGCACTGTGCACTCCAGACGAATTGCTATGTATCTTACGCGCAGCTGGTCTCAAAATAAGCACGGGAATATATCGGAGAAAGGGGGGTTTCGGGAAGTCCGCGCGATAATTTGCATACCAAATACTCTGCTGCAACCCTGGCATGAGTGAAATCAGGTAACTGGCAGCAACAGCTGGTAATGCATCCGTCCCTCGGTACAGAGCAATTCTCTGTGAGATCAATTTCGGTGATTGGAAGCAGGCCGCTATCGAACACTTGATAATACACCTTTTCACCTTTGGACATATTCACGACGGAAACTATATTTTTCCCTGTTGGATTATGCTGCGACAGGAGATACGCCTGCAGTTCCAGTAAATTCACTCCATGAATTGCAATGTTGGTTGTGAGACGGAACCCCTGCACCGCGGCTAACGAAGCTCTCAAACCGGTAAAACTTCCAGGTCCGACCGTTGCGACTATATGTGTAACGCTCTGATGAGTAGACTGCGAGTCTGCAAGTGCAGAGTCAATTAAGTCGAACAAAGACTCGGCGGGGGAGTTTTTTTCGACACTCTTCGCCTCAAAAAATTGCTGCTGTTCAACATCAAACACCGAAACTGCGCACTGAGGGCCCGAAGCGTCCATGCCCATGACCTTCACCGTCGCTTACCCTTTTTGACAAACAGAAACTGGTGAATCCTGGCAAACAGCAACGCAAAAGCCCCGTTGCCGAGCAAATTAACCGAGGTTATCATAGGATCGAACAGCACGTATAGGGTGGTGATAAGCGACGACATGGTAGGGGAAAAATGCAAGTATCTTTCTATTATAGGTAACATTACTATCACACCACCCCCGGGCACGCCTACTATCGCGAACATGGATGCCAGAAAGGAAAGCATGAAGAATATCGCATCGAGGGCGGTGACATGCGCCAAAGTGCCGAACATTCCCGATATTACCAAGGACGTTACTATGATAAAAAAGCAATCCCCCAACATATGAATATTTATCACCGCAGGTACGACCATATCTATGATGTTAGGGTTTTTCAGGTCCTTTTTTGCTGACTGAATGACCAGCGGCATGGTTACCAAGCTGGACATCGTGGTGAAGCCTAGCAAAGTCGCGGGGAGCATATTTTTGATTCTGTGGAAGATTTTGCCAGGCACAAATGACGCGCCCATACCATAGAGTAAAAGGAGATATACGGATATGGCAACGAGCATGTAGAACACCATCTCAGCGTTACTCTGCAATACATCCGTCAAGTTGTCGCTCTGCATCTTAAACACGAGCCCGACAATAAAAATGGGCATGATAGGGACGAAAATCTTCTCCAAAAAGAACGTACTGATGCCCGCCAAAATATCCGCAAGTGCCTTCGATGACCTCCACACCCTGATTTTTGGCAGTGCCAACCCGCACAAGAACCCCACTATCACCGCCTTCACGCTACTAACGAGAGGGGGTAAGTGAATAACATAGGAGGGAACTAGCCCACCATCGGAATGCGCCTCGCCATGCACCACCGTGCCGCTATCCGCAGATGCAATGGACATCCCGACGAAATAAGCGGACGATATGGCGACCGCATTTAGCAAAATCACCATGACTATAAGCGTGGCCACTATCTTGATCGCGTTGCTGCTCTGCAGCCGATTCACGGAACGATAAACAATGCTGAATACTATGAAGGGCAGCACGAACACCAGCACCTCTTTTATAGACAGGCTCACCGCGTAAGAAAAGGACCTAAGATCGTAGGGCACAAGATCCGCGAATATAAACGACAACAGGGCAGTTGCCGCCAAAAACGCAAACCTCAAAGATTGCTTACTAAACATACTAACATCACAGGACATCCACCACAAAAAGACTACAAATCTGAATAACGCAGAAACGCCTTACTCAAATGCAACCTAGAGAAGGCGGCTGATGGTATATCTTAAGCCACCGCGTGTAAACACATTTCTGGTTGCTCATACCCTAATGACATCGAAAGGCAAGGTTTTGAGACAACCTCGCTCAGGCCTCCTTTGATTTCATCTCTCTTCCGAATAACAGTTTGTGAATCCTCACGAACAGTATAGAAAATGCCCCATTACCGAACACATTGGTGGCGGTAATAAGCGGATCGAGCAAAATAAACAGTGTAGTAGACAGAGAGAGCATTGCGGGCGAGAAGTGCAAATATTGTTCAATTATTGGGAACATCAGCACTAATCCAGTTCCAGCCACTGCGGCTTCGGCGAACTTCATCAGCACCACATACACCAAAAAGTGGATCTGGTCGGAAGCTGTAATCGTCGCCTCCGTGCCGAAAGTTGTGGCGAGTAGAGACCATAATATGACCGAAAAAAAACAGTCTCCCACCAAATGTACGTTCACGGAACCCGGAACGGATATGTCAACAACGTTGGAATCATCGGTATTCTTCTTAACCGCAGCGAGTGTCGTAGGCATGGTCAACAGGCTCGACATCGTGCTAAAACCAGTCAGTACCGCGGGTATCATGACCCTTATTGAATCTAAAGTCCGACGCAAGGAGCAGCTGTTCCCCACCCAATACAGGAATACGATGTACGAGAACGCAGAGACGAAAATGTAGACCATAACCTCCGCATTGCTTCTCAAAGCATGCAAGGCCCCGTCGCTCTCCATCTTGAACGTAAACCCCAAAATGAATATCGGGAGTATGGGAGCGAAGACCTTATCTAGGACGAAAACACTAGCATTTGATAACTTCTTAGATGCGTTTGCAGCTCTTTTTCCCACAAGTGGCGGAAGCACTATCCCGCACAAGAAGCCCATAAACAGCGCCTTCGCACTGCTTATCAGAGAAGGAAATTGAAAAGTACGGAACATGGGCTCTAACACCTGTGAGGCCGGCACCTCCGAGACAACCGTATGAGCGGCCTTGCTCGCTAAATAACTCCCTAAGGCGTACGATATGCCGACAGAAAGGGAATTTGACAGCATTACCATAATGATCAACAAAGACATCGTCTTTATTGCGCTTCCCCCCCGCAACTGACTTGTGGAGTGAAAAACTATGCTAAACACTACGAAGGGCAGTATGAATACCAAGACTTCCTTGATCGACAGACTCACCGCATAGCAGAAAGACTTTGCCGCATACGGCACCAAATCCGCAAAGCAGAACGCACCCACTAGCACCAACAGCAGCAAGAGGAGCTTAAGTAATTGACCAATAACCATATAGCAACAGGAACAACAAACTAGGCATGAACCCAGGCAACCCGCGCCCTGAGCGACTCGAACGCCCGACCTTCTGATCCGTAGTCAAATGCTCTATCCATCTGAGCTAAGGGCGCATCTAAGCAACCGGTAGGTTATAGGCTAAATTTGCCCCTGTAAACAAATTTTTGGGTGCACCCGTAAAATTTCTGAATGTAGACAGCGATGCAAGACATACGGCACCTCCGGCCTCTGTAGTCTACCAGATAAGTGATGCAGCGCATTCAGGCTACTGAAGCGATTTTCCAGCTCATTGATGATGAAACGAATTCGCAACGGAAGCTTGCACAGGCGCCAAGCCATTTCAAACATTGCGTGTCCATCAGGGCTTTTATCACTGCAACTCCAGTAATGTGATATAAAGATCACAACAAGGCCTGCAAAAAACCCGCATCATAGCGGGAATGAGCCTTATCACGCGATGAATTCGAACGACGTTCACGCCGTCCCGCCGCTCACAACAAAGAAGACACTCATCTTATCGTGCGCACAACGCACATACGTAACCAACTAGTACGCAACCGAAGAACACCGTTGGGACTAATCCTGTTTGAAAAGCACATACGCCAAGGTATCCATTTCCTCAAGTACCCTCCCTATGCCCAAAGCCACGCAACACAGAGG
>JBQEQV010000061.1:0-14451 GCA_052043585.1 Anaplasma sp. | reverse complement strand
GTGTGAACGGAAGGGTTGAGCTCACTTTGTTGTTACGGCTGCATTTCTTGGGAAATTTGGAGAATGATGGAGATGTGATGAGGAGTATTGCGACATGGGAAGCCACGTCATAATCTTCCACATAATAGCTGCGAGTTGTTGCAGGAAGTTGGTAGAACGACAGCGAATGCAGAGTGGCACCACGTTGTTGCGACATAAAAGGAAGAACTGCGACGCTGTCTTGAGGCTTTTTGCGAGAGTCCACTCTGCGCTTTTGCTTAGGATGTCTTGTTGTGTTTACGTGAGAGGAAAATACCAGCCTATAAACACTCGCCATGACCCGCACAGGACTTACAAACAAAACACGGGGGCCCTGCCTCCTCACCAGAAGGCAGACTCCCGCATCTCCACTTCACAGCGGGACCGCCTCTTCCATTAGAAAAGACGGCCAACTGCCAAGTCTGGAACTACTAATCTAGTAGGGCTACTATTCCAGGTCGTCTTCTTCTTCCTCTTCCTCTTCGCGCCTTTCCTCCTCAGCTTCTTCTACATCAGCTTTCTCTGCCGTATCAGAATCAGAACGAGAGTTCACTACCTTTCCCTCGTCTCCATTGTCGTTCCTCAACTGAACATCACCAGTGTGCTCCTCAGGTTGTTGTTGAGAAGTTTCCTCCTTGCGCTCTTGAGTTACCTCCTGTGTGTTTTGTGCTTCAGCAGCTTCGGGTCGTTCGCCCGCATTCTGCTGCGGCTGCACTTCTGTTGCTTGCTCTTGCGGCTTGACGACTGCTTCAGCTTCTACCTGCTGCTTCTCCCCGGCCTCGCGAGGTTCCTCAACTTCTTCAGCTTTGGCAGCGACTGCTTCTTCTGTTTGCACACCAGTTTCAGTGACTGTAACTCCAGGAACGTTCTCCGCAGCAGTAGCACCTTCAACCGCCTTTGCCTCAACGGTCTTGGTAAACGTTACTCTTGCTGTTTCTGGAGGGGCGATGAATTCCACTGTATCCCCTTCAGCGCCGTTCAACAAGAATGTCATGGCACCAGATGCTCCTTCAAAAACGGAGTGCTTGCCGTCGATCTCTTCACCCGAATAGGTGTCAAAAACGTACAGGTTCCCGTCAGTAATCTCAGCAGGTGCTTGACTCGTCTGCTTACAGTCGGTACATCCTCCTGAGTCACCCTTAGCCACAGAAAGCACGAGCGCAGTTGGAGACCATACCCCTTCAACTCGCCTACCTGTCCCTTCTCCATCGCCGCTACACGCGCAGGTGTTGAAGTAACCACTGTCGTCTATGTTAGCACTTCCTACTTTAAGATTGTATTCGCCTACAGCTATCTCCACGTCGAACATACGCAACTTCCTCACAAAACCTAAACAACTCGTCGGGGGCTACCATATCATACCCTACTGAACCAGCGCAACAACTAAGTGCTTGCCATTCTCATACGACGTTCTGCAACGAATACGTGCTTAGGATGACGCGTGCACTGTGCCAACATCCAGGATTTAGTTTAAAGGGTGTAATGCACGCCTGATCGGACCAATGCTCGCGAAAATTGCTTTCAGCCAACAGATTCAGCCACCAGATTTATATCCAGAATACATCTAGAATTTGGGGTCTCCTGATGTGCAATTCAGTACACTGTAATGCACCCAACTACATCGCCATATAGGCACTAAACACAACAAGTAGTGTTGGTGTTCGTCCTACGGGTTTTGACTACAAGCAAACCAATGCGCATTACCTGTTGGCAGATGGACGTAGCACCTGTAACTGCGCGCGACTCTGATCTGTATGCACCACCTACCTATGCGAGTCTTAAGCTTCACCAAGGGATAGCGCTAGGTTATCTACCGATACGCTCTTTACAATACATGCTTGCAAGACACAGGGGAATTTTCTTTACAGGGTTAGCTTTTTGTTATATTCCGGAGAGCGTATTCTTGTTCGGGGAGTGTGTTTATGGTGGAGTTCTTGGATGATTATTCTCTGGCATCTGTGTCAGTGGTGGGGCTCAAGGGTGTCGGCGCTGCTGGCTGCCACTTTGGGGAGTATTCTATACCAGTGGGCCTAGATACCACATATGGCGATGGCAACGCACAGCTGTCTTCCAATTATACCAGAGTGACCGATGACGAAGCTGTGGTGCGGGAGATCTGGGTATACGGTGACTTGCGCGTAGACGAGGCTGACGGCAAGAATGTTGTCACTTTGGAACACTTCTCCTGTGGGGAGCGCAGCCACCCGAACGGTCCTTACAGCTCGGGCGCAAACCTGTCTAAGTCGATGTACATAAACCGCCCGCTTGTTGGTACACTGGACCAGGACGGTGATTTGGTTTTCCGTGCGCAAGAAGGGTGCTACGACATCACTATTGCTCTGGAAAGGAAGGCTAAGGACAACGACTACAGGTAATAGCCTTCGGGCTTCGAGAAATATCCGGGACCCTGCCCGTATTTGGGCTGGGCTCCGGGTTGCGACGTTTCTTCGAAGAATCGTGCCGGCATGTAGTACGCGTGCCGGTCCTGATTTCCCAGGAAGGCCCTCGCCTAGCTGTCTTTGTTTGAGTTGGCTGCTGCTGTGCGCGCTTGACTTACTATGTTCTCCAGTTGGGTGCTGAAGTCCCTGCTTAGCTTTGTAAAGCCCTTCATGAGTAGCGGTGGTGCGCCAGAAAATTCCCCGCGTTGCTCCAGTGCATCCTCCAGGCGCGCTAAGGTTGCCTGATCGCACACTTCGTCTCTTAAGCAACGCAGAATGTGCTCCACGGTCTTCGCTACATCTCTATATTTGCTCAGTGGGTGGGTGCTAGGATAACTGGCTATGTTCTGCACGATTTTTAGCTCACTTCCAGTAAAATCCAAAAACGCCAGACTTGTCATTTGCTTCAGCACAAGCTTCTCCTCGCTTTGTGGTATGGCTTCTGCGCGTACTAAAGCGTTACTAAGCGCTGCCAGGGTCTCACGAATGTTGCCGCCATCTGTGATATTGATAAATTTCCCCTTGATTTCAGGCGTAGAGCATCCGGTCGGCGAACCTTCGGATTTGAGCGCGTCAAGGAGCTTTTTGCCAAGACCGGAAGTGTAATCTATGTACAATTCCGATGCAGGATATAGGGATATGACATTGCGACACATGCTCACTGTATATGACGGACTGCCGCAGCTAGACCGCAGGACTATGGTGCCATCCATTTCCAGCTCGCATGCTTGAGTGAGGATCTCCGAGAGCACTCCGGATTTGAAGCTAAAACCATGATTTAGCATATGGTCGATCATGGACCGAATGCTGCAATAGGTGAACTTCTTATCAGGAATCAGCTCCACACGGTTCCCGTCATGATACACTATTCTTACATCGTGAGAGAATATAGCCCTCGAAGCCGCAGTTGGGTCTAATGTGGTGAACCTTGCAGTGAAATCTTCTACGTGCTTAGCCTCCGTGAACACCATAACGGAGCCATGACTGCTGACAGTGGCGTACGTTATCACGTCTATACTTGTGTAGGTTGAGCTGGAGCATTGTGGACAATTTTTATTAAAAAAAAAATAATTGCAATGGTTTCCCAATGCACCTGCACGCGCAAACTACTGTATTACCCACTCTTCAGAGGATGTGCATTTTGTGTGATATCCTGCACGTCGACAATGGTTAACCTTTGTCGAAAGACTACAAACAGTGCGGAGAAATATACTAACACGCCGAGAAGTACTACAATGGACAACGATGATATCTTCACAACAGGGCCTTGGAAGAAAAACGGAGCCAGCAGAGTCTTCGCCATGCATATTACCACGACCATCATCGCCGCGGAGAGGAATATGTAAGCCATCTTGTTACTCAGTTCCGCGCTCATGTGATATAACCCGCGGATCCTAAGATAAATAAGTAGCAGGATCGAGTGTACCCACGACGACGACGACCCAGCTATGGCTATCCCTACGTGCCCATAAAACTTCACGAATATGAAATTGAGGCACACATTTACAAATATAGATATTAAAGAGAAAACTGCGGGGATTTTAAATTCCCCACGTGTATAGAAGAAGAGTAAGAGTATCTTCGTAATCACAAAAGACGGTAGCGAAACCGCCAGGGTTGCTAACACCGGAACCGTGTTGCCTATTGCCCAGTAGTCGAACTGGCCGTAGTTTAAAAGTGATAGCAACAAAGCATCGGGTATCGCGATCAGAGCGGCAGCGGCGGGCACTATCAATGTCATGCCTAAGTCCAGCGCACTGTTCTGCATTTCAACCATACGCTGAGTGTTGCCTTCTCTCGCAAGCTTTGCAATGTACGGCAGCAGTACTGTACTTATGGACATTCCGACCAAAGCTTGGGGGAACTGGTTTAGCCTGTCAGCGTAGTATATGTAGGATATTGCCCCGGGAATAAAGCTGGCAAACATGACGTTAATCCACACGCTGATCTGCGACATACAGTTGGTGAGAGCTGATATCATTGCTCGTTTCAGGAACACCCTCATGTCGCTGTCAAGCTTCGGTATGGCGAACCTAACTCCAACTTTCTTGTGGGAGGCAACGCATAATGTCAGGATCAACTGCAGGATACCTGCCAGGGACACTGCCACAGCGAAGTAGTACACCGGTATGCCCCAATGCGGCACCAACGCGCTAATCACCACGCAGCAGTTTAAAAGTATGGGTGAAATTGCAGTTACAAAGAAGCAGCTGTGGGACTCAAGAACAACCCCTGCAACAGATGCCAGAGACATGCAGAACAGGTAAACCATCATGATCCGCGACAACTCTACCGTAAGCTTGAACTTCTGTGCACTCACCAAAAACCCAGGCGTAAACACCCTGAGTGCCTGTGGTGTGAATACCAGCATCAAGGCGCAGAATGCCAAGAGAAATATCAAAAGCGCAGAAAATATCTGGCTTGCAAATTGCGACGGAGCATTTTGTTCGGACAACCTGCGTGAATATATCGGCACGAAGCTGGCACTTAACGCCCCTTCGTTGAAATATGCCCTAAACAGATTGGGCAAGCGGAATGCAGCCAGAAAAACGTCGGATAGCCCCTGGGCCCCCAGCGTATACGCTATCAAGGTATCCCGTACAAGACCAAGTACTCTTGACAAGAAAGTAAATGAGCTAAAAGTTAGAACTCTCTTCAGCATGACTTGACTTCACGACCTAGAACCGCAGATAATGTGCCACAGTAGCTTCAGACAGCCACGAGCTGATAAGCAAGTTATAGGTAATGTCTCAGGATGTCAATTTGTTTTGCTATACAGGGACTGGCGCAGCTTTTGTTAGACTTAGACCCTACAGTCCTGCGTATAGGTCCGTTAGCAATTAAGTGGTACGCGCTTGCCTATATCTTTGGCATACTGTTTGCCTACTGGTATGTTGGAAGAGTGTGGCGCCACAGACCGGAAGTGCACGACAAGTTTCTAGACTCCTTAGTATCCTGGTCGGTTATGGGCATTATATTGGGGGGGAGAATCGCGTACGTGCTGTTTTACAATGCCGATTTCTACGCAGAATACCCACTAGAGACTCTCAAGATATGGCACGGGGGAATGTCCTTTCATGGCGGGTGCCTGGGTTGCATAGCAGGCATCATCATAGTGTGCAGGAAGTACAAGATGGGAATCTTAAGTGTGCTTGATACGTGCGCGCGCCCTGCTCCGTTCGGACTGTTTCTAGGGCGGTTGGCCAACCTCATCAATGGCGAACTATATGGCAAGGTTACAGACTCTTGCGTGGGTGTTGTGTTCCGTAACAGCGGTACAACGTTACCCAGACACCCGAGCCAGCTGTATGAAGCTGTGCTCGAGGGGCTGCTGCTGCTAGCACTCATCAACGTGCTTGCGCATTGCACGAGGATCGGAGATCGACGCGGTGCGTTGACGGGAATCTTCTTAATGTGGTACGGCACGGCGAGATGTGCTGTAGAACTATTGCGCGAGCCTGATGTGCAAATAGGGCATATAGCATTTGGGTGGCTTACCATGGGGCAGATACTATCGGCTCCTATGATAATAGTCGGCGCAATAATGCTGATACTGGCAATGCGACGCAGGCTGTCTAACATCTAAGTTACGGACATTTCAAGTAAAACTCCGCCATTTCCGTAGTTGAGTATCTGGTATGCATGGACACGGGAGACTACCCAGCCTCTTTCCGGTTGATAGTCAACTTTACATGGAATACAAAAGTTCCGAATGCTGAAGTGGGTGTGTCTGCTGCTGAAAAAACATTGCGGGGGTTTGAGTGGCGATAGTTGGAAAATGACGCGATTATTGCTAGTGTTAATATGCAATATGTAGTATACGTGTGTCAGACCTTGTGTCGTTTGGGGTTGTAAGTGAAAAAACCTGGCGTGCACATACGTAACATGGGAACGTCTTCCGTGCTGCCACAGCTGCAGCAAAGCATGTTCCTGAATCACAGTGTCAACAAGGACTCGGGTCCAGATACCTATATGGATGAAATACAGTGTGACCATCGGGGCGAGCTGCAGCATGATGGAGAGCCGCAAAAGTAGAAAGATCCCAATAGTCAGGAAATATCACATCAGCTCTTGGAGAGCTCCCAATAGTTTTGCTGCAAGATGTATGGCGGCCGGTTAGCCTAACTCCGGCGCGAGCCCTAGCTAAGTGCTAAGGACGAAAACTTCTACTGGTCCCAATCAAGCAGTGTGAAGACATCGGGGCACCACACCCCGGGACAACTGCAGACACGTGCCGGCCACTACCGCGCGCTAATAGGAAAAGTACTGCCCGTTGTTTCTAGAACCCGGACACAACCCGAAGAAAGGCGACGAGAGCAGAACAGGAACCCAATGTACAGAAAAACACCCGAAACTCAGCCTGCTTCAGGAAGGAGACCCAGCATCTGCGCCGCCCTTCATGCCCAGGTCAAAGGCCTTGAGCTTAGCTGCCAGGGACTTCACCTTACGTGCGGCAGTGTTCCTGTGCAGAACCCCCTTATTTACGCACTTGTGGATGTTTGATTCTGCAGCTCTGAACGCAGCTACAGCGTCTTCCAGCGGACCTTTTGCTTCTAGTATCGCTAGGAACTTCTTAGTGGAGTTACGCACTCTACTCTTTCTTACCTTATTAGAGAGTGTGCGCGCCTCGATAACTCGGACCATTTTTTTGGCACTCGCATGATTTGGCATTCTAGATAAACCTTAACCTTCCCACCCGGGGAACTCTACAAGGAATTGACAACAAATGCAAGAACGGCTCCAAGCTTCTACTGTCCCGACCCACAGCTGTACACCAAACTGGGTTACTGCGGCTGCTACGATACTGCCTGTGGATGGCGCTTTCCTAGTTCCTTGCTGCCGGATGCCAGGCTATTAGTTAATCTGTCCATGAACTCTTCTGTGGACAAACCAGGCTCTATAGATGGCAGTAATTCTATGATCGCCTTACCACTTTTTTTGTTGAGCGTAAAAATGTCATCCGGCCAGTAGTTGCCTGTATCCAGCACAACTGGTACAACCGGGACGGCGAGTCGCTGATATACCAGAGCAATGCCCCGATACAAACTGCCGGGTTCTTGGCTGTTGGGATCTCCTATGGTGCCCTCAGGGAACACCACTACAGGCTTTCCTACTTTAGCAAGTACCTCGCACTCTCGAATCATCTTTCGCATTGCAGCCACCTTCTTGCTGCGATCTATAAAGACCATCCCCAAGCTCTTGAACGCTCCTCCCACGATGGGTAGGTACCTAAGTTCCTGCTTCAATATAAACACTGCGCCACGACACTCTGTGTAGATGACCAGGGTCTCCAGAGGCGACCGATGAACCGAGGCGATTATAAACTGTCCCTCCGGCAGATGTTCTCTGCCCAGGATCTCGTATGTTATGCCATCAATGATTTTGCATAGGAACAAAATGACCCGAGCCCACCCTCTACAGATAAGGTGTCTGTGCTCGACGGACAAGACCGGGAACGCGATTAACAGCACCGAATAAAGAATTGTAAATAGCGTACAGGCGATGTAAAATGTCAACGCAGAAACCCTCGGCACGGCACTTGTCTGCAAGTATACAGAGTGCTTCTGTAATGTGAATACATAAAATATAGGGTACGTAAGGGTAGAGATGTCTGTGCTACCGCTGGTCATACTCCCAGACGACAGATTGTTTCTGTGTTCTGAAGAGGTACGCCAATCCGATTTCGGTGACGAGTTGAAGAGGCTGACGGACGACATGTTTGATACCATGTATGCCAACAGTGGGATAGGACTAGCAGCGGTGCAGGTGGGTGTTCACAAGCGTATTTTTGTTGTGGAGACGGGGAATAGCTCCGCTAGATACCCTCAGTATACGTTGCAAGACGATGCAGCTGAGGATGAATACCTAGCTTCTTCTGAGGGGCCTATGGTTATCATAAACCCGCAGGTTATTGAGATGTCAAAGGAGCTTGTGGAGATGGAAGAAGGGTGTCTTTCTATACCGAACCAGAGGGAAACGGTGAAAAGGCCGGAGCGTGTTACCATGAAGTACCTGGACCTCGATGGCGAGGAGCATACTCTAAAGGCTAGGGGGCTCTTATCGCGCTGTCTGCAACACGAACTTGATCACCTAAATGGGGCGGTGTTTTTAGGGCATCTCTCAAAGTTTAAGCGTGACATGATTATGGAGAAAGTCAGAAAGGCGCGAAGGGCAGACTGAAACTTGCGCCACTTGCAGCTTCTAAAGGTGCTGGCCTGCTTTGCGTAAGAAACCTTATGTGGCTGTGAGAGTGCAGCACGGGTATTTGCCACAACAACTGTTTGCGTGTATGAAGAACGCAGTCAGGAGGGATTGTGAATGTGTGCAGGTAGGCGTTTGCACGTTGAGGCTCTGCGGTCTAGTGAGTCTTGCAGTCGGATTTGGTACTTGTCATCCGGTGAGAGGTGATTATGAGCGAAAAAAGGCGCGTTATTGTCGAAGATTCCGGTGATGCAGAACTGTTGGAAGTGCTGCAGTTCTATCACGAAAGTGGTGTGGATTGCATCTTGGAAGATGATGTTCAAGACGCTCAAGGTGGAGGTAGTGTTTGCGGCGAAGAGGCCGTGGAATACTCTGCAGCACCCCAGCCCGCTGTTGTCGAGAATGTACCGGAACCCGTTGTCAAACCGGAGAAGAAGCAATTTTCCACGGACTGGATAGATGCTGCGCAGCGAATAGCAGAGGCGTGCAATAGTCTCGCGGAGCTGAGAGAAGCTGTAGAATCTTTCGAAGGTTGCGACATCAAAAAGTCCGCCATGAATACGGTGTTTTCTGATGGCAACCCGAACGCAAAGATTATGCTGATTGGCGAAGCACCAGGTAGTAGCGAAGATCGCGAAGGACGGCCCTTCTGCGGTGCCAGCGGCAAGCTACTCGACAAGATGCTGGCAGCCATAGATTTGAGCCGGGAGAACACCTATATAAGCAACACAACATTCTGGCGTCCTCCAGGGAACAGGAGGCCCACGGACTTTGAGCTGGCCGTATGCAGGCCCTTCGTGGAGAAACACATAGCACTTGTTGCTCCGGACATTATCGTATTGGTTGGCGGTACCGCGTGCTACGCCTTGCTGGATGTACCCGAGAGTGTTTCCAAACTTAGGGGCAGGTTTCACAAATACACTAACAGCTTCCTTGAGCGCCCAATAACCACTACGGTGATTTTTCACCCCGCCTATTTGTTGCGTCAGCCCATGCAGAAAAGGTTGGCGTGGGAGGACCTTAAGCTCATACGGGCTTACATTGAACGGGAAAAAGTCAAAGTAGACTTTAATGGTATGTGATCAGCCTGTTGAGTGCTAAGGATCTGCTGCGTGGAAACTGCGTGGGCCGTTGTAGGGCGTTTGTTACATCTTATCCGCTCTAGATTTTCGCGTAAGACGGAGCACGCTGCTTCTGGAAGTTATGGTACCAAAGCTCTCGGTATAGTATGCATCACGCTATACCGAAGCAAGCCTGATTTCCCGTGTAATAACAACGCACGTTAACCTTTTGGTAGGCATGTAACGTCAATTATCAAGTGCTACAATGTACCTCCACCGTACTGCAATGCAATAGATACAACGAATGGTATACAAAGCTTGACTCACAAGGAGACCTTGTGAGCTTTTTCTTTACAAAGACCTCCGTTCAAATGAAACTTGAGGCGTTAATTTCGTGGCTTTTGAGGTTAGTTATGATGGACTTCAGCGAAGGGACGTACGACATTTCCATCTCTTGCGGTAGTGGCCCACTATGCGCGGGAGACTGTAAATGCGACGCGGAGTTCCCCGCTGTAACTTTTGAGCGCTACGGCGACGGAAGTTACTCGTTTTATGAACGTATCAGTGGAGAATGGGATCGTCCTTGTGCAGGGGTGAACACTCCTTTCTCAATATACGGGTTGATAGAGGACATCAACGGCGTGCCGGTGGTCCGCTCAGTTTCTTACTCTGATGTTCCTTGCCAAGTTGGTAGTGGCAACTCGTCATTGGTGTCAAGGGAAGTTGGGTTCTTCAATGTGGTAGGTGTGCGGAATGAAGACGGAAGCATAGTTTTCCACAGCGACGCACTAGGCGCTGACCTTATAGTGAAGCCATCAGCGAAGGCAGCTCACTCATACGATGATGTCGTAAATGATGACCGTGAGGAGGTATACACATACTACGATTACGGCCTCGAGGCAGAACTTGAGGCAGAAGCAGAAGATGTGAATCTCTCTGCCGATGCAGATGAGGTATCAACTGTTGAGACAACAGACTACGAGTATTTTGAGGACTTCTTCAATGTAGAGGACGATGAAAGTCTGTGGGATGTGTCTGAAAATTATGGCGAAGAAGAAGTCTCTGATCTCGTAGAAGATGAACATCGGGCATATGACGAGACGACTACACATGTGACAGCCCAAGAGCCAGAAACAGCTCAACCGACTGACTCTCAAGTAGCGCACCCAGAGCCAGAATTAGTTGCTTCCTACGAAGATGAGCCTGAACAACTCGGCGACAACTTAGGGGAAACTGAAGTGACCGAGGAGGAAGTCCACTCAGATTACCACGCTGAAGAAGCTGAGGAAGGAGTTCAAGTTTCTCACCTGGAAGAAGAGCTGGCTGGCGAGCATCAGCAGGAAGAGACCGGAGCTCTAGAAGCGGAGGAGGAATCTGAGTATCATCATTACACTGATGCTGATGCCCATCATACCGCAGAAACAGACACAGTTACTTTTGCTGCTGAAGAGGCTGTAGCATCTCATGAGGTGGAAACCCAGGAGATGGCGGTAGAGGAAGCAGAAGAAACTGAAGCAGTCGACAACCAAGTGCAGGAGCAAGTGGCAGAAGTCGCGGAAGAAGAAGCTCTCGGTGATTATTACGTTCCTGTGACTGAAACTGTAGAAGAAACAGAAACAGTTACTCTTGCTGCTGAAGAAGCTGCAGCATCTCACGAGGTGGAAACCCAGGAGATGGCGGTAGAAGAAACTGAAGCAGTCGACAACCAAGTGCAGGAGCAAGTGGCAGAGGTCGCGGAAGAAGAAGCGCTCGGTGATTATTACGTTCCTGTGACCGAAGCGGAACCCACAGTGGTAGCCCAAGAACAAGAATACGTGGAAGAAGAAACTTCTTCTCCTGAGGAGCACACTGTTGATGTTCACGTTCCAGCAGAGGAAACAGCGATAGCAGCTGCTCCTTCTGTTGAAGAAGAGGAAGCTTCTATAGCTCAGGCTGAAGCTGAGGAGGAAGAAGATGAAGGCAGCTGGTGGAAGTTGTGGTGGTAACTCCTACAGCGACGCGAGGGCATGATCGTTGATCGCGCCATTCGCTGGGAGTCTGTCTAAATGATTCCTCTCGGGGAGCTAAATTAGTTCTCCTGTGGTGAGTTCCTCTCGAAAGGGGCTCACCGGGTCTCGAAATCATGGGGCCTCGTTTACTAAAAGCGGGGCTCCGTGCCACTGTAAGGACGCGCCTTGTCCGCGTGTGGGCCGACTGGGCCCGAAGTTGCGGGAATAAAACCTGGGTGCTGTGCCTTGTAGATGGGGGTTTCTGTAAGTCATAATAATTCATAACAATAAAGTGTGGTTACTTAGGCGCTCTTGAGGTATTATCCTGGACGAGACGCGTTCCTAGTCATGGTTGAGCGGGTCTTCGCGCTGTGTATTGTGCGCGTGTGTTCTGTGATTTTTAATTTAGTATTAATTTTGATTGCATAGAGCGCTGCTCTATGGTACTAGGGGGTGTGCATTGTTCCAGAATGCTGTCTGTTCCATAGGATTCGGTGGGGGGAGTTGTGTCTAAGTCTGCGATTAGGTGTTTCTTTGCGAGTGTGGTGTGTGCCCTGATCGGGGGGAGTGAGGCAGTGGCGACTTCTTCCATAACTGGGTTGGAGCATTGGCGCCTGTATGAGGGTGTTGAGTCTCGCCGTAGTACTGGCATATATGCCGGTGGGGGGTATGCTCCGTCCTGGGGTGGGGTGCGCAACCTGAAAGTTGAAGTACCTGGTAAGATCTGGCGCCCGGTGCCCTTGAAGAGGGATGCTGGGAGTAGGGACACGAGGATGCCTGGCAGTTATGATCTCGTCGGGCAAGGCGAGAGTGTTGCTGATGTGATAAAATTTCAACGTGCTGGCCTGGCGGGTATCACTGGCTCCGTGGGTTATGCTTTGGGTAGGAATATTAGGCTGGAATTTGAAGGCAGCAGGGAGAGCTGGCCTGTGGCTTCTGCGACTGGCAGAACCTGGAAAGGGGGTGATGCTGTTTTTCTTTTAGCTGGTGGCTATGGTGCGGCCGATCTGTCTGAGAGTGATGAGGAAGGGTTTACGCGGGAAATGGTGCGCCTTAAGGCGGTGACTGCTCTGGCCAATCACTATAGGGGGGAGAGGGACTCGCTTAAGCAGGCGGTTGAATATTCCAAGTTTGTCCGGACAGCGTTGCAAAAGGCCTCGGCGTCTGAGCGAAAGGCCCTCTTTGAGGCTCTTACAGTCCAGGGTGTGGTGATAGAGATTCCACGTGTTACCTCAACGTCATTGACTGCGAACTCGTGTTATGATCTTGTTTGGGGCGGTGTTCCCGTAATTCCCTACGGATGTGTGGGTATGGGGGTGAGTTTCATAGAGGCAGCGAAAGGTGGTGGTGTTAAGGCTGAGTTTGCCGGCAGGGTCAAGCTTGGGTTGACTTATGAGATCACGCCGCAAATCTCTCTGTACGGTGGGGCTTTATATCACAGGGCTGTGAACTACGACAATCAGAAGGTTGCTGTAATTCCACTAGAAGAAGGGAGTGAGGGGATTCTCCAAAGCGGCGGCGGTCAGGCGCGTGTAGCTTTCAATCTGTCTTACTTTGCTGGGGAAGTGGGGATTAGGATCACTTCGTAGCCCAAGCGCAGGGCTGGTGCAGGCGCGTGCTTTGCGGTGCGTGTGCGCTGCAAACAAGGCGTGGTAGGAAATTACCCGAGCTGCGCGTTGGGTGACCGGGTTGCTGCCCTGGAGAAAAAAAGATTGGCAGGTGGTTATTTTAGCTAGTGGTGTGCAGCATGGCTAGCTGGGTTTCCTGCAGTGTTTGCGCTGTCATATCGCGTTGATCCGGTTGTCTGCGACGTGGAAGCGTCTGAAGTGCTGTCCGGCACCCTCGAAGTTGTTGTTGTCAACGTCTGTGATCCAGGCTTGACACCCTATGTCCCTTATTGTGTGGGTAAGTTCGGCTTTGTGCACGCTGTCTAGGTGCGACATTATGTCATCTAATAGCATAATGGGAGCCTGGTTATGTATCCGGCGCTTTGCTGTTGCTGCGGTAAGTAGCAGTGACAGTAGCAAAATTTTTTGTTCACCCGTTGAGCAGCTGTTGGCCGCCAGGTTTTTGTTGATGTTAAACATCTGGAAGTGGTCATTGTGTATTCCAAACGAAGTAAGTTGCCCTGACATGTCCTTCGTCCGGCCTTCTTTTAAGCGCCATAAGTAGAGGTCCATCGCGTTTTCTTGATCCTCTTCGAGTAACGCAAAGACCTTGCTCTCGAGATTTATGGCGAATTTCAAAAAGGGCGAATAAACTTCGTTATCGGTTGCAGTGTCCCGCAAAGTCTGTAGCACCGCACGTCTTGTTTGCGCTATATGCAACCCGCTGGTGGCCATGATGTGCTCCAAACTGGAGAGCCAGTTATGGTTGTGCGGGGCTTCATTTAACACTTTTCGCCTATCGCGCCTTGCCCGCTCGTATTTTACCATGTGCATGGAGTAATCTTTGTCAAAGATGTGCACGACCCTGTCAAAAAATCTAAGCCGCTCTGAAGGCGTTTTCAGCAGGGTGTGGTCTAACTGCGGGATCAGCCATACTATGCATAATATGTTGTGCAAAGTGCTGTACAGTCCAGCCTTTTTGTCTATTTGGAGGCGGCGCTTCTGTTCATGTCTTGTGATACTCACAGAAGATTGTGTGCCGCCACTCAGTATCGTGTGGTGCACTCCCCAAGGGGTCTCGGATGAGCAGTTCTGCATGCAATCCGGGCTTGCATTGCGCAATCCAGGCCCCTTTGAC
>JBQEQV010000060.1:0-30050 GCA_052043585.1 Anaplasma sp. | reverse complement strand
GCCTTTCTGCTGCGTGTAAGTACGGTGTTGAGGTAGAGGTTGCAGATCGCATCATTGCAAGTGAGCGTACAGGCGTTTCATTTTCTGGAGTGTTCTCCGTATTAGATTCATTGAAGCTGGACAATTTTGTGCAGGCCTTTGGTGATTTGACAAAGAATTTAGAAAAAAAGGATCCTCTACTTGCCTCGTACACCGGGTTGCCAGAGGTGCTGTATTCCATGATTTCTGATGGATTGACGGGATCTGGTAGCAGAGGAGGGTTTTATCGCATGTACGACATGCATGATGGACAGATAGCACAGGCTATGGATCTTTCCAGTGGTTTGTACAGGAGTGTCATGGATGATAAATCTCTGCAAAGCCGCACTGGTGAAAAGTATGAAAAGTTCTTTCAGTTGGCGTGGGGAGAGTTCTTCACGTATATAGAGTATTTGGTCCAGTGCTATGGAGCTGGTGTGATTGGAGATGTAGACGCGGTATTGAAGCTTGGGTACGGATGGAAATACGGCGTTAAAGAGCTTGCAAGCAAGGTGGGCATACAGCTTGCAGCCAAAGTTGGCAAGGGTAAGTAAGGGAGTTGCCCAGGTGTTAGGTTCTTTAGACTGTGAATAGTATCTGTTGATTTCTTATCGAGGAAGTAAGTGAAAGACGAAGACACGGTGTTTACGAATCTCGATGGTCGAGGGTCTCCGTATCTTGAGGCGGCCAGGAAGCGTGGTACGTGGCACGACATCGAAAAAATACTTGCCATGGGGTCTGATAAAATAATCCAGGAGGTCAAGGATTCGGGGTTGCGAGGCAGGGGTGGTGCCGGTTTTGTGACTGGGGTGAAGTGGGGCTTCATGCCCAAAACTCGGCCAGAGGGTTGTGCAGCATACCTTGTGATTAACGCTGATGAGTCGGAACCCGGTACTTGCAAAGATAGGGACATAATTAGGTATGAACCGCACAAGATCATAGAGGGCACTCTCATCGCTGGGTTTGCCATCGGCGCTACAGCAGCGTATATTTATATCCGGGGAGAATTTTACAACGAGTACCTGGTGCTATCTCGTGCGTTGCAGGAGGCGTACGAACACGGATTGGTGGGGAAGAATGCATGTTCTTCCGGCTACGATTTGGACATCTTTATACACAGAGGCGCCGGTGCATACATTTGTGGTGAGGAAAGCGCGCAGTTGGAGTCTTTGGAGGGTAGGAAGGGTATGCCTAGACTAAAGCCCCCGTTTCCGGCGGCTGTTGGCCTATACGGATGCCCTACGACCGTGAACAATATTGAGACCGTTGCTGTGGTTGGAGATATTCTGAGACGGGGATCTGGGTGGTTTGCTTCTTTGGGAAGACCCAACAATACTGGCACAAAGGTTTTTTGTATTTCTGGGCACGTGAATAATCCTTGCAATGTAGAGGAGGAGTTAGGAATACCCATGCGTGAGCTCATAGAAAAATACGCAGGTGGCGTCGTAGGTGGGTGGGACAATCTTCTGGCTGTGATACCGGGGGGCTCCTCTGTCCCAATGTTACCCAAGTCGATTTGCGATGATGTGCTGATGGATTTTGATTCGCTTAGGGCGGTGCAGTCAGGTTTGGGTACTGCTGGATTGATAGTCATGGACAAGTCTACTGACCTTATAGAAGCGATAGAGAGAATCTCTCGCTTTTATATGCATGAATCGTGTGGGCAGTGTACTCCGTGTAGGGAAGGTACTGGGTGGATGTGGCGGATGATGAGGAAAATGGTTGATGGGACGGCGGAAGAAGGTGAGATAGACAAGTTGCTCGACGTTGCGTCCCAGATTGAAGGTCATGCGATTTGCGCCCTTGCCGACGCTGCGGCGTGGCCTATACAAGGCCTTTTTAGACACTTCAGACATGTGGTGGAAGACCGTCTCAGGCAAGTGGTGCACTAGGGAATATCTCTTTTCAGCAACATCGTGAGGTTGGGTGTGTCTATTGTGCGCGGCTCCGGCGCGCGTTTGTAACGCATTTTTGTTGCCGTAGATCAACTGTCAATGGTGTGATGGGACACCCAGTTGTGCGTTGCTGATATCCTCCAGGGTGCGGAAAGTTTTTGTGATTCTACTCGTAAAAATGGAAATTCTAGGCGCCATATCCGTGACATAAGATGTTGCGTTATGTCTGGTATTTTGGGGTGACAGAAGGGGTACGGCGGATTTAAGGGACTTGCACAAGCATCCCGTTATGCTATCATCCTCAGGATTATTGCGCTAGGGCACCAGATGGTCAGTTTTTTGTTCTTCTGCTTTGCAGGAGTAGCAATCCTCTCCTCTCTGGGTGTGATCCTATTTCGGAATCCTGTGTATTCGGTTTTGAGCCTCATTCTGACTTTTTTCGTCGCCAGTGCGCTGTTTATTTTACTTGGGGCCGAGTTGGTCGCCATGCTGCTCGTCATTGTCTACGTGGGCGCGGTTGCCGTGCTCTTCCTGTTCGTGGTCATGATGTTGGATTTCAACCAAGTAAGGTCAGGTCATGGTTTGGTGAAGTGGTATCCCGTGGGGGTGTTGTGTGCAATGCTGTTTTTCGGGTGTGCCGCTTACGCTGCACTTCAGGCGAGAGTTGCATCGGCGGGTGCTGGGGGAGATGGTGTTAACGTGGAGAATATCTTCCTCATAGGCTCGCAGCTCTACACCGAGTATGTATATGCGTTTCAGCTGTCTGGGGTTCTACTGTTGGTGGCCGCGGTCGGGAGTCTGGTTTTGGCGATGCGTGACAAGCGCAGACCGGCAGAAAGTGATTTTAGTAGGTATGTGAACAGATCGTCGAAGGTTACGCTGCTTTCTCCGGAGGTCGGTCAGGGTGTTGAAGATGTAGACTAAACACTGCCTGATGGTTGTGTGGTAGGACTGGGGGTCGTATGGAATTTTTGGTTGATGCCGGTGTGTCTCTAAGTCATTTTCTGATACTTGCAGCTGTTATTTTTGCAGTTGGGGCGTGTGGAATTGTGATAGGACGGAAGAGCGCGGTCAATGTTTTGCTGTCCTTGGAGCTGATGCTGTTGGCGGTTAATTTGAATTTTGTGGCTTTTTCTGCGTACATGGGGGACATACGAGGGCAAATTTTTTCTGTATTTGTTCTTGTTGTAGCGGCTGCCGAATCTGCGGTTGGGCTTGCTATAATGCTGGTGCATTTTAGGAATGTTGGAAATATTGATCTAGGCAAGGCAAATTTGCTGAAGATGTGAATTACTGTCTGTGGGTGGTTGTGTAATTATGACGTGCATTTTGTCGTGTGAGCTGCTAACCGTTTGTGGTGGGCTTTATGTTTGCGATTGAGTTTTTATGCGTCATGCTGCCTCTTGTCGGGGCCATCGCGGGGCAGGTATTGAAGAGTCGTAGGCTGCTATCTCATATAGTGGCTTCGTCTTTCATAGGGGCTTCCTGTGCCATTGCTTGGTATTTGTTTTTTCGATTTCAGCATGGATACGTGGTAGATGTGTTGCCGTGGTTCCAGATTGGAGAGGCGACTATTTGGTGGTCTGTCTACATTGATAGGTTGTCCGTTGTGATGCTGGTAACCGTTGCCACCGTCTCGCTTGTGGTCCATCTGTACTCGATTGGGTACATGTCTGAGGATAGGGGGGCCGTTAGGTTCATGACCTATCTGTCTGCATTTACTTTCTTTATGATGGCTTTGGTGACCAGCGGTAACTTTTTGCAGCTCTTTTTCGGCTGGGAGGGAGTGGGTTTGTGTTCCTACTTACTGATTGGATTTTGGTTCGAGAAAGAGGCGGCCACCGCGTCTGCAATGAAGGCGTTTGTGATGAATCGGGTGGGGGATCTGTTTTTCCTTTGTGGCATGCTCGGGGTTTTTTACGTATTCCACTCCCTCAATTTCGACGAAATCTTTGAGTCAATAGCTGCCGGGAGAAACCTCGGCATCGTGAGTGTATTTGGGCATCAAGTGGAGATTTTGAGCGTCGCGTGCATTTTGTTATTTTTGGGATGCATGGGAAAATCTGCGCAACTTGGTCTGCATACGTGGCTTCCGGATGCGATGGAGGGCCCGACTCCGGCGTCGGCGCTGATTCACGCGGCTACTATGGTCACTGCAGGTGTTTTTTTGGTGGCGCGGAGCTCTTTGCTTTTTGAATTGTCAGAGGTAGCTAGGGATTTCGTATTGGTAATTGGGTCTGCCACATGCCTGTTTGCCGCGTTGGTGGCCATTGTGCAAGAGGATATAAAAAAGATAGTGGCGTATTCTACGTGCAGTCAGCTGGGGTATATGTTTGTCGCGTGTGGAGTCTCCAATTATCACTTGGCGATCTTCCACTTGGTGACGCATGCGTTCTTTAAGTCGCTGCTGTTCCTCACTGTAGGTAATGTTATACATTCAAGTTCCGGGGAACAGAGGATTAAGCACATGGGCAAAAATTGCTGGCGCAGCATACCGTTTACCTATGGCCTGATGTGGATTGGTACGCTGTCGCTTATGGGCGTGTTTCCGTTCGCTGGATTTTACTCCAAGGACCTGATTATAGAAGGTACTTACGGCAGCATTATTGGGTTTATGGCGACGAATGCGGTTGTGTGTCTGACGGCGGCGTATTCGTGTAGGCTTATGTTTTGGGTGTTCCATAATTCTGGTGGCTCTGGTGTGCATGCGCATGAGTCAAGCAAGATTATGTTGTTGCCTTTGGCGGTGCTTGCAGCTGGGGCCATCTTTTCTGGTACATGGTTGAAGAATGTTCTTGGTATCGCTGAGGGCGAGTTTTGGGCGGGGAGTTTGCCGGTGCGTGTGCATGGAGAGGTAGGGTATTTTGTGCTTCTGTTGCCGCTAGTACTGACTGCAGCTAGTGTGTTGTTCTATTGGCTGTATCACACGGGGAGGCTGCGCTGTTGCTCGTTGCCTGATGTGCTATTGCGACCGATCCTTGCACTTCTGGAGAATAAGTTTTACTTCGACAGGTTGTACTGCTGGTTTATAGTGCGTCCGATATCCAGGCTGTCTGCGGTACTTTGGGTTGTGTTGGATCAGAAAGTGGTTGATTATTTTGTCCTGGGTGGTATTAGTGGGGCGGTGGATACGTTCGCGAGGAATAGCGTCAAGATTCAGAGTGGCCGGGCGTTTGATTATGCCCTTGTGATGTTATTTGGAGTGGTAGCTACTGCGCTGTTGGTGGTGTATAGTATGAAAATACAGTGATACTTCTAATGATCCTAATGCCTGCGTTGGGGTCCGGTTTGGTGGCGTTGACTCGCGATACTCTACCCAGGGTTACGAGAGCAATCTCCATGGGGGTGGCCTCTGCGGTTTTCGGGATGAGTATTGCGTTGCCGTACTTTTTTCGGGGCAGTGGGCTGGCGTGTTGTTGCAACTGGTTAGGGGGCGTGTTTGCTCCTGATGAGATATCAGTTGCGTTCATAGTGCTGTCTGCCTTTCTGTTTTGCCTTTCTGTTTTTTATGCTGCATATTGTGACGCTAAACCGCTGAAATTCTCGTTCTTTGCTCTCCTGCTTTTATTGGAAGCCCTGATGATCGCCGTCTTTTCTGTGCGCGACATCTTGATGTTTTATGTCTTTTTTGAAGCATCATTGATTCCAGTGTTCTTCATGATAGGTTTTTGGGGCTATGAGGAGAAGATCGCCGCCGCGTTTAAATTTTTGATATACACTGCTGCGGCCTCCTTGTTGTTCTTGGCTGCTGTGATCTACGTGAATGCGTCACTGGGGGTGCCTGGGTTTTTTGGCAGCGTCATTATACCCCATAGCGTACCTTTTTGGTTGAGTGCGTGTGTATGGACGGCGTTTTTCCTGGCTTTTGCTGTCAAGCTTCCGATGTTCCCATTTCACACTTGGTTGCCGAGCGCGCACGTGCAGGCTCCAACCATCGGTTCTGTTTTGCTTGCTGGGTTGCTAATTAAGTTAGGTGGCTACGGATTTCTGAGATTTTGTGTGCAGATGCTACCGCATGTGAGCGCGCATTTCGCTGAGCTTGTGGTTTGTCTGAGTGTTGTTTCTTTGTTCTATGCGTCCTTAGTTGCTTTTGCGCAAAAGAATATGAAAATGCTGGTGGCATATTCTTCCATTGCGCATATGAGCTTTGTGTCGGCTGGCATATTTTCTCTCAATGAGACGGGTATCTTGGGTGCGATATTCCAGATGCTGAGCCACGGTCTCATATCGGCTGCTCTATTTTTGTGTGTGGGCATGATATATAGCAGGACGGGTACGATGGAGATGTCAAAGTGTGGGGGATTGGCGTCTTCTATGCCGAGGCTTTCGGTGCTCATGGTGTTCTTTAGTATGGCATCTGTCGGTGTTCCGGGCACTTCTGGTTTTGTGGGCGAATTTTTATCGATGTTTGGGATTTTTAGGTCGTTTGGGGCTTGGGTTGCCTGTTTTGCTGTTGGGATGGTGCTTAGTTCTATATATATGCTGCGTCTGTGCCGGGAGGTAATATGGGGGTCGTGCCGTGCAGATGTTCGTGCGCGTGGCGACATTAGTCACAAGGAGTTTGCTCTTCTGGTGGCCATTGCGGCTGCTGTTCTGATGCTTGGTGTCTTTCCTGATTCTCTATTGGAGTTCTTGAGACCTGGGGTGAGGAATATGCTCATGTCGCTGCAAGAGTTTCATCAACCGTCCTGGGGGTAGACGTGCCGTATTGGAAAGATTTGCCATATGTAGTGCCTGAGCTTTGCCTGCTTGGTTTTGCCATGGTTGCTCTGTTGCTGGGTATGGTGGTGAGCGAAAGGTGGGTGCGTAGGCTATCTGCCGCCTCTATGGGGGTTGTGGCTTTATTGTCGGGTGTGGTCTTGCGGCGCTATGAGATCGTTGATGCCAGTCTGTTTGGTGGCTTTGTGCTGCACACTAGCTATACCTGTCTTGCTCAAGTTTGTGTGAGTGTGGCGGGTTTCATTGCATTCCTTTTATTGTTGTGCTCGAAACAGCGCTATCGTCATGAATTCTCTGTGGTAATGCTATTTGCCACTTTGGGCGCGATGATCTTGGTTAAGGCTGGGCATCTGCTGTCCTTTTATCTTGCTCTCGAGCTTCATAGCCTTTCTTCTTGCGTATTGGTTTGCTTCAATCGCAATTCTCGTAGGTCATCTGAAGCTGCTATTAAATTCTTTGTTTTGGGGGCACTGTCGTCTTGTATTGTGCTTTACGGGATTTCTTTGATATATGGGCATGCATCTGACCTGGGGTATGATGTCATAATTGAGGCGTTACGCGGGGAGCAGAGCTCCTTAGGTCTCGTGTTGGGATGCGCGTTTGTGCTTGTGGGAATGCTTTTCAAGCTTTCTGCGGTGCCCTTCCATATGTGGGCGCCAGATGCGTATCAGGGTTCGCCTACTGTTGCCATGGCATTCTTCTTCATTGTGACGAAGTCTGCGATCATCCTGTTGGTGACGGGAGTGTTCATGCGGGCTGGGGTGCCTGCATGGGATTTTAGAAGCGTGCTTATCGCTTGTGTCGGTGTATCCTCAGTGATTGTCGGGGAGTTAGGTGCCTTGCGGCAGGATAATATGAAAAGACTGCTTGCTTATTCGAATATAGGGCATCTGGGATATGTGTTGGTAGCTATTATTTCGCATGGGTCGTCCGTGTATCCACTTTATCAGTATGTGATTGTTTCTTGGGTGGTGAATGCGTGGATCTTCTCTGTGCTTTTGAGATACAACGACAACGGGCCGAGGTTTATTGATATTTCTGGCATGCATATGAGCAACCCGGTGGTAGCCTGCTCCTTAGTTGTTTCTATGATTGCAGTTGCTGGTTTTCCACCATTTCCGAGTTTTTTTGCCAAGTATGCATTGCTTGAGTCCATAATGGCGCTGAATACTTCTGAAATATCGACTTTATGCTATGTGCTTTTCTTGTGCATGGCTAGTGTCCTTCCGTGCTTTTATTGTTTTCGGATCGCCAAGGTGGTATATTTCGACAAGCCAGTGAGCAAGGGTCGTGTGGTAATCTCGGAAGGTTGGGGTTTATCTGCCGTGGGGGCCGTGTGTATCTTGTTTAGCATGCTCTTCTTGCTTGCGAGTAGGCATCTGGAACCTGCATTTCGGATCTTGCTGAAAATTTACTGATATGATTTTGAAATGCCCGTAGGGGTGTGTAGTTGTTGAATTGAGTCGTGTCGTTCTCTGTATGAGCGTGAAGAAGGTTTCGATATTTGGTTCTACTGGGTGCATAGGGCAGAAAGCAGTCCAGATTTTGCGCGATAATTCCCATGATTTTGAAGTAGCGGCCTTGGTTGCTGGTACGAACGTTCACTTGCTCGCATTTCAAGCCAAACTGCTGAATGCGAAAATGGCTGTAATATCCGATGATGCTTTGTATGCGGAGTTGCAGGAATTGTTAAGCGGTACGAATATTGTGGCGGAAGCGGGTAGAGAGGGTGTGTTGGCTGCTGCTTCTATGGATGTGGATAGTGCAGTCATGGCTATTGTTGGCATAGCGGCCTTGGAGCCCGTAATGCGCTTGATAGAGTCAGGTGTAGGTTCTATCGTCTTGGCGAATAAGGAGAGTGTGGTATGTGGCGGCAACTTGCTCATTGATGCTGCTCATAGGAAGGGAGTAAATATAATTCCTGTGGACTCTGAGCATAACGCAATTTTTCAGATATTGTCCTGTAATGCCTGTGTCGATAAGGTGATTCTGACCGCTTCGGGGGGGCCATTTTTGCACTGGACCCGGGAGCAGATGAAAAATGTGACCCCTAGTGATGCTTTGAAGCATCCGGTATGGCGGATGGGGAATAAGATTTCTGTGGATAGTTCCACAATGGTTAACAAATCCCTGGAGGTCATAGAAGCTCATTACTTATTTTCGTTGGAGCCAAATAAGATTGATGTTTTGGTGCATCCGGAGTCTGTAGTCCATGCTTTTGCGTCGTATAGCAGCGGTGTTTTAATTGCTTTGATGTCTATGCCTGATATGAGCATTCCGGTGTTGCATGCGTTGTATTGGCCTGGGCGAGCTGGGGAGATGTATGGTCGTAAGCTCGATTTAGCTGACTATGGTCAGCTTACTTTTACGAAGCCGGATTTTGCGACTTTTCCGGCCTTGAACCTGGGATTTGAGGTTCTAAATTCAAGTACGTGTCACGCTGCAGGGATAGTGCTTAATGCTGCTAATGACGTGGCGGTGGCTGCCTTTTTGAATTCGAAAATTGCGTTTTTAGATATTGCAGATGTAATTCGTAGTGTTATGGATAAATCCGTATATGGTTTGGTAACTTCTGTACATGAGGTTATGGAATATGATCTTGAAGGTAGGAGCCGAGCTGAAGAGATTATAGATGCGCTGAGGATCGCGCCGGGAGTCATGGCTTTGGGAATGGTTGTATGTACTTTCTGTGAGAAAATGTTGTGTTTTTGTGTGTAATGGTGTATGTAGCGCGTGGTAGCGGGCTCGCCTTTCTTAGGTGAACTGCGGCATGTCTGCAGGTCCTTTGTGTGTGGCGCCGGCCGGAGTGTTCGTTGTGATATTGTATTAGCTTTGTCGGTGATCGCATGTTGAGGGTAGTGTTTTCTCTGTTCTGTTCTGCGTTGCTTTTGGCTTCTTGTGGATTCTTTTTTGAGATGAGTAAGAACTATACTCCTCCATATAATCCCGGCGGCGATTTTTTTGATGAAGACGAAGATTTTGCGAGATCTTATGAGATATACAAAAAACGTAGGGAGGATGCTTCCGGAGGGTCTGCTCAGCAAGAGTCTCGGCAAGACACCAGTGTGATGGGTGGCCTCCTGAGGAGGAAGCCTCGGCGTTCGTTTGGCAGCGGTAATCGGCGGAACGATGTGATTAAAAAGCTGCGTGAATACGGCGCGGTTCCCGTAGACAAGGTAGAGCGCAAAGGTGGCATGGTCAATAGTGAAGGGGTGGACCTTTCTGAGGTGAGAGGAGCGAGATTCCTGGACTTTGATTTGGCTCTCAAGGATGAGAAAGATCAGGAGAAGGATAAGGCGAGTGAGCGTGAAAAGCCCCCAAAGCCTCCTGTTATTTTTAGCAAGAAGGAGGCGGCTAGAAGGGGTGTCAAGAGTCACAAGCATGCTGTGTCGTCTCCTGAATTCCCTTCTGTGGCTTCGCCCGAGGTGTCTGACGATAGTAAGAAGGATATTCCTTTGTTTGGTGAGGAGTTGCAGTCTGAAGGGTCCCCCTCTGCGAAAGAAGGGGGGTTTGACTCGGTTGATTTGGGCACTTCTTTGCATGGAGCTTCGAAGCCTGGGGAGTTGTTCGGACCATCGCTTGATGGGATTAGCCGTGAGCTTTCTGTGGAGGGGGATGAGTCTGGTTCTGCTGATGAAGCAGGCGTCATTCCTCCATCTGTAGCACTTGGGCCTATATTGGAGCCTGGGAGTGCTGAGTTGCCGCTTGGTGGTGGCAGTGATAACAAATCTTCTATGGAGGAAAAAGGAGGGCTTGATATCGCTGATGAGCCGGATGTTCCTTCGTCTGATGCGTCTAAGTCTGGGGAATTTGAGTCACTATTTGGTGGGAGCGATCAGTCTCCGTGGGGAAAGGGGGCTGAGTCTGCTGATAAGCCGGATGTTCCTTTGTCTGATGCGCCCAAGTCTGGGGAGCTAGAGACGCTGTTTGGTGAGGACGGTCAGGAGCCTTTTGTATGGGAGAAGAAGCCTGAATCTGGTGCTGGGACAGACGTTCCTTCGTCCGATGTGCCCGGGCCCGGAGAGGTGGATTCGTTGTTCGCTGAAGGTGATCGCACGCCGTCTGTTGAAGGTGAGGGAGGAATTGGTACTCCTGGCACGGTGGAGATTCCTCTGTCTGGTGATGTGCCTGAGCCTAAGTTCGATTCGTCGTTTGATGTTGGTGATGGTGCTGGAATGCAGCCAGTTGCTCCGGAGTCAACGCGGGTGCGCGCGCCTATTGGTAATGTTCCTACTGTCGAGGTGGAGTTCCCTTCTTTGATGAAAAAGGGGGCTGATAGCGCAGGTGCGGCACCGCCGGCTGATGCCGCTGGTGGAGATTCTGATTCATTGCCAGTAAGCGGTGTTCCAAGTGAAGAAAAAGAAAAATCTGCCTCCGAGGTAAGTGAGGCTTCTGCAGGGATTGATTCTGGCGCTCCCGCTCGTTCAAGCACGAGGAGGAAAAGGGATGGTCGCCGTGCGATTCCTCGCACCAGTGGTCGTACGCAGCATCCTGCAGCAGCACAAAAGGATAGCGAAAGTGGAGATTATGAATTTGGGGAGGAGACGGGTGATAGCGTCTATGATGACCCCAATTTTGTAGATTCATGGAGGATTGATAGCGATTATGAAGACGACTACATTTTGCAATACATGGACTGACGGTATCGATGTAGATGATGGCTTTTCGGGGTCTGAATTTGCGTCCAGAGTTAGCTGTGCTGTCAAGGTAGGTAAAGTTGTCATAGGCGGTGGTAGTCCCGTAGTCGTGCAGTCCATGGCTCTTGGTGGATCGGGTAGTGTAGCTGAGGATTTGCAGGAAATTTTGGATCTGGCTCAGGCGGGGTCTGAGCTCGTTAGGGTTGCAATCAATTCCGAAGAGGCAATTAAAAGCGTTCCAGGGATCGTTGAGCATCTTGTTAAACATGGTTTTGACGAGAAGATGGTGGTCGGCTGTGGCCAGTATGAGATTTCTAGGTTGCTCGACAAGTATCCGGAGTACGGTGCTTGCTTGGGGAAAATTAGGATAAATCCTGGTAATATAGGTTTTGGCGAAAAGCGAGACAGGAATTTCGAGTCAGTAATAGAATTCGCGACAAAGCACGGCATGCCAGTTAGGATTGGGGTGAATTGGGGTAGTCTCGACAAGGTCCTGGCAGGCACGCTTATGGATGAGAATGCGTCTCGTGCAAATCCGGAACCCGACAGCGTGGTTATGAGAAAGGCCTTGGTCGCCTCCGCTCTGCAGAGTGCGGAACTTGCGGAGAGGATAGGGCTGCCGCGCGATAAGATAGTGATTTCGTGTAAGGTGAGTAAGGTCCGTGACCTCGTGTCGGTCTATTCGGCTCTAGCGAGGGCTTCAAATTACGCGTTGCATCTCGGGTTGACTGAAGCTGGTACAGGGTTAAAAGGTGTGGTCAGCAGTGCGGCGGGTATAGGACATTTGCTTCTCAGAGGGATAGGGGATACCATCAGGGTATCGCTGACATCTTCCTCTAGGAGTGATAGGACTCAGGAAGTTGAGGTATGTAAGGAGATATTGCAGTCTCTGGGTCTAAGATTTTTCTCTGCGCAGGTAACTTCGTGTCCGGGATGTGGGCGCGCTAACGTTCCGTATTTTCAGGAGCTGGTTGGCGGGGTGAATCGATTCATAAAGGAACGCATGCCAGTCTGGAAGGAGAGTTATCCAGGCGTTGTCAATATGATTGTGGCTGTCATGGGATGCGTGGTGAATGGTCCTGGCGAGAGCAAACATGCTGATATTGGTATAAGCCTACCTGGTAATGGAGAGCGAAAAGTTGCCGCGGTGTACGCTGATGGCGAAAAATTTTGCACCTTGCAGGGCGACGATATACTGGAAGAGTTTTCAGGGATAGTGGACTCTTACGTGCGAAGAAAGTACGGTTAGATACTGCGTGGCATTGCTGGGCTGCGGGTGGGGCGCGGTCAGCTCTTGGTGTAATGAGTTTTAGTAATTTTCTCTGAAGTATGCGACAATCCGGCAGTCGGTGTAGTTTGTGGCGGTGTTGCTTGTAATGCATACGGGGGGTATGTCGTTTGTAGAGCACCTTTCTGAGCTTAGAAGGAGAGTGCTGTTTTCCATTCTATGTTTTGCCGGAATATTTGTGCTTTGTTACTGGTTTTCCGACAAAATATACGAATTTTTGTTGGTTCCCCTAGTGGAGCTTGCTGCGGATGATGAGGATTTTTCTCTAATCTATACGGATCTGACAGAGGCCTTCTTCGTCTATTTGAAAGTTGGGGCTATGGCGGCATTTTTCTTTTCATTCCCCATTTTTGTATGGCAATTTTACCGATTTCTTGCGCCCGGATTGTATAAAAAGGAAAAAAAGGTGCTAGTGCCTTATTTGATAGCCGCTCCGGTGCTTTTTGTGACTGGAGCAGCGATGGTGTACTACCACATATTCCCTTTGGCATGGAAGTTTTTTATGGGGTTTGAAAACAGAGATGCCTCTGTGGGTGTGCCTATAGACTTCATGCCGTCGGTGAGTGAGTATCTTGACTTGGTGTTGCAGCTCATGTTTGCCTTTGGCATGGCCTTTCAATTGCCGGTGATCCTGACTTTGCTGGCGAGAGTCGGGTTAATTTCGGCAAAAACCCTGGCCAACAAGCGTAGGATTGCGATAGTGCTGATATTCACTGTAGCCGCAATTTTAACGCCACCAGATGTGATCAGTCAGATCGGGTTGGCCGTTCCTATGTTGCTTCTTTACGAGGCATCCATACTTGCATGTAGGTACATCGAGCGAGGTAGATCCTGAGTAGCAGATTTACCGATGCTTGACGGCCAATTTTGGTATCGTCAAGAGCCTATCTTTAGTTATTGGGATTTTGTGTCGTCTCGAATTTGTGTTAATTTTACGTTAATGGTCCCTCACTCTTGGTGACTGATTTGGAGAAATATGTGACAATGGTGAATGCGACAACTTGTGAGTGTGAATGTGCCTTTGGCACAGGTGGTGTGGTGATACTATTGTCATGAAAGGGATTTGCGATTTTTGTATAGAAAGGAGCAGGTTTATTCTGTTTCTCCTGTTCGTAATAGCCGTATCCGGGGTGTATTCGTACTACGGGTTGCCGCGCGAGAAGATTCCCGGGGTCAAGGTCCCCATGATTTATGTGACCTCTACTATGGAGGGCATACCCATCGAGCGTGCGGAGGCGGTGCTAGCGTCACCCATAGAAAAGGAGATGAGATCAGTCTCTGGGGTAAAGAGGATTACTTCGGTGATCACGGACGGAAGGGTGCGTGTTGTGCTGGAGTTTCATCACGGTTCCGATATTAAAACTGCGCTCGAGGATGTAAGATCGCGATTGGATTCAGTGCGTACCATATTGCCTAGGAGCGTGAGTTCGCTGCTTGCTGAGGAGCTTGATCTGAGTTCGCTTCCCGTGCTAAGTGTCGCGGTTGCCAGCGGAGATCTGCCAGATCGCACCCTTTTTTCCGTGGTGCGTGAGCTGAAGCGTGCAATAGAATCTCTGGAGAATGTTTTTAAAGTGGAGGCGATTGGTGCGCGTGAAGATGTACTGACGCTCGACATCCTACCAGAGCGCATGAGCTATTATGGAATACAGTTCCAGGACCTACTGCAGGCGTTTACTAGAAGTCACGCGTTGACAGATTATGGGGTGCTTGAGCCTAGCGTTGGTAGCCACAAGATGAAGGTCAAAGGGTTGCTAGAGAGCCGCGAGCAGGTTTTGGATATGGTACTCAAGGCACACGGCAACTCTATGGTAACGCTTGGTAATGTGGCCGAAGTGAAACTAGCCTTGCAAGACGCGACCGAGCTTGCGCGGGTCAACGGGAAAAGGTGTGTTCTGCTGGATATCTCAAAAAAAAGTGGTAGCAACGTTTCTGAGGTCGTGGGGCAGGTCAAAGCGCTACTAGACAACGCGCGTGAATTTTTGCCAGACGGAGTGTCGCTGTATTTCATAAATGATCAATCGCAAGAAGTGTCGTCTATTTTGCATGAGCTGGAAAATACTGTAATCCTGTCCGTGCTGTTGGTCATGGTGGTGACGGTCGCTTTCATGGGCACCAGGACGGCAATTTTAGTGGCGCTCTCTATCCCAATTTCCTTCCTGTTGGGGATTATAGTCATTTATGCTATGGGCTATACGCTGAATATCGTGATCTTGTTCACCTTGATCATGGTTGTGGGAATGCTTGTGGATGATGCTATCGTTGTCAGCGAGTATGCGGACAGGAAGATGGTGTATGGATTAGGCAGGAAAGAGGCGTATAGGCTCGCTGCCTCCAAGATGTTTTGGCCGGTAGCTTCGGCTACCATGACTAGGCTAGTGGTCTTCATTCCCCTGCTGTTTTGGCCTGGGATCACCGGAGAGTTTATGAAATACATACCGGTGGTTTCTATTTCCTCATTGATGGGATCTTGGATTATGGCCATAGTTTTCACGCCTGTGCTTGGTTCTATATTCGGTAAGGCGTCTGCAACATCTGCTGAGGATATGGCGCAGATCAACGCTATCGAGGATTTACGAGTCCATGCATTGGGTCCGGCCGAGCGCCTATACGTTCAATTGCTGAATTGGGTATTGGATCGTCCAAAGAAGTTTGTTTTCACGACGACCGGGGTGCTGTTGTTCTCCACCGTGATGTATTTTGTCATAGGTCCGGGTATGGAATATTTTCCGAACGTTGAGCCAGATAGAGCGGTGGTTGAGGTGAAGAGTGATACTAACCTCTCTATACAGGAGAAAGACTCCATAGTCAGAAAGATTGAGGGGAAAATTGCGGGTGTAAAGGGGATCAGGTTCTTTTGTTCTATCGTCAACCGCGGGCTTGAGGAGCGAATTGATGATAAGATGGTAGGTACAGTCCACATCGAATTTCATGACTGGTATCTCCGTGAGAAATCGACGAAGTTGCTAGCGCGTGTCTCCGCGTTGCTTAGGGAAATTCCTGGGATTAATTTTGATATCAGGCACCAGAGCATGAAGCCTAATCGGGGCAAGGCTTTGGAGATTAGTTTGAGGAGTGCAAATACTCGGGATCTCGAGTTCGCAGCTAGTCTACTAGAATCTGTAATGCACGAATCTCAGGGCTTTACCGGGGTTGTGCGCGATAATCTTTCGTCAGGTGTTGAGTGGAGCATTGATGTCGATCGAAAGAAGGCTGCCGCGTTTGGGGCCGATGTTGTGCTGGTAGGGCAGTTTATAAAGATGCTGACCAATGGTGCGGTTATAGGTAAATTTTATCATGCGGGTGCCAGCGAAGGACTTGATATTATTGCCAGGTTTCACAAGAACTATAGATCAGAAAGGGGAGTAGAGAATTTATTCATCAACACCGTGTACGGGTCTGTGCCGGTTTCCTACTTCATAGACAAAAAAGTAGCTCGGAGCATTGGTATGATCAAGCGGGTGGATGGCCTAAGGTCGCTCACGATCCACTCTGATTTGTTGCCCGGTTACCTGGTAAGCGAGAGAGTGCAGTATCTGGAGAACATTCTGAAAGCAAAAGTCGGCCCTAAGGTGACTGCGAAATTCCTCGGGGATGTCGAAAGTCAGCAAGAATCCGCGTCGTTTTTGTTGGTGGCGTTTTGCCTTGTGGTGCTCCTGATTGTGACGGTGCTTGTGGGAGAGTTTAACAATTTCTACTATGTCACAGTGGTGATGACTGCGGTGTTCCTAGCTACTACGTGCGTATTTTTAGGATTTCTGCTAACGTACAAGGTATTCGGAGTTGTTATGGGTGGAGTTGGGATCATTGTGCTTTCTGGTGTAGTCGTGAACAACAACATACTGCTAGTAGATGCCTATAGAGAAAATTTAGGCCAGTTGCGCACTAAAAGAGAAGTGATATTAAAGTCAGCACTTTCCAGACTGCGTCCCATCTTTCTAACCGTCATCACTGGGGTGCTTGGCTTGCTTCCGATGGTGCTTAGAGTTAGTGTCGATTTTGTTAACAGGCGGGTTCTCTATGACTCTCCGTCCAGCCAAATGTGGTTTGAATTGTCGGCTACAACCTCAATAGGACTGCTATTGGCTACCGTGGTTACGTTGCTGTTTACACCTGCCATTTTGATGTTAGGTAAAGAAAAAACTTCTCGGAAGCGTTCATCCCAAGGTTCAAGTAATCGGAAGTAGTGTGCCAGTTTCGCTAATTGTCTTCAGGGTGCATGGGGTCGCAAACTCAAAAAGGAAATCTGAATGTTGCAAAGCTATGATTGCGGGACGGCTATGTGTCAAAAATACCACATTGAGTTCTAACTGGCCAGGGTGGAGAAATATCTTGACTGGAAGCGGCCTCACACGTAGAATCACCGTGGCGTGCTGTGCAAGAGCGTCACTTCTGTCATCAGGGTGTAGTCACAGGTATTTCTGGCTCGTGCAAGGGGTTTTATGGTGAGTTTTTACAATTTTGATAATTTGGAGCTGATTAGAGTTGCCAGAGACGTTGCTGAGCAGAAAGGGTTAAGCCTAGATGTGGTGGTGGAAGCCATAGAACAGGCTTTAGAGCTGGTTAGTCGTGGTAAGTATGGCGATTGCAAAATCAAGGCGTCCATAGATAGGAAAACCGGTGTGATTTCGGTTTCGAGGCAGGTCCTTGTGGTGCCGGATGATATGAATTTTGATGGAGAGCAATATGGGATCGCGCCTGAGGAGGTGGATAAGTACAAGTTGATCAGGGTCTCCGATGCTATTGCCGAGGGGAAGTCGGTTAAGGTTGGTGATATATTGCTGGAGCCGTTACCTCCTGTGGATGTGGATTACAATTCCGCCAAGGTTGCAAGACAGAAGGTTGCTCAGCTGATTATGGTGCAGGAGCGCAAGCGGCAATACGAAGAATTTAAGGATCGCGTGGGTGATCTGGTATATGGTGTTGTCAAGAGGGTTGAGTACAATAATGTCGTGGTGGATCTGAACGGCAGCGAGGGTTACCTTCCGGTTTATAACACTATAAGGGGCGAGGTTTTCCGTCCGAATGACAGGGTGAAGGCTCATGTGGAGGAGGTGCGTCGCGAAGAGCTCTCTGGACCCCAGATCTTCCTTTCCAGGGTGAGCAAGCGGTTCATGGAGTTGCTGTTTAAGCAAGAAATTCCTGAGGTATATGATGGAATTGTCACCATCAGGGCTTTGGCCAGGGATCCGGGTTCAAGATCTAAGGTGGCGGTGTTCTCTTCAGATAAAAACGTGGATCCGGTGGGTGCGTGCATAGGTGCGCGTGGAGTTAGGATACAGAACATAGTCTCTGAGCTTCACGGAGAGAAGATTGATGTTGTCTTGTATTCTTCTGATCTGGCAAAGTTTGTCGTCAGTGCTATAGCGCCTGCTGAGGTCGTTAAGGTCATTATCGATGAGGATGTTGGGAAGATGGAGCTAGTAGTTCCGGAGAACCAGGTAAGCTTGGCTATAGGTAGGTATGGTCAGAATATTCGGCTCGCTTCGGAGTTAGTCGGCTGGGATATTGATGTCATTGGAGATGAGACTGAATCTACGAGGAAGGCTAAGGAGCTTAGCTCTGGTGCTGAGGTTTTTGTCAATGGGCTTGATGTTGAAGAGATTATAGGGCAACTTCTGGTTAGTGAAGGCTTTTCTACTATTGAGGATCTGGATAAGGTTGGGGTTGCAGAGATCACCGCTATAGAGGGGTTTAACGAGGAAATTGCGATAGAGCTCAAGAGGAGGGCTTCGGAGTATCTGGCTTTCAAACGTGAAGAGGCGCTAAAGGTATTGAAGGATCTGTCTGTTAATGAGGAGGTATTGGAGCTGCCGCATTTAGGGATAGAAGATTTGGTGAAGTTGTGTGAAGGTGGCGTAAGGAACATGGAAGACATTGCCTCAATGTGCACTGACGAGTTCTATGATATTGTGCCCAAGGTTAGATTAAGTAAAGAGCAGGTTGACTCTATTATTCTAGAGTCTCGTAGGCGAGTTGGGTGGGTTTAGTTTTGGGTACGGCTAATGAGTGATGTTGAGAAGTTTGGAGGAGACTGTGGCGCGTCTGGTAGTCGCGAACGTCTTACTTTGAAACTTGGTGATAAGCTGAGGGCGCCACCGGCTCTGGCCGCCACTAAAGTCTCTTCCACCGGGAAGCCGTTCATGACTGTTGAGGTTCGTAGCAAAAAGAGGAGGGTTGGTGCTGCCTCTTCTGAGAGTGGTACGAATTACGGGTCCGTTGCTGATAGCAAGAATAGACGCGGCGGTAGTCGCTCTATGGGTGGCCTTACGGCCAAGGAGCAGCTTTCTAGGATAAATGCGATACATACGGCTGATAGTATCAGCGCTCAGGAAGAGGAGGCTAAGAGGCTTCGGGATGAGGCGGAGGAGGCTTTGCGCCAGAGTAGCTCTGTTGAGGAGTCCGGTACTGCAGAAAAGTCGGCATCTTCTTCGTCGGAAGCCGCTGCTGCAGGTGCTGCAGATCCCGTGAGTGTAGAAGAGGCAGTTGCGGTTGTTGATCATCGTGCTGGGAGTGCGCGGCCTGGCAAGGGTGGCCATGATGATAGGAGCAAAAAATATTCCCCCAGTACTGTTGGGAATCGCCCTACCAAGGAGAGAGAAGGGGGTGGAGGAGTAAAGAAGGCTGCCGTCTCTCGAGTCTCTAGCAAGCACATAAAATTAGATATAGAAAACGCTCTCAGCGGTGCATAGGAGAAATATGTCTTGCGGCAATCGTCGTCCTCTCGACGCAAAGGTGGCAGCAGTGCCAGGAATGAGCGCAGGATATCCAGGGATGTCGTTGTTCCAGATGAGATAGAAGTCAAGAGTCTGGCGATTGCCATGGCTGAAAAGATAAATGACGTTCTAAGGGTGCTGTCGCGTATGGGCATCGAGGCCAAGAGTAATACTTTAATTGAGTCAGACGTGGCGAGTGAGGTTGCTACGAAGTTTGGTCATCGTCCTAGGGTGGTAAGCAAAACCCAGATGGAGCGGGATTTGTCTGATGTTTGCGATGAGAATTATGAACTGGAGCCTCGGCCTCCGGTTGTGACGGTTATGGGGCACGTGGATCACGGAAAGACTTCTTTGCTTGATGTGTTGCGTAAGTCTAATGTTGCTGAAAGGGAGTTTAGGGGGATTACTCAGCATATCGGGGCGTATCAGATTGATGTTGGTGGTAAAAAGATCACTTTTCTTGACACTCCCGGACATGAAGCGTTTTCCGATATGCGTGCAAGGGGTACTAATGTCACTGATATAGTGGTGTTGGTGGTTGCTGCTGATGATGGAGTGATGCCTCAGACCATAGAGTCCATAAATCACGTCAAGGCTGCGGGCGTATCTATGGTGGTTGCGGTAAACAAAATAGACAAAAGCGATGCTAATGTCGAAAAAATCACGAATGACCTGCTTCAGTACGGTGTAATTCCAGAGAAGCTGGGCGGGGATGTTATGATCGTGCCGGTGTCTGCGAAGACCGGGGAGAATTTGGACAAATTGAAGGCTAGTATATTGCTTTTGGCTGAAATGTTAGAGTTGAAAGCTCCGGTTGGATGTAGGGCTCAGGGTGTTGTTATAGAGTCAAAGGTTGAGCGAAATTGTGGTGCTGTTGCAACTGTCATAGTGCAAAAGGGGACGCTGAAGAAGGGGAATATGGTGGTCGCCGGTGGCAGCGCTTTTGGGAAAGTAAGAAATATGTTTGATGACGCTGATCGCAGCGTTGACTTTGCGCTGCCTTCGACTCCGGTGCGGGTGCTAGGTCTCAACACAGTGCCGAAAGTTGGGGATATCTTTACGGTGATGCAGTCCGAAAAGCATGCCAGGGATTTGCTGGAGCGTAGGGCTGAAATAGATTCTTCTCGAGAGGCGCGCAAACGTGGCGCTATTGCTGCTCCCGTGTTTCCTGTTGCAGGAGAGGCGGTTGAAGAAATTAATATGATACTCAAGGCTGATGTTGCAGGGTCTCTGGAAGCCATTTCGTGCTCTATAGCGCAAATAGAACACAAAGAGGTCAGGTTCAATATTTTGCATAGGGACATTGGTGACGTGACTAAGTCCGACATCTTGCTCGCTGAGGCGTCTTCCGCTGTGATCCTGGCTTTTAATGTCAAGGTAGATGTGCATGCGAAGGAGCTTGTCAGGCGTAAGGATGTTGATATACGGCACCATCGCGTGATCTATGATCTGATAGATGATGTGAAGAGTGTGATTTGCGGGAAGTTGAAGCCTATTGTGCAGGAAGTGCAGGTTGGGCTATTGACAGTCAGGGAGATATTCTCCAACAGCAAGGGAGGGATTGTTGTCGGTTGTTATGTTTCCGAAGGTTCGGTTACCAGAGGTGCATCTGTCAGGATTTACAGAGGTGCTTCCGCTGTGTGTGAAGGTGAGGTGAAGGCTCTCAGGAGATTCAAAGACGATGTGAAAGAAGTCAACCATGGTCTGGAATGCGGTGTTCTCATAGAAGGGGTGAAGGATGTGGTTGCGGGTGATACCGTGAAGGTCTTTGAGACAGTGGAGCATGCTAGAGTAGTGGAGTGATGATGTTTTCAGTAGCCCCAGTTGGATTTCGAAGTCTGAAGGTTGCGTCTGTACTGAAAAGGGCTCTTGCTCAGTTGTTCATGCGAGAGCTGTCTGACCTGAGTGCCACCGTGTCCATTTCCGGTGTTAAGGTCAGTGATGATGCGCGGAATGCCACTGTTTTCGTGGTAGTGATGGGTGAGCCCGAGGCCAGAAATGACACTATAAACGCGCTTAACGACGCATCCGGTGGTATCAGAAGGTCCATATTCAAGTATCTTAAGCTGCGTTATGTTCCCAGGTTGTACTTCAGATTGGACGCGGAGTACGATAATTTTTTGCGAGTAAGTGAGATTATGGTTTCCCTAGAATAAGTTGGCCGCCCTCGGGGTGGTCTGGTTGAGATGTGAAGCCGATGGTGGCCTGGCGTTGCCTGGCCATTGAGTGTGCAACAATCCCGAGTTCGGTGTGGCTGGCCCTGTGAGCGTTGTCTTGCTGCCAAATCCTCCGTTATCGCTTTTTCAGCTTAGTAGGCCGCTTCTTCCTTTTTAATGCATTCACCGCCTCTATGATCACGGGGAAAAGCACTGTAGAGTACAAATAGTTGTGGGAAATTTTGATTCCCAAGCCATCTAACAACAATAGCACTCCCAATGCCCCCATAAATAGCAGCGCAATTATCTTGACGTTTTCATTTTTGTTTACAATTTCTGAAGCTTCTTTAGATAGAAAAAGCGCGATCATTGCGTATATGAGAAACACGATGCCTACGAGCAATACATTGTCTGTAATCCCCACTGCAGACACTACGGAGTCCAAGGACAATATGATGTCTATGAAAACTACTTGCCATATCGCTGATAGAAAACCAGACGAAGTACCAACTGCAGCATACGCCTTAGGAGGAACAATCTCCAAGTACATCTCTTTTACGCTCTTGTATATCAAAAGCCCGCCACCCGCCAGGAAGAACGCGTCTCTGTAGGAGAGTTGCGCGTACCGCAGGGGAATTAATTTCTCGTTCATCGATACCAAAATCGACGCTCCAAACAGCATGGCAAAACGCATTATCAACGCCAAACTAATGCCACAAGTGCGTGCCTTATTGCGCAAGCTACCCGGGAGTTTAGACGTCACTAAGGCTATGAATACCAGATTATCTACGCCTAAGATGATCTCCAAAAAGAACAGGGTAGAAAACTCCGCCAAGCTGCTGTAAGAAAAGTTTATCATCAGTACGTTATCCACGGCCATAGAGCCCAATTCATGGGTTAGTATACACTCTTTTGCCCTTCTGATCCCATTTTGTTTTCAATGTATTTTAATGCTTAGATGGTACCCTGAGCGCCTGAAATTGGGGATGTAATTCACGTGTTGTCAAGGAATCTCGAAGCGAGCCTGCATAGGGCTCTGTCCATAGCATTTGACTTTCGTCACGAGTGCGCAACCCTGGAACACTTGTTACTAGCCTTAACTGATGATCTGGATGTTCGGCGCGTTCTGTACATGTGCAGAGTGTCCATAGACAGGCTGAGGTCCACCATAATCAACTTCCTGAGGTACGAAGTGTCCATGGTGATCCAAAGCGTTGCTGAGGTGAAGCCCAGTGCTGCTTTCGAGAAGGTGGTGCACAGGGCTGTGGTTCACGCGCATGCGTCCGGTCGGGATGAAGTAAACGGGGTGAATGTCCTAGCAGAGATTTTTTTGGAAAAAAATTCGTACAGCGTTTCTTTTTTGAATGAACACAACGTTAAGTACATTGACGTTGTTAGTTGCATTTCCAATAACAAACATCCAGATGAGCTATACGATCAGCACGACCTTGGCAAAGATATGGACTTCCACGGCCGCGGTGCTGTCGGGTTTCCCCATGTGGCAAGGGACGCAATTTCCAAAGATGGCGAAAGCCTGGAAGCCTATTGCGTCAATCTCAATGCCCTAGCTAAAGATGGGAAGATAGACTATGTCATTGGCAGGCAGTACGAGCAAGAAAGGACGATTGAAGTCCTGTTGCGTCGTAGAAAAAATAATCCACTGTATGTTGGGGATTCTGGTGTAGGAAAAACAGCCATAGTTGAGGGATTAGCTCTCAGGGTTGTAGAAGGCAATATAGTACCGCAGCTCAAGTGCGTAGAGATATACTCCCTGGACATGGGTGCCTTGCTGGCAGGCACCAGGTATCGTGGGGACTTCGAAGAGCGAATTAAATCGGTAATCCGGGCCATAGAAAATAAGAAGAACGCAGTTTTGTTTATTGACGAGATTCACACGATTATAGGTGCGGGTTCAACCAGTGGTAGCCCATTGGACGCCAGTAACTTGCTCAAGCCCGCACTTGCCCGTGGTTCCATCAGGTGCATAGGGGCCACTACGTATAAAGAGTACAACGGGAATTTTGAGAAGGATCGCGCCCTAGCGAGGCGTTATCAGAAGATCAATGTTGAGGAGTCTACAGTTGAAGAAACCGTTCAGATATTGAATGGAATAAAGTCCTATTATGAAGTATATCATGATGTTCATTACACCAGCCAAGCTGTGAGGTACGCCGCTGAATTATCTGATAGATACATATCGGGCAGGATGTTGCCGGATAAGGCTGTTGACGTGCTCGACGAAGCAGGAGTTTATGCGAAGCTGCGCTCACATGAAAATGGTAAAATAGTCACAGGAAGGGACATAGAGGCGATAATTTCCCGGATCACCGAGATACCGTGCGATAATCTTTTTGCGAGCGATGCGCATAAGGTGAAGAATCTGGAGGAGGATCTGAAGAAGGTCATCTTCGGTCAGGATACTGCCATCACTCAGATTGTAGATGCAATCAGAATTGCCAAAGCCGGATTGAGGAGTCATCAAAAGCCATTGGCGAGTTATCTGTTAGCTGGTCCCACCGGGGTTGGTAAGACGGAATTGGTTAAACAGCTGGCAAAAAGTATGGGGATGAAGCTAATTCGGTTTGACATGTCTGAGTACATGGAATCCCATACTGTTGCTCGGATGATAGGCTCTCCACCTGGGTATGTGGGGTATGAGCAAGGTGGGTTGCTCACCGATACCATAGCGCGTAATCAGTACAGTGTGTTGCTTCTTGATGAGATAGAAAAGGCGCACAGTAGCGTGTATAACATTTTGCTACAGATTATGGACTATGGATACATTACTGATACATACGGACGAAAGGTTAGTTTCCGTAACGTTGTGATAATATTGACCACCAACGCCGGTGCCGTGGAATTCGGGCGTAACGCTGTTGGGTTTGATCGCGATCGCAGTTTTAACCTTGGTAGCGAGCGTGAGGCCATAGAAAGAGTCTTCGGTCCGGAGTTTTGCAACAGGCTGGACGCGATAGTGCCTTTTGCGTACCTGGATGCAGAAGTGATGGCAAAGGTGGTAGACAAGTTCATCCTTGAACTCAGGGAGCAGCTTTCAAGGAAAGATGTGGATATGAGCATCGACAAAGAGTCGCTGCAATTCCTCACCAAAATGGGGCAGGAGGAAGGATACGGCGCGCGAAGGGCACAGAGCATTATCGCGCAGAAGATCAAGAAGCACCTTGCACTTGAGATGCTGTTTGGCAAATTGGCCGCAGGGGGAAGGGTTGAGGTGAAGTTTAACCCCGAAACGGAGGATTTTTCATACGAGTTTTTCGGGAAATCTATCGATAGCGTTGATAGCGTTACGCAATAAATGGTACTAAACCAGTTTTTGTCGTTGATTATTTGATCGGATCCTATAGATTTGTCCCATTGCTTTTTGGAGGGGTCTATGTCTGGTAATTACGAGTCCGTTCGTAATTTGGCTATCGTTGCACACGTGGACCACGGCAAAACCACACTCCTGGATAGCATGCTCAAACAAAGCGGTGCTCTCAGAGACAATCAAGAGATTGTTGAGCGAGTGATGGATAGCAATGATCTTGAGCGTGAGCGCGGGATTACCATTCTCGCTAAGTGTACTGCCATAACCTGGAAGAGCCACAAGATAAATGTGATCGACACCCCTGGGCATGCGGATTTTGGGGGAGAAGTCGAGAGAGTGCTATCCATGGCTGATGGGGTGCTCATGCTTGTTGATGCATCTGAAGGTCCTATGCCGCAGACCAAATTTGTGCTCTCCAAGGCACTGCAAGCAGGTTTGCTGCCGATAGTTGTTGTAAACAAGGTTGACCGTCCAGATGGTAGGGTGAATGAGGTATTGGACGAGGTGTATGAGCTCTTCATAAACCTGAATGCCACCAGTGAGCAACTGGATTTCCCCGTGCTTTATGCTTCGGGTAGGGATGGTTGGTGCATCAACGATTTGTCGGAAGGGAAGAAAGACCTGGCCCCCTTGTTTGAGGCTATTTTGGAGCACATAAGGCCTGCGCAATACGATTACGAAGCGCCATTTGCCATGTTACTTACCTTACTGGAGTCGGATAAGTTCTTGGGACGGGTGCTTACCGGGAAGATATACCAGGGTAGGGCGAAAATCAACTCTCCAGTGAAAGTTTTGAATCTGGAAGGCAAGGTTGTAGAAAGTGGCAGGTTGACTAAGCTACTTTCTTTCTCCGGTTTAAAACGGGTGCCTGTAGATGAGGCAAGTGCAGGGGATATAATAGCTGTTGCTGGACTCGAAGAAGCGTCTGTTGCAGATAGCATAGTGGATGTTGCTGTGGCGGTGCCCATAGAATCCACTCCTGTTGATCCTCCGACGATGGCAGTCACCATTGGTGTGAATGACTCCCCACTCGCCGGTACTGAGGGGACCAAGTTGACGTCTACCGTTATCAAAAACAGGCTGCTATCCGAGGCCGAGACCAACGTTGCGATTACGGTAAAGGAGGGTGATCGGAGCGACTCTTATGAAGTCGGGGGCAGAGGAGAGTTGCAGCTCGGCATATTGATTGAGACCATGCGGCGCGAGGGATTTGAGCTTTCTGTGTCTCGTCCGCGTGTGCTACTTAAGAAGGAGGGCTCCGCTGTCCTTGAGCCTATGGAGGAGGTGATCATAGACGTAGACGAGGAGTATAGCGGTATTATCATGGAGAAACTCAGCTTCCGTAAGGGTGATATGCAGGACATGTCCCCTTCGGGTAAGGGCAGAGTTAGGATGGTGTTCATTATCCCTTCTAGGGGGCTTATCGGCTACCATGGCGAGTTTCTCACTGACTCCCGAGGGACTGGTATTATGAACCGCCTGTTTCACGGCTATGCGCCTCACAAAGGTGACATTCCCGGCAGGACGAATGGTGTGCTGATTTCCACGGAGCAGGGTGAGGCTGTGGCATATGCCATTTTCAATTTACAGGACAGGGGCATAATGTTTATCAAGCCTCAGGAGAAGGTTTATACCGGGATGATAGTTGGGTTGCACAGCAGGAACAATGACATTGATGTCAATGTTCTGAAGGGGAAGCAGCTGACCAATGTTAGAGCTGCGGGTGCGGATGAGGCCGTAAGATTGGTTCCGCCGAAGTTGATGACATTAGAGGAGATGATAGGGTTCATCAACGATGATGAGCTTGTGGAGTGTACCCCGAAGTCTGTAAGGTTGAGGAAAAGGTTTCTCGACCCGAACGACCGCAAACGTTTTTCTAGATCCAAAAACGCTTCCTGATAAATTACAGTTGCCTATTTACCACAAGGCGTTAGCAGCTGCAAGTGGTCGCAGTGCAACTTCTCCATGTGTGGTGTCTGTTCGATATTAGATGGTCTATACATTGCTTCTTTTCTGCAGAGGTCACAACTTGCCGGTTTACCACAGGGCGCCGGTGACTGTGGGTGGCTGCAGTGCAGCTCCATGTGCAGCGTCTGTCTACTACTTCGTTTTTGCGGAGTTTACAAACTTGCTGATTTTACCACAGGGTGCCAATGACCGCGGGTGGCCGCAGTGCGACTCCTCTATATGTGGTGTCCGTCCAATTTAGAGCGATCAGATCACCGCTTCTTTTTTCTGCAGAGGTCACAACTTGCCGGTTTACCAGGACGCCGGTGACTGTGGTTGGTTGCAGTGCAGCTCCATGTGCAGCGTCTGTCTACTACTTCGTTTTTGCGGAGTTTACAACTTGCTGATTTACCACAAAAGCGCTAATGACCGCGGGTGACTGCAGTGCGACTCTTCCATGTGTGATGTACGTCCGGCATCAAGGCGATCTGACTATGACTGTTACAATTTGTTGAGTGACCACAAGGCGCTGATGGCTGTGGGTGGTTGCAGTGTAACTCTTCCATGTGTGGCGTCTGTCCAATTTAGAAAGCGATCAGATTACTGCTTTTTTCTGCAGAATTACAACACGGATCCAAGAACTGTGGCTCAAACTCCACTCGATGGATTTTGGTATATCGCCCTTATTAGGTAAAAGCGCAAAGGTAAAGTCGCGTACGCGAAGACATCCAATAGATGACTCTTTTGTAGATTTTTGGGGATGATCGTCAATATAAGGTTAAGCTTTTCCGGAGAAGCTAGATCATAGTCTTGATCTGGCATATGCGATGCAGCGGCCTTTGGAATATATCATAGAACTTACCATGCAGATTATTTCCGTGATTAAAGGGGAGATAGAATGCCTCTGCTCGTTGGATGAGCAAAAATTTAAAGATCTGCAGGGCATAGAGAGGGAGTTGCTGATATTGCTTGAGGAAGCGCGCTTGCAGGTACGGAAGGGGAATGCGGAGATTTTATTCAGCAGTAGCCCGCACGCGTTAGAAAGGCTAAATTCGGTCTTTTCGGAATTCGATAGATGCCTTGGCTTAAAGCACGAGCTCATGGAGAGACACTCTTCTGAGATTTCGAAGTGGTTTTTTCGCGTAGCGTCTTAGCCACCAACGCCGCTACTTCTTTTCTGATCCGTAAAAAGCGCAGAATTCAGCGGATGCAGCATAGTGATCGTGTGTTGCAAAAATACGAAGGGCTTGAGGGTGCATGCGCTGTTTCTACACATTTGTAGTTCAGATACAACTTCAACTTCTTGCGTGTGTTATTTGAGTCACAAGGGGGGAGATTGCGCCAGCCCAGTGTTTGGTGGACAAGTACCCCTTTTTGATATATCGGGGGCTTCATGCAAGGGGATATAGGCCTTCTTGCGTGTTTATGAGACCAGCTTCCTCTTTTGTGTAGGGGTACAATTTGCCAAGTTACCACAAGGCATTAATGGCTGTGAGTGGCCGCGGTACAGCTTCATATTCGGCGTTTGTCCAGTATAAGGTTGCCTGATCACTGCTTCTTTTCTGCAGAGGTCACAACTTGTTGAGTGACCAAAAAGCGCTGATGGCTGCGGTGTAACTCCATGTATGGGTGGCATCTACCTGATAGTAGGCAGTCTGCTGTTTCTCTCTGCAGAGGTCATAACTCCGGTTTACCACAGGGCGCCGGTGACTGTGGGTGGCTGCAGTGCGACTCTTCCATGTGTGATGTACGTCCAGCATCAAGGCGATCTGACTTGGCTTCTTTTGTGTAGTGGTCACAATTTGCTGGGTTATCTCACAAGGCATTAGTGGCTACGGTACAGCTTCATGTGCGTGTCTATCCGGTAGTAGGCAGTTTGTTTACTGTTTCTTTTCTGTAGAGGTCATAACCCCGGTTTACCACAGGGCGCCGGTGACTGTGGTTGGTTGCAGTGCAGCTCCATGTGTAGGTCTGTCTGCCACTTCTTTTTTTGCAGAGTTTACAAACTTGCTGATTTTACCACGGGTCGCCGTGACTGTGGGTGGCCGCAGTGCGACTCTTTCATGTGTGGTGTCCGTCCGGCATCGAGGCGATCTGACTTGGCTTCTTTTCTGCAGGGGTCATAACTTTACTGGGTTATCACAAGGCATTAGTGGCTACGGTACAGCTTCATGTGCGTGTCTATCCGGTAGTAGGCAGTCGCTGTTTTTCTCTGCAGAGTTCACAACTTACTGATTTACCACAAAGCGCTAGTGACCGCGGGTGGCTGCAGTGTCACTCTTCCATGTGTGGCGTCCGTCCGGCATCGAGGTGATCTGACTGTGACTGTTACAATTTGTTGAGTGACCACAAGGCGATGATGGCTGCGGTGTAACTCCATGTATGGGTGGCGTCTGTCCGATAGTAGGCAGTCTGTCCACTGTTTCTTTTCTGCAGAGGTCATAACTTCGGTTTACCACAGGGTGCCAATGACCGCGGGTGGCCGCAGTGCAGCTCCATGTGCAGCGTCCGTCTGCTACTTCTTTTTGCAGAGGTCACCACAACTTGCCGGTTTACCAGGACGCCGGTGACTGTGGGTGGCTGCAGTGTGACTCCATGTATGGGTGGTGTCTGCCCGATATTAGAAGCGGCGGTGCTGTCTACAGCATCTTTTTTCTGCAGAGTTACAACACGGATCCAAGAACTGTGGCTCAAACTCCACTCGATGGATTTTGGTATATCGCCCTTATCAGGTAAAAGCGCAAAGTTAGAGTCGCTCACTGCAGATGTGGCTGCGATGCACTTCATAAGTGTACCCATACCGCCGCCGAAAAGGATATGACTACCTCTGGATGATGCACACATGTGCACACGCGCGGCGCCAACACCACATGTGGCATCGATCACACACCGAAAGGGCCTTTGTTGCGTTGATATCTCACCTGAGCATGGGGCAAGCTTAGTAGGAGCGGCTACCACTGCTCTGATGACGCTTCTCCGCTCTATATATAACACTATAAAGAACTTAGCAGCCCGCCACTACAGCCGATACTAGATTTAGCTGAGCACAGAAGCCACGCTCTAACAGCCGCTCAGCCTTTATAGCTTGTCTTCGTCGACGTCGTGATGAATGGCCTCCCCTTTCCGAGTGCTCCACCATTTAAGAAGGCTGTGGTTTTATTGTGACTCCCACGGTCTGTTTGTGGCCGCTTTGCCTCGACGGGATTCACTTACTTTTTTGGTCCGGTGCACGAGCTGCTGCTGTGACTATTGGGCCAAAGCTTTTTGCGAAAAGGCATAGCCTTTCGAAAGAATTTGCCCCCTCATACGAACGCCAACACGCCGTAAGATCTGATCGTGCCCTTCCGAGCAC
>JBQEQV010000059.1:0-5957 GCA_052043585.1 Anaplasma sp. | reverse complement strand
CGGCCAGCCTGAGAGTAGGGAACTTCGGTAGCTTTGGTTGACCTGGTATAGATGTGCTGCTCTTGCCTGAGGAGGAGGACATGACCTCGTTTATTTTGTCTGCCATGTCGCTTGCAGAGACGGCCACTAGATCATCAGGAACTTCTCCCGCTTGAACATTGCTGACGATTCCGGCTGTCAGCTTCCTGGCGCACGCGGCTATATCCGTTCCAATGCTGGCCAACTGTCCATCTGTCAGGTGGGCAATGTCCCTGAATACGCTGACCAGGCTATCTGGCAAATATAGGCTTTCTGGGATGCTCTGTATTGTGTGGGTAGAGTCATCGCCGTGCGCAGCCAACTTGGCATGCCCAGAGCGCAGGGCGTGGAAAACGCGGATCAACTCGCCCCTCACGACGCAGGCCATGGAGGATAAGGTCGCTTCTTCCCTTATTAGCCCACGTTCGTAGGCAGCTCTATAAACAAATTCGGCAACTTTTGGGGATGTGCATCTTGCGGCTAATTCATGTGCAGAGCGCTGATCTCCAAGTCTGCCGGCATCCGCGAGCACCTCAACACACTCTCGAATAGTGTCCTCAGACGCGTCTTGTGTAATTTCAATCCAGGCTATTATGCCATTGGCTACAGCATCTAGTATCGGGTACTGGACATGATCTCCGCACTGTCCGGCGGCAATTCGTACGACATGGCGCAGCACGTCACAGTAGCCCATATCTAAAGCTGCGTGTGCGATGCTACCCATAACGCACGCACTTTCAACGCTGTCTAGCGAGCCAAATGCTTTCAAGAGTGCTGCTATGAGTTCATGGATGCGCTCCAACGGCTTGCCTTCTTCACCGCGAGACAACACCCCTTCCCGCTCATGTGACAATATTGTCTGTATGACAGATTCTGTGTGTTGCGCACCGTCACTCCTTACCAGATGGTACGCGAGTGCACGATTCAATCCTTCGCCCTTGAAGCTCCCTATCCGTTGAATTGTTGCTATAATGTCACGCATATGTCCCTCTTGGGCACATATGTCCAGTGCCCTGCGAGACAGGCTATCTCCACTCGCAAGAACGCTGTAGAGGCCTCCTACGCTATCAACAAAGTCGGCATTCAGTGCCAAGACATCAGCCAGGCGGCCTTCATGTGCAGCTGTGAGGACGATGTGCCTCAGCTCGCCCAACTCGGATGCTCGGTACTTCAATTCGGGGATGGTATCTAGCACGCCCCTTGATGCAGAAAGAACGGAACGTCCGGCGTCTTCTAGTGCCTCTACTTGCTTCGTATGCATCATTCTCATGTCGTATGGAAGGGCGTATAGAAGGCCAGATGATGCAGCGTAAAGCACCGACAACGCGTGGGAAGCGGAGTGTGCCAGCGAGATCATCCCGTCCACATCTCCAATCTTTGATCTTAGTGCTGCTGGACGATAATTCCGCATCGCTGCGATGCTACTACTGGCCACCCCTAACGCTTCTGCGATCCGATCATATGCCGCCTTCATGACTTCCGTTGACAGCACATTTTGCACTCCTGCAGAAGATAACAAACCGCCTACTGTCCTGCTTACTATACCTCTTGCCGATGTTAGCAGCCTTATGAAGTTGGCAATAGCGCCTGCCTGACTGGTGACGTCCTTTGCGGAAACCACTTCCTGCCCAATGGCACGTGCAAATTCCTCCGTTGTTGTTTCTAGCTGGATTTTGTCGATGTTGAGCAGCCCTTTCTCGTAGGGCGCATACTTTTTCTCATTAATGTCTAAAAAAGCCCCTCTAGCGCAGAGAACGCCCAGTATGATCTGCCTTGCTTGCTTGTGTTCTGCTACGTCACTGTCGCTTGGCAGGACTGAGTCGACTGCATCGCGCACCTCTGCGAGCATTATGGGGTCAAGGTGCATTCTATCCAAAATGTCACCCACAACTGTTGCGCCGTGGGGTATAGCGCCGACCAACGCCCGGATCAGCGTTTCGCCCCTTCCATTTTTCGGGCCTTCTTCTATGATCTGTGAAGCTTCCAGGATGCCGTCATGGGTGAGAAAAGATGCGCGCGCAACACTCGCAAGAGCCTGGCCACTTAGTGCTCCGAAGTTCTTTACCAATCTTGCCAGGAATCCATCCTCCATTGCGGATTGTACCTTGCTATCCTTGGCCACAGTAGGACGTAAGAAGTATGACTCGGGCACGTCGAAGAAGGTACATATGAGTGAGTTTGCTACGATGTCCCCGGCTGCTTGCACGTCTCTCAGCAGGTTGTCATCTGCGCTCCCCAACAACTGTGCAGGAAGGCGAGCTTCGTCGCTGATCTCAAAACCGCTATGCTCGAGGTCCTTAGGCTGCCAGCGATCGTCCGAGAGCACCATGTAGAGGACTTCCTCCGACAATGCTGCAACACCATTTTCCTGATATGTGTTTCTTAGGATACGCGCGACCATGTCGTCGGCCTCAGCGTATGGTTCTGCGTTTGATGCGAGCGTCACCAAATCATAAGTGCCCACGCTGCGTTTCATTCTGCCAGTCTTTTCCGGGTTCTGAGCGTTACCCGACTCTATCGTGCCCAAATTGAGGGCACTTGCACTGCGCCTCATTTTGCTAGGCTTTTCCAGATTCTGAGCGTCACCTGACCCCACCGCGCTCAAATTAGGGGTACTTGCACTGCGTTTCATTTTGCTAGGCTTTTCTGAATCTTGATGAAGTTGTTCTTGACTTCCGCTCGGCGCGGCGTTTTCCGCGCTCCACGAGTATGAACGTGGTATCTCGAAGTTGCGTAAAACAAAGTTGCGGGCAGTGGCGTCTCCCCGTGCGTAGATATCAGCCAGCAGGCTGTCTTCCCCGACACTACCCAGCATTTCCTTCGGAAGCTTGTGGCTTTCGGCTAGGACCTCGTTCTGCCCTATAGCGCTGACAACGGCACTGTCCAATTGCGCTAGTCCGCCGTTTTTGAACGCCTCTCTTAGTGTTTGTGATATTTTTGCAAAATTGATGCCAAGAGTTGCTGCAGAGCCATTCTGTGCTTCTTGGTTGCGCCCTTTTTCCAGCTCCGCGAAGGCCTCCATGGATGCCTCCCTATAGGAATCCGAGGCGGCTATTTTTTGTTCAGAGAATTCGAAGTCGTCACGCCTCTGTGCCACACCCGGCTCAGTGCGGCCAAGCAGGATATCTTCCAACATTTTCCGGTAGTGCAGCAGGCGATTCTCCTGAGGCGGAGCCCTCCCCGCGCGCGATGCTGCGGCTTTAGCTTCGCTCGCGAACTTTGCGTACAGGTTATCAATGAGCTCGCGCGAAGCGCCAACAGCACTGCCTTTTTCCTTGTTGCCTACTATGGGTAAGATGATTGTGGGCGGGATATTATTCAGTGTTTTTTTGAGTTCGTCGGCGTTATTAGGGGCCAAAATATTCGGGAATTCGTTGGCAAACGCTTCGATCACGACGCTGAGAGCCTGTATAACGTGTTCGGTCGATACTTCGCGCACTACCTCATTGTCACTACTAGCACTATTTTCAGGCGTCCCTCTCCGGGAGCTACCTGTCTTTTTCACTACGTAAGGGAATTCTGCCTTGCAATATTCTTCTATCTCGCGGATCTCATGCTTCACAGCTGTGTGGTGCATGGACCTGATAACCTCTTCAACGGCCTCTAAAAACTCACGATCACGCAGCCCTTTACCCTCGGCTTTGCAAGTGGCACACAACGTTTTTACGATCTCCAGAGCCGTTGTGGGATTATTGACATTACTCTCCACAGCCTGTTGCAATATAGAGACTCTACTGCCGTTTAAGTGGAGCACCCTATTCAGTACGGCTTCCGGGTAGTGTTTGCACAGCAGGGCCACCGACTCCGCATCACCTAACCTTACTGCTGCTTCTAGTATGCATCCGTTGCCGCCAAATCCGAGCTCCGCGACAGGGTCGGGCAGCCCTTTGGTTGCACAAAGAGGGTGTTGCTCTATATAGTATCGCAGCCCTAATACCCCCGTTTTGGCGTAGCTCCGCGAGATCGTATAGAAGTCACGTCTAGGCTCTGGGATGTTGGATGCTGCCTGTGAGTTCACTGCCGCGGCGGGAGTGTCCTCTGTGCTCATGTGTGATTCACCAGCATGTGGGCTGTCTTCGGTACCGGAAGCCACATCGCCTCCCTCTGGCGCCACGGCCCCATATTCCGGCACACCCGGCCCACTACCCGCTTCCGATGTGCCTGCAAGCCCACTGTAGCTGTGCACACCAGACGCGTGAATCCTGCTGTTATACATTTTAACCATCCTCCTCCCCACCCTTCAGTCCGCCAATGAACGATGGGAGATCTTTATAATTGTAAAATTTTAAGAAGGTGAAAGCCCGGTCACAGAACCGAACGGACTCTTGTGCGAGACAAAACCGGAATCGCGCCAGGCCACCCTTCAAGGTTGTTGTGGGTATAGAAAATGCTACCCACAATTATGTTAACAGATGGTAAATATTAAGACATAGAGCCACGCGATTATGGCGCTCTATTCGGCATTAGGGATTTTTTTCATAAAGATGCGTGCATGTTGTTGAACTCTGTTTAATTTTTGTCTCATCTAGCCTATCAAGAAGGGGATCATTGTGCTGTTCAGATATATGGCGCGCAGTGTCTTCAAAATGACACATTTTAAGAATTACTGTGATATAGCGGCGATATAGCCACAGATTTACAAGCTATGTCTCTATAATATCACAGATGTATTTTGGGTTGTACTGCGGCGCTTGTTCTTTGCGGATTTTAGCGCGTAAGTGGGGTCTTTCATCATTAATAGGAGATGTGCTGCTAGACGAGAATGAATTATGAAGTATGCTACCGCGAGCGGGGTTTCATTATATTGAATTTTGGTTTATGTTACATTCTGGTTGATAGTGTGAAGGCCCGGGCCTTCCGGGCTCAATGATTCTGTAATTTGTTGACAGGTATAGAATTCATGCTACACTCCCAGGGGTTTCTTGTTGCGTGGTTGTTCGTTATGTCCGGTCCGGATGGTTGTGGGCTCACCCTGACTGAGAGTGCCGTCAATAAGATCAGGGCTGTCTTGCAAGAGGAGGGAGAAGCTTCCTTTTTGAGAGTTTCGGTGCAAAGCGGTGGTTGTGCCGGTTTTAAATACGGGTTTACCACGGAGGGCTCGTATGATGATGATAAGGACGATGAGTACTTCGAGGAAGACGACGCGGATTTCGATGATATAGGGGATGATGAGGACAGTGACGAGGCGAGCGGCGGGTCGGATCTCATACTGTCTGATGAGTCTGGGAGGACTATTCTTTTTGTGGATCGCCATTCTAAGAAGTTCTTGCGGGATTCTACCATAGACTATGTGGAGGATATCAACGGTTCTAGATTCGTGGTCAAAAATCCGGCTGCTAAGTTCGGTTGTGGCTGCGGGAACAGTTTTTCGCTGTAGGGGGAGGGGGATTATTTGTCTTCTGTTTCCGTTTCCGATGTTGCCAAGGCTTCCACTAAGCGGAGGGGATGCTCCTTATTAGGGGTGGCCGCTGTGCTTTTGGCTGCGCTCGTTGCCGCTGGTATACTTCGCAGTTTTGTTGCAGAGCCGTTCCACATACCTTCTGGTTCGATGAAGAGCACTCTTCTGGTAGGCGATTATATTTTCGTATGCAAGTATAGTTATGGGTATAGTCGCTATTCCGTGATAATGTCTCCGCCGATCTTCAAGGGTAGGGTGTTTTATACTCCTCCTGAGGCTGGTGATGTTGTGGTGTTCCGGCTTCCCTCTAGTCCGGGGACTAACTACATAAAGAGGGTCATAGGTCTTCCTGGGGATAGGGTGCAAATCGTCGGTGGTCGCTTGCGTATAAACGGCCGGGAAATGGAGTATCAGCAGATTGAGGATTTTGTGGATGGGGAGAAGCGGATCAGGCGGTACGTGGAGACTCTGTACAACGGCAAGTCCTATGAGGTGTTGGATGAGATGGAGAACAGCACTTTGGACAACACGCCGGTATATG
>JBQEQV010000058.1:0-3320 GCA_052043585.1 Anaplasma sp. | reverse complement strand
TATTGGCAAGCTTAACGAAGACGTTGTGTACTTTGACGTCAATGCCTCATCTACAAACTACACGCACCACTTTCACTACGGTGATAATGTCATAAGAAGCATACCTCCTCCCAAAGTTGATAGCCTTATAAGTGTGTCACGAGAAGAATCTGAACAGATGCTGCTTGGTCTCACTAGGCAAGGATTTGTTTATTATACGCGCGACAATGCGCCGCGCGATGGTAGAACGATACTTGTGGAGTCAGTACACGATCTACGCAACTTCTTGAGAAACGCAGAAGCAGTGCTTAATGGGAAAGCCGAACAGTTGAAAGAGGAATTTGTCTTGAAATTTGCACTGGACGGTAAAAAGGTGTGCGATGAACGCATAAATCTGGGATGCACTTTTGGCGTTTCTGCAATTTTGGGCAATACCCTACGTAAGTTGAGTCTCAAAAGTGGTGATATCGTCTTCTCATCAAACGCTCTGGAGCTTGTGTATCTTCCGGATAATGGAACACCAAAGCTCTTATGTGCCGATGGACTCCTAGGAGAGCGTGCTGTAATGAAGGTAATGGATGGGCTACCACTGGTGCACCACCAGAAAATTGGCGAGCAACCAGCAATCACTACGGTATCGTTACACAATGAGGTCTTGGTGGAGGACAATTCTCTCCCATCGCAACCATTGCGGCAAAAAGTCGCTGCGGATGCGATGGATGAAGAGGACAGCGTTGACTATGCCGGGGAGGAGGTAGTAGAACTTCCCGTTCCTCCTGCAAACACACCTCCAGCACCTGACAATACACAAAAACCGCACGAGGCGGTTGTCACAGAGAGCAAGGATGCTGCAGCGCCAGAGGCGCTCCCCAACAGAGGCCCCGGAGGCACTGTTACCCTGCCTCTCATCCTAGGTCCAGAAGTGTTCTACGACCCAAAGTCCAGGATCACCCAATACCAAATTAAGCTGAAGGTTCATGACAAGGCCTATGATAAAAACCCAGCTCTGTCCCTATTGAAATACAGTTTCAAGACAGAGGAGGAAGTAGTAGTTGAGAGCGCCGGTCAGTACGGCTATGCATTCTCCCTGATTCCTAATCACCAGTTCTTAAAAGTGGTGCAAGGGAGTGAAGGGGAATACAGTACCGTTTTTTGTAATGCACAGGGCCAGGAGTTAGCTAAGGTGGATTTTACCGACGCTGGTGGAACTGGTCATGAAAGCAACTCTCCCTTACAGAAGTCAAGCGTATCACAGGGGTTCACAGATTTCTTGGAAGACGGTGACGCCCTGAAGGTAGGGCGCATGCTTGTTGCTGGAAAAGGCTTCAAGCTTATGGATCTACAAAGTGTTTACGACGCAGGGAAATCAGGGCCGCATTTTAGACTTGTAAGAGACCCAGGGTCCAACCAGGTCGCGGCCGTAAAATATGATGCCGCGTACCCAGGCGATGATGACCGCGCACTGCTTAACCCGGAGTATGCGCTTTTTGAACACAATGACACTGAGGGAAAGTGTACGTTGTTCCTACGTAGCGCAACGGGTTGGATACCGACAAGATATGGGTTTCCAGCAGCCGACCGGGGCACCACTTTTTCATTTCCACTGGAGACCGAGGCGTATAAAGCAACTATATCACAGTCCCGAACAGCGACTCTGGAGAAACACCCAATTTATGGGGTTGTAAGCAATTCAGAAGTACACTTTACAAGTTTTATTGGGGATGGAATTCCAGAGTTTGAGGATGAGAAACACGCACGGAGTTTCTTGCAACATCTGTTGGACAATGGAGATCGAGATCCAACTGTCAAGTACGCAGTCAGGATTGTGGCTACGGACAAGCATGCAGCGCAGCTTCAGGGAATTGGCGTAAAAATTGGCCAAGAAGAGGTGTTGCCTCTACCCATAAGGATGAAAAACTCAGCCGGGAACACTGTTACCTTAGGATTGTCGGAGAAGTCTCCACTCAAGATTGAATTTTCGGTACATGCTGGCAAAGATGTTGTTCTTTACTCCTGGAATCTCACCGAACTCTACCGCAACGTTCTGAGTGAATTCCTGTCCCGCAAGGCTTTCTTTGAATTTAGTGTCGGTGGAGAAGATGCCAACGTGCTTTGGGCACTCTTTAAACTGCCAGAAGAAGCACAAGAAGTTATGCAAGGACGTGCTATTTTGTCTTCAATGCTAACAAGCAATGAGGATTCGATTGTTGGTAGAAGCGCAGGCGAGTTTCTTCAGAAAATCAGAAAGGTACGCCATGTGGATAATGTAGATGAGCCTGTCACGAATGCAAATGCACTTCCAGTCACACATACCGTAACAGAACCGGATGCCACGCATACACCTCCGAAACAACCAGCACCTGAAAGCGATGAAAGTGCAGCTACTTCTGAAAAAACGGATGAGCCTGTTACCCAGCTACCTGTGCCCTTCGAGATTGTTACGCATTCCAAAACTGTGTTGCCATTACACATTGACCCGAAAGACGAAGAACCCGTTCTTGAAGCCATCATCCGCCACAAGGATAAGCTGCTCAGCGTGCCAAAAGCTGCCTACTTCTTCTCTGAGGACGGGCAACTAATGGCATTGGCACACGAGTTTCCGACAACGGAATTGCCGCTGTTAGACAGATATGCAAAAATCGTCACACAGCCTAATGGTCGTTACGCTGTACAAATATGTGACGAACACGGCAATACTTCTCTGATGACCCATCAAGACATGCAGGAGCTATATATAGAGCCGGATATTTTCATGGATGATTGGTCACTGCGTGACATGTACAAGAGTACCCGAGGAGCACCGGCCTTCTTGTTGCAAAGAAGTACAGAGGGCATCGGTGAACGGGTCAGGGTGGACTTGGTTCCCGCACCTAAAAACTATCTCAGCACTGAGCATCAAGAAAACGGCCACGTTGCGCACCTAAATGCAGAACAAATGGTGTTCTCTCTCGACAATCAAAGAGTTGATGGAAATACTGTGACGCTGGAGTACAAATCCGCCTTGGCTAGCAAGCGGGCACAAAGAGAGGTGAGCGTTGCTTGGAGGTATGACGAGGATGCAACAAATCCGAAGCACGATCAAGCTTTGCGCACTGCATCAAACGAACAGCCTCTCTATCTTGTTGTTTCGGGGAACAACATTGCCTGGACTCTCGACAAGGATGAAGAGAACCCGACGTTCTTTTCAGACCAACTCATCCTTTCGTGGGCAAAGGACACCTTAATGTCACTTGGTGAAGATCTAGAACAGCGGCACACCCTGGTGCTCACCCTTGGGGAGAGCACGAACACACAGCAAGTAATTGTGGCACGTGCACTCTTGGAGGATGGTACGCTCAGTA
>JBQEQV010000057.1:0-5591 GCA_052043585.1 Anaplasma sp. | reverse complement strand
CGTTAGTCTTACCTGCGCCGTTTTTCCCGGACAATATCACAGACTGATCCCCACTCTCCAGTTCGGCTTTTATGTAGTTGCGGAAATTGCGCAACTTAATGCTTTGCACACATGAATGCGGGCTGTAGACCATATTCGCGCGCTATATCACAAGTTGAGGATGCGGGGTCATTGGGGCTTTGTGGATTACGCATGGGCACACGACAGCATTGATTGACGAAATCGTGGAGGATGCGCTACCACACCGCGAAGTTGCTACAACGCACAAATTTGCTTGCCGACGTTCTGAGCGGGATCCGGAGAATGTAGAATTCGGGCCAGATACGTGGCGCACATCCTCCAGCGTCATTCCATCGTCGGTCCACGCATGCGCACAAGAACTACGCACGCCCCAGCCATCTATCCACGTTACAATTGTGCTCGAGACCATATTTTCACCCTTCCCAGCACAGGCCAACGCGCCGCCCAACCCCGAGACGGGCAACCTCCCGTGGCCACGGTGCACACCACCAAATTGCCACGCCAGGTCCATCACGAACTACGCTACACTGCTGGCTCTAAACTTACAGGACCAACACAAGGAACGCCACCAAGCCCGACTGCTGCCAGGAATCTGCTCGTCTCCGAGCTGCACCTGCGCTCTAGCCTGCAACCCGATACTAAACCTTTACCCTCACCATGGCAACAGAGAATAACATGACCACAAGCAGCAACAGCAGCGCAAAAAGAGTATAGTTTTTTGCTGTTTTTCGACGAAGAAATTTACCACTCACCGCGCATAACCCCGGAGCCTTGCTAAAAATGAGGCAAAAGCCACCCTAGGGTTTCATCACAAAGGGTGGTATATGTCAAGAGGTTAAATACGAAAAGAATAGGGTGCTCTGCACTATGCAGAGGTGTTTGTTTTGCACTGTTTGAGCCCTTGGCCCAAATTTAGTGTGCAGCGACTGCCCGTTGACAATAAGCGCACGTCTCTACTTTTGGACGGGAAGCACACCGCATCCGCCGCAGAGCGGCAACACGAATGCGCCATAGTTGGAAAACATGCAACAGGTGCAAAACCGACGGGCCGTGGTCGGCCTACCTGCACAAAGACGGAAAAGAAACCCTGACGATGGGATTTGATTTTATGGTGTAGACGCCCCCTACAGCGGCTAACGACCTACTCCGAGCATAAGCCCCCCTCTTCGGCAAAAACACACCCGCAGATGGGCTTGCCCAAACGACTCGCTAGCGCACATCCGGTGCCGTGCTCACCCAACAGGATGATAAGCAACCAGCTGTGCCATCCTGTACTACTGGGGTAGGTGAGACCTAACGAAATCCCAAAAACGCCTGACGTAGGCAAAGATAGAAGACGCAGACGACCTTCCCGCTACCCCAGTGCCCGCCGTGGCACCGTTGAAAACACCACCAGAACCGAAACCGTATGTACCAGCAACACCACGCGCCGATGACGCAACAGCCTTCCGTGCTGCAGTGCTGCTCCTTGTAGCTGCTGCAGTTTTTGGCGCAGCAGCCTTCCGTGTAACTGTGCTACTCTTCCTAGCAGTTGTGCTACGCTTAGCAGCTGTTGCGGCTTTCGATGTGGTGACCTCACGTTTTTTTGTCCCGGATGTCTGTGTTCTGCTATCCGTAGCAGATTTACCCGCCCTACTGCGAGGCTTGCTATCAGCAGCCTGAACCATGAATGACTCCCTTGCATAACCTGGAACAACCCGTGATTGTAGCTGAAGGCTATTAAGCGAACCCTAAATTGTGTCGAGCCAAGAGAATTTGTTCACAATAGTTTGGGATTTGTTAATAAACAACACCTGCCTGACTGTGGCCTAAAAGACACAACGTAGAACAATCTGCTGCCTCAAAATCGCCTTGTCCATAGGAGCTAAATCCCGAATGGAACGGCATATTCGGCTTAAACCGCTGCGTATTGAATACGCTCCAACCCCCCACGTTTTGTTGCACAGAAATCAGTAATATCGTAGTTGCAGTTCCCAATTTGTTCATGCACTGCTTCCATAAAACTGGAGGCACCGTGCATTTTGCATTATCCTGCGAGAATTAAGATTGAGCAGATATCGCATGGCAGATTTTGTCATTGTTGATGCGTATGGGTTCCTTTTCCGTGCGTATTATGCCCTACCACAGCTCAATACCTCGCATGGCCTGCCGGTGGGAGGTGTGTACGGGTTTGTAAACATTCTACTGAAGCATTTGCTCGCACACAACGCGGACTACCTGGCGGTAGTTTTTGATCCTGGGTCGAAGAATTTTCGGCATAAGATCTATCCAGAATACAAAATGAACAGGCCGCAGTTACCGGAAGATCTGCTACAGCAGTTCTTACCGCTGCGGGAAGCAGTTGATGCGTTGGGGATTGCTAGTGAAGAAGTATTAAATTATGAAGCAGATGATGTAATTGCAACACTGAGTGCCAAATATGCATCTGAGAATACCCGCGTACATATTATAACTGCGGACAAAGATCTGTTGCAGTTGTTGGGGGAAAATGTACAGGTCTTCGACCCGATCAAAAACAGGTACTTGACCGATGAATACGTGCTTGAAAAGTTTGGTGTCACGCCGGACAAGTTGTTGGATGTGTTTGCGCTGACGGGTGACACCTCCGACAATGTTCCGGGCGTACCTAGCATTGGCATCAAAACTGCCGCGCGTCTAGTCAACAGATTTGGGTCGCTGAACAGCATTTTGGATAATGTTGCACAAATTGAGCAGAAAAAATGCCGCGAGATGCTGATACAGCATGCTGACTCGGCAATCCTCTCCCGCAACCTGGTGACGTTGCACCGGAATGTTGCACTTTGTGGGGACCTCAGCAAATACGCAAGAAGATCACCTAGCAAGGAGCAGCTACTTGCCTTTTTAGATAAGTATGAGCTCACGACCCTGCGCGAGAGAATCGAAAAATGTTACCAGATTTCACTGAAGTGCCCGGGCAAGCCTGGTGATGAGCAAAATGTGTCAGCAGTGCAAAAATGCCGGGCCAAGAGCATGGAAGAGTTTCTAAGCAAATATGCGGGCCACAGCCTATTGGCTTTTTTTGCAGACATTGAGGACGGTACGATCAATGGGATCTCTGTCTCATGTGATGGGGAAGATGTATTTTCCGTGGGGAAAGATGGTATCCAGGAATCTATGAAAGCCATTGCACCGATTCTGGCATCCGATTCAGTACTAAAAATTGTGTACGACGCTAAGCTCATCATGGGGGCGTTTCCTGATCTGGAGGCGTTCGACGATATTATGCTGATGTCGTACAGCTTAGGTGCGGGCACCCATGACCACAGCTTGCAGAGCATCATGGCTTTTTACCTGGGCAAAGGGTTTGTCGCACCGGTCGCATGCATGCTTGTGCGACTACACAAGATGATGCGAAGTAAGCTATTCACGGAAAGGCTGTGCACGGTCTATTATCAGCTTGAGAGGCCGCTGACTCGCGTCTTATGCAAAATGCAAGAAGCTGGCATTGAAATCAACACTGAGATCCTAGAGCAACTGTCCTCAGATTTTCACAATTCTATATCGTTGCTGGAGCAGGAGATATATCAACTAGCGGGGTGCCAATTTAACATTGCCTCCTCAAAGCAGCTGGGACAATTGCTATTTGAGCGCATGGGCCTGGGCGTAAATGCGAAAAAAATGCCGTCCGGTGTTTATTGTACCAATGCGGAGGTGCTAACGGAGTTCGCTGCGGATGGTGTCGAAATTGCTGACAAGATACTCAAATGGCGCCATTTCACCAAGTTGAAGAGCACCTACGTAGATGGTCTGCTGCGCCAAGTGGAAACCGGTACTCACAGGGTACACACTCAGTACTCCATGGTCTCAACAGTCACTGGTAGAGTGAGCTCTAGTAACCCAAATCTGCAGAATATCCCAATTCGCAGCAAAGAAGGCGGTGAGATCAGGAAAGCATTTGTAGCGCAGATGGGATATAAACTGGTATCTGCAGACTATTCTCAAATGGAATTGAGGGTATTGGCGCATATTGCAGGTGTTCGGGCTTTCATCGATGCTTTTTCTGAGGGACGAGATATTCACTTGGTAACAGCGCAGCAGATTTTTGGGGATGGAGCTTCAGATCCTGACCTGAGGCGTAGGGCGAAGTCCATCAACTTCGGGATTATTTACGGAATGAGCCCCTTTGGCTTAGCAAAAAGTGTTGGCATTCCGAAGAAAGAGGCAAGCCAGTATGTGGACCAGTACTTCCGCTCCTACCCTGAAATTAAGCACTACATGCATAGGACTTTAGCCTTCGCCAGCAAACATGGTTACACTAGAACGGTGTTTGGCAGGAAGTGTTACATTGTTGGGATAGGTAGCAAGCGGCATGCGGTCAAAAGTTTTGCAGAAAGGGCGGCCATCAATGCTCCTATACAGGGGACTGCTGCGGACATTCTAAAGAAAGCGATGGTGCGGCTGCATGAAAAGCTACATGTGGGGAGAATGCTTTTACAGGTTCACGATGAACTATTGCTAGAGGTCCCCGAGGCCTACGTGCATGAGGTTGCGCGGCTGGTTAAGGAGGTGATGGAAGGTGTTACCAGTTTTTCCTCTGTCCCTCTCACAGTCGATATCAGCGTTGGGGATAGTTGGGGCAACATGGAGGAGCTGAAAGAATTGTAGCCCGCGTAATGTGTCCCTGTTTTCGCGGTGCGAGCAGGTGTGCTGTGTAGTGGAAGTCCGATTAATGTTGTGTGTACTGTGTTACATCTTGAAAGACTTGAACTAAAAGCTATAATGCGAAAGGCCATGGGTTCGTGATTTTGCAGTCTTGCTAGTTAAGAAGGAAGATTTTCGCGGTGTGCAAAGTGGTGACGGCTTTGACTCTGCTGGAGTGGTTGTCTCCGCTTCTGTGTTGTCCGCCGACTTTGCTAACTTGAGTAGCTCGATAAGCGCTGCAGAAGATGCAGGGGCTGATTGGTTGCATGTTGATGTTATGGATGGGTGTTTCGTGCCGGCCATAACTATGGGCCCCGTGGTTATTGCGGGGATGCGCAAGTGTACGAACATGCCGTTAGATGTGCATTTGATGGTTAGCACGCCGGCCTGTCATCTGCAGAGCATAATTGATGCAGGTGCCGATATTATTACAGTGCACGCAGAATCGAATGTGCACCTGCACAGATTTGTCCGGAAGGTGAAGGCAAGTGGGAAGAAGGTCGGAGTTTCATTGGTGCCCAAAACCCACCACAGCGTGCTGGAGTACATAATCGATGAGCTAGACCTGGTACTTGTTATGACTGTGGACCCAGGGTTTGGTGGGCAGGGGTTTTTGGCGTCTCAGTTGCGCAAGATAGAAAAAATCCGCCAAATGGTCGAGGGAAATTCTCTACGCACAAGAATATCGGTAGATGGGGGTGTTACTACTGAAAATGCAAGATCCATTATCAGTGCCGGTGCAGATGTGGTCGTAGTTGGCACGGCGCTTTTCACATCTGCAAATATGGGTAACGTTGTACAAGTTTTGAAATCTCTTTGATGGAGTTATGAGGTTGAGGCGACCAAACATTGTTGCAGTTTTCGCTGCGGTGGGCAGGTGTTTCCTTGAATTTCTGACATCTGTAGGC
>JBQEQV010000056.1:0-6613 GCA_052043585.1 Anaplasma sp. | reverse complement strand
CTACGAAGCACATCGCGACATTGTCAATGCGGCAAAGTCTTTGAACAAGGGTTCGGCAGAAGCGCGCAGTGAATTTGATCTGAATCTCAGAAGCGCAATTCATCGCATATCATACGCGGTCTCACACAACGCAGGCATCCTCTCGTTCAGTCCGGAGATCGCAGGGAGAATACTACGCGCGATTACATTTCTGGACATGGCAGCAGAGATAGAGGGCCGGACGTCAAGCAGAGAACACAAAAACCCGTTAGAGAAGCTTAAGCAGTCGATCGCTGACGCATATCAAAGTGTAGAGTCCGCCATCCGCAGCCTCGGCAGCCTACCCCCTCAGAATCAGCCACTCTTTGTCAATAGTGTGAACGAGGGGTTGAATAAAGCAAAAAACAGCATAATACGCGCTATGGCCGCGATAAATAATATACTCAAGCACACAGGGAAGGAAGAAAGAATAATGTCCATGTCGGGCATAGCATCTTTGTTGCACCACGCCAAACTTGTACTGCACGACACTGCACAGCTCATCACCAGAAATCTTGCCATAGAAACAGAAAAAACGATGCCCACGTCGGGCACAGAATCTTGGCTGCACCGCACCCAATTTGTAATGCACGACGTCGCACATCTCATCACCAAAAATCTTGCCGCCGCAGCCAGTGGCCTTACACATTCGCTACAGAAGGCCATCCGCAACATCGGCAGGGCAATGATCTTCGTCTACAATTGCTGCGCACTACTTACACAAACAATCCCATATGTCGCACGCAGTATTGTATCGAAGATGGTTAGCTCCGAAGCAGTAGAGTCAATATCGGAGGATGATCGCCCAATCCCAGTAGAAACCCGGGCTCATTCGCTCAGGAAAAGCCTGGCAAATCTCGCGCGTGATGCCGTTGATGATGTTGAAGGTGCCATGTTCGAGCTTTTGAAGCACAGGCAGATGTCGACAAGTGGGGATAATAGTGCCAGGGTGATGCTGCGCTCTGCTCAGCCTATCTTGCGGGAAATATACGAAAGTGAGCGGGATGTAGACACTGAAGCCATTCTCACAGAAGAACTCTATGCATCACAGCAAGCCATCCTGCACAGGTGCGCAGAGCAGATTTCGCTGCTTAGTGTCAGTCCTGAGGCCAATGTCCTTGTAGGCAAAGCACTGGCAAGCATAGTGCGTGTGGTCTTCAGACTTCAGGAACTCAGGACAAAACCAACCCTTTCTCTTGAGGTGCCATATGAGTTTTTAGAGAATGCGGCTGAGTCACTGGAAGATACACTGCGTATGCGCTCGGCAACGGTGGGAGTGCGTGCTTCAGTTGACAAGAAGCGTCTGCAAAAAGTTATACGGGAGCAGGCAGCGTTGTATACTCCACAGCAGGATAATGATAAGTGCAAGATTGCCAGTGGAGCCGATATCGCTCTCATATTCAGAAAGATAGTGTCGGAGCACAATGAGATTCATCTGAGGAACTCTGGTGATGGAAAGCATGTTTCTCCGCTTGTGCTGATCAAGGAAATAGCAGAGGAAGCCCAGGTTAGCGTAGAAGGCGGCAGTCAGGACACTAAGCAGGAAGCGGAAAGCATCTCCTTGCCTGCCACATTCATATGCGATCTGTTATATCAGTACTTACACGCAATGCGGCTCATCGCTGCAGTTGAGGGCATTAGTGTTGAGGAGCCCAAGCGGGAGACCATCATGGGCATTATCCGAACTCTGTTTCCTGAGGCACAACATAGTGAACGCGTAACGCTCCACGACACAGCAGGGATTGTGAGTGCATTCAGAGAGGCAAGCACAATACTCAGAAATCAGGTGCAGGAGTACTCCGCATTGGTAGCTCAAAAGCCTATAGCAGAAACGAAGACGCCTCTTGATCTTATAAGGGAAGTTATTGAAGGAAGTACTCGAACCCCTGGCGTAACCGAAAAGGGGGACGATGTACGCATTACACCCGCTGAAGGTGGCAATGTAGTTGTACCAAGCGCAGTGGCACACAGCGCGATTTTGGCGTCGATGCTCGCTACACAGGACGCAGTGATTTCCCAAATGGGGAAAAATGCACGTTCTCTTCCACGTTTTACAGCCGAGTACGTCAGTGGACTCGTGGGCAAGAAATTCCCTGTCGCCGGCGAACAGTGGATTGAGCTATCTTTGGAGCACATGGCCGATGTGTACAAGGAGTTCGAGCGTGAGTTGCAACAAAATAGCACCTCCCCTGCAGCACATATAAAAATCCCCGATGGGTTTGTTACAAAAATATCGAACATAATAGAATCTGTTGCCAAGGAAAATGCGGTCGAAGGGGCCGAATATGTTGTCCATAAGCAGGTAAGGGGCAAGGTGTACGCTGCGTGCGTCATTGCTCTCCACAAGGAACACTACAAAAGTGCCACCCTCCCCATCCTACGGGACATGATCGCAAGTATGCAGGACAAGCATACAGAGGTCAGTGATGCACAACTGGAAGAAGCGGCAGAGTCTGTAATCTCCCTGGTTGAGGACAGTTGGGGCACAGAAAAGGTGCCTGCTAAAGCACTGCATCGGGGCGTTGCATCCATCACTAAAGCACTGTTCTCCGCCAAAGGCACCGCAGATGCCTCACAGGTGGTCAGTGACAAGGAAGACTTGAAGGTTTCGCGCGATTCCCTATGCGACCTCTTAAAGGCACATAGAAGTCTGCAGGAGAGGGTAAACAATGCAAGCAGTGCCTTTTGCAAGCTTTCGGACAGAGACGTAGTTCGCCTGGCCGACGGAATCTCGAAGGCACATAGGTGCGTACTCGACCTCCTGCATCGCAATATGAAAACAATAGAGCAATATAGCGGAGAGGGAGAGAGTGTCACCTCCAGAGGAATGCTGTACTCGAAAGAAATCTTCGTTGTATTGCGTGACATTGAAAGCCTGCTGGCGGAACTAATGGATGATAATAGTCAGCTTACACCGGAGGCCAAGAAGCTCGTCAGCTCAGCACATTGCACAATAGGTAAAGTGTTAGCAAGCATTGGGAGCAGTAGCGAAATTGACATTACGCACATGGAAAGCGCTATAGTGAACGTTGCCGAAACGCTTTTCTCTCCTTTCACCACAAGAAAATACCCTTCAGATCCACAGCAAAAGGAAATGTGCGCTATCAGGGCTGTGTGCGCAAGTCTTGCAGTCCTAGCTCACTTGATGGAGATGTACTCGTCCGAGGATATAATAGCAGGAGAGAAAGTCTCTGACAGAACCTCAGATGCGACAGATGCAGATGCAGGGGAAAAAGATGAGATCGACAGAAGTGTGGATGTAGAGCTAGAGAAACAGCCCGCTACGGCGCAGGGGGAACTCTCAAAACATCTGCGTCGGTCCGTAACGTTGTTAAACGGAGCGCGGTCGTTGTGTATCCAGAATAAGAGGATGCAGGAGGAATATGCGATACACAGCATCTATCCCGTCAGAAAGCTTGATGGCGCCTTGAGCCGTCTTGAGCAGGCTATGGAAATTGTGCACAGCCTGCCTCTTGAGGAAAGTAGCAGCGCCGAAGCTCGTAGTGCTGCCATGGCGCAGGTACGGGAGCACATAGAGCACAGCACAGTAAGTTGCATCTTATCCTCTGCCAGAGCATACATGGTACCACTGCCAGTTGGGATTTTCAGCGCGTTGTACGGCTCATGTTACAGCGTGTTGTCCGCGCTGATTGAGCTAAGAAGGTCGCTCGGTGAGGACATGAGACATACCAAAGTCCCTCCAGAGAGCAAAGCAGCGCTGGTACAAGTTTCGGCAATGATGTCCCTCGCCAGGGAATCAGTGAAGGAGATGATGGACCCAGCTGAGGCAGATTCCAAACATGTGCGTGAAACTTACGACTGGTCGTTGCGATTGCTGGGTATGGTCGAGTACCTACTACAGTTCGTCAATTGCGGGCTTTTTGCTGATGGGCAGGCAGGCTATGTCGAGATCGTGAGCAATGTCTCGGGGCAGCTCAAAATCTGTCTAGACAACTTGGAGAGCCTCAAGCACTCTAATAGTGAAAATGCCCTGTTGCACAAAAAGATAGCCACATTTGCTGTTCGTGTGGCTCGCGATCTCGTGGACGAACACGTACTTCAAAAAATGGATACCCAAGAAATCCTGTACAGATGGTCGTCGCAAGAAGGTGACGCAAAAGACGCAAGAGATCTCGCAATCGCAACAGTACGCATGCATGAAGCTGCTGCGAAGGTCCGAGAGCTTGCAGATGTACTATATACAATAGACGCAAAAGGAAACACTGCGCCCAAGATAAGCGCGGCGGAAATATTGTGTAGGACAGTTTACGCGGAGGCAAAGTCCAACTTCAACAGCGTATCGCATGAGGAAGTGTCAAAATCGCTTGATTTGCTTATTACAGACATACAAAGTCTTATGAGCAAACTTAAAAACGTCACTTTAAAACTTGCGAACTCAACTTCGTTGGCCGAGGCACGTGAACTCATATGGAACGACATTGCCTTTATCATCGACGTATCTAGTAAGAAGCGTGGCATAGTTGCATCTGAAGAGATACAGCAGTTGTTCACGAAAACCGCAGCATTGGTTGGAAGCGTACGTGACACTCTGCCAACATCACCAAGCAAGGCAAGACAAACACCGGCGGACGATCAGGAAGTTGCTGAGCAGCAAGGTCTCCATTCCGCCACTGTACGGGAGAAAATTGATAGTCACACAGAACATAGGGAGGCACCTAAAAAACACGGCAGCGCGCCTTCAGAAGAGTTCAGAACTATCCTGAATACGTCTTTCAAGCTGTCTGAGCAGGAGGCTGCAGCCCTTGAGATCTTGGATGGATATGCTGTAATCGGCAACATCTCGGCAAACTTCGACAAAGCTGCAGAACTACTTAGAAACACATCTAGTTTTGGTGAGGATCTTGCGCAGACAAAGCTCCTTGCTGTGACGGCGTTCTCGAATGCTGTTACTTTATTGGCACTGCTTGAAAAGCAACATGGGGGCTGCATACCACAAGATAGCGGCATTGTCCCTAGCAACAGCGATGTATTGCGTAAGGCTGTAAAAAAATACGGGGTGGAAGCTGCTGGACCCGTGATTGCAAAGTTTGAAATTATTGTCTCGCAACTTGCGCTCCGAGCAGCGGTGGGCGATCTACGGCACACAATTCAGGTGCTCTCAGCTCGCGAGGCGGCACGTGGGCGGGTGAAGCAAGCTACACTGGTTTTACAGACGGCGTTAGACGATTCGCTGGCACTGTTGGAGAATGTGACAAAAAGGACTCACAACCTCGTTAATCCATCTACGTTTACTGCAGAGTTTGGAGAAATCGTTGGTCATGGACTGAGTGCAGCATCAGCCCGTACACTCGAGTTCGGGTACAATCGAAGGGGCTACTCCGGGCTTTTAGAGTCGATAGAGAATATACAAGGCTCTCTCGGTAAGCAACACAAATTGGCGGCACACCACGATCTCCTGGAGAACATGCTATACATAGGAGACTTCGGATCCGCGTCTTTCTTGTACAAGAACACCGAGTTGCCTGATGCCGCGTGCTTTGAGAAGGTGGTGAACACCATAGCAGGAGCAATGCGTAAAGGAGCGATCTCCGCAGATACCGCATTAATGCTCATAAAAACAGTAACCGACGTCAGGGACGAATCTCTGCGACACGGGGTGGAAGCCACTGCCGGGCAACAGGTTAGGGGGGACATTACTCAGATCGTCATAGCCTTCTACGAACAAGGACACGAAAATGGCCTGAAGTTCCTGAGACAAAAATACAACAAACGTTGCGTCAACGCGGAAAAAGTTGAAATCGCTATATTGGGCAAACTTGCTAACCAACGGCAGATCACTTCCGTGGAGGAAGTATTGCTGCAAGGCCCAGAACGGTGGGTGTTCTCTGATCTCGAGAATGAAGTGTCCGACGAGCCACTGTCAAGGAGGGATGCACTTAAAACTCAAAGTGGCATAGAATACGTGAGGGCATACATAAAGTCACACCTGCACACACAGAAAAAAGAATCTGCGACCGCCCCGGTCCACTCGACAAATGTATCCCCTTTGCCCTTCTGGAGGCGATGTGCAGATGCAACCAGATTTTTAGTTGCCCAAACAGAGTACGTCTTCCGGTTGCTGTTCCGCGGAGAGCCTGGAAGGAATGATTCGTTTTTGACCAGGTTAGCAAAGGCCTACACAACTTTCTTTCACATGTGGGTCTCCATCATACTTTTCGTCTTCGCAAAAAGGCCGATTTGCCTTTCTGGCACTGAGGAGGTGGGAAGCGACCAGGCACGGCAGGCCGCGAGGAGTGGCATTGTAACTACGGAAGAAGGACGCGCAGCGGGAGACCATAAAGTTGACCGTGTTGACGCGAAGGACACCTCTTCTACTGCAAGGCAAAGTGCCCATGAGGAGAAAAACCCAGATCCAAAGAGCGCGAAAACTAAGGATCACAGGCGGAAAATCGTGGAGGATGGACAACCGTCTCCATCCACCACTTTACAAGACTGTGGCGCTTCACCTATGGTACCTCGGGGAAGACGTGAGAGTACAAAGTAGACCAAGGGAATGGTGTATATACTTAAGTTGAAATACGCTTCGACAATCAACAGGTAATAGTCATGGCAAATTTTATTCGGCACAGCCCCA
>JBQEQV010000055.1:0-22075 GCA_052043585.1 Anaplasma sp. | reverse complement strand
GATTTTCCCAGCCATGGCGGCTTCTAATCTATCCGATATCGCCCGGATATGCCAATTACTGACATATCTACTGTCGGGAGCTACGGTTTCGAAACATAATTTCAAGAAACTTTTAAATTGCATCTATTAACTATCTCTATATATTGTAAAAATTTGCCTGAAGTCTTGTTGTACTATCTTCTAATGCAACATACATAGTTGTCGGAACGGGAGCGGTCCTTCTGCGTTTGTTGTTTCTCCAGACCTTTAAGGATGCACTTCACCATCAGGTCCCCGTGAAGCATTGGAGGGCAGATCAACGCGAACAAGAGACTCATCACAAGTTTGAAAAATGGCATTGCACTTCGCTTTTTTCGCACAGGGGTACGCCCATATCTCAGTGCTTCACGCACATTAGACTCCTTGGTTTGACCAGCTCTTTGCACTGGATCCATGCCGTGCGCAACCTTCACCTTAAGCATGGTTTTAAACACGGACAGTGCAGCATTTCTATTCACCTTTTGCTGCCATGTCAAAGTCGAAAGTGCCTTCCGCCTGCTTTCTCTATAGTGCAATATGTCATGAGAGGGGTTCAGGTAGCGCGACACCGGATATCTGCAATGACTCAATCTCTGAGTTTTCTCCGCCCACCTCCCCGTCATCGCCTTGCGAATTACTGAGGTACGAAATCTAGCTCTTTGCAGTTCCGGATGCCTTGCAACGAGCAAACGAACATATAGGGAAGTCCCCAGTATCCCGCGTATGGTAGCAACTTGACCCAGCGCGCCGTGCTTCATTGTCAGCTCTATCGAGCACCTAACTGCCCGAGCGTATTGACTCTCCGGCCAGTTGTAGCGCATCTTCATCATTTTGGGAGCAAAGTTAACGATGGTAGACACTATCGTATGTGCGCTGGATGAACTTATAGTTAATTTTTCATATATTCACCTCCTACTCCGCATTCCCTCCGCCTTCGTGATAACGCACCGGTCCACTGCTGACTAGCGTGGTATTGAAGTTATCTAGACTTCCCGCCTCGCAAAACCCTTCATACAGTTCTATGAAGCACTTCGCTATTATCTTGGCACTTCTGTTCCCCTCAAAAGACAACACACAGTCCATGGCCCGATTCTCAAACGAGTACTCTAGCAAATCAGCTTCAGCCGAAGATCCGCTAACAATTCCAACTATTTTGATGACGATGCTTTTGTCTCCTGCACACTCCAGGGAACTCTTCCAACCCTGGGAAGATACGCTCTTGACCTCAGAGTTTCTGTTGCGCAGGGTCAGCTTAACGCTTCTTATTCCTTGGATAGAGGCGTATTTACCGCTTCTGTCTCTATATTTAAACGTGAGCATTTATCAACACCTCAAAACTCGTGGAAGATTGCAGGATGTGCCCCTTACGTATTGCCACCTTACACCCCTTGTGAGTGAATACGTGCTTCTCCTTCAGGAAAAAGCTGCGCAACGTGCCGTAGATGGCTTCGGTGGTTTCCAGAGTTTCGTGAATACTGTGGCTAAATAAATGGCACGCTAGCCCCAATTTCAGCGCCGATTCACCAAAAGTCTCCAGATATTCAGAATGATACATGTGCAAGTAAATGTATGGTATTGCAGCGGAAGTGGGCGCTTGTTCGTATATGCTGCTTACCATGCCACTTATGTCATTGTCCAACCTAAGTTGCTCTACTACAGCGGCACAAAAGTCTGCGATGCGCATCATAGTACCAACTTCACTTCTCTAAAAGGAGAGTATATTTCCTTGATAAATGTCAGGTGCCCAACTCTCATCTCATCCCTCCGTTTGTAAGCAATAGCTATGTGGTGTAGTATGCCGCATTTAATCTGCATCGGCACATCCTTTGCATCGGCATAACCTGCATCATAGACGATATCGATTTTTGCTACATTTGACATTGAGGAAAGTGTTATGCTAGATCTAGAAACATCAAGCAGATACTTCCCCTTTTCGAGAATGTTTACAGCACCGTAAGTTCCGGTTGTAACCACCGAGGTGACTGAAATAACGGGTCCGAACGGCAGGCATATTTTTTTAGGAATATTATTCCCAGCGCAGGATAGCAACCAAGTCTGCCTGCTGAGAGATTGTTCTATATACCATTGAGCATATTCTGCAGCTATCGCAATAAGGCTCGCCAATAATTCGTCCTCCTTGTTGTTGTGTATCTCTAGAAAAGATCTTACTTCTTTCAGCGTCACGGGAAATCCTAGGGGAGGCGTTCTGCGTGAAATGTGAAAAACAGAGTTTTCGAACATGTTATACCTTATATTTCAACTAAATTTTTTAGTACTCCTTGCACGATTTCGGACATCATTTCACTTATAATTTCCAAGCTTTTTTGGTCTAAAATTGCAATATTGGCCGTTTGTAAACCCGCGGTGGCAGCTTCTTTGAATAGCCTCACGCATTCCTTGCGCAACAATGTGACCAATTCTTCTTCAAGTACTCCTCTCAATCTCCCTACGAACGCGTGCAACATGTCATCCATGGCTTCGTTAAACTGATCCTCTTTTTTCTTAAATAGCTCTTCGATCTCACCAAAAGTCACATCGGATGCGACTTCCTGGTCACTTATAGAGCTGGTAGTGCCTGTTGTTATATGAGTCGTCATTGGGAAAAATATCAATATGGGTATAGAGCGGGATTCTAAGAAGATCCGCCTTTTTTACGGAAGCAAATTTCCACTAATATAAAATTTCCGCCTACCCAACCCCCAATGCCGTTTTTGAGACAGAACGATAAGGTGGGACACCTTCATTATTTCATTGATCTTTGATGGCAATGCAGCGATGGTCCCATGCGGAAGTTTACTTAGAGATGCGATTACCAACGAGGTGGGGCACTTTATTTTTATGGTGCAAGGTGTCCACCGATATCAGATACCTACAAGCCCAGTCTAAAATCTAATACCTAGATCTAATGCCAGATTAGAATTTGAGATAAGAAGCGTTGCGCCATCTTCTGGCATAAACCGAAAATTCTCCATAGGCAACGGAGCCGTGACGCAGCGATTGCTCGAAAGCAAGCTCCGTCATATTTTTCACAACCCCTCCGGACTGGGCCCTCGGAAGCGCACTTCCCGCTTCACTCAGACCCAAAGCCCATCTCCACTTAAAGAAGAACCTACTACCCCGCAAGGACGCCGCTTATTCGTCCTCCAGACAAACAAGGGCAACATTGCCTCCTAGAGCAGCCGAGTTGATAGTCACAGTCTTTTCTGTCAAGAACCTATGCAAGTAATTTGGGCCACCTGCTTTAGGTCCAGTACCAGATAGGCCCCTACCGCCGAATGGCTGCACTCCCACCACAGCACCAACCTGATTTCTGTTCACATAGACATTACCCGCACCTATCTTATTGGTGATATAGTCTATGTTGCCCTGGATTCTACTCTGAACTGCAAACGTCAGCCCATACCCCATGCTATTGATACTCTGCAACACATTCGGCAAATCTGCCTTTTTGTATCGAATTATATGGAGCACAGGCCCGAAGATCTCCCGCTCCAATTGATCAATAGACTCAAGCTCAAAAATGCACGGAGGAAAGTAATACCCCTCCTCTCCCTTCGATAGACTGCCGATATCAGCCTTATAAAGCAATTTTGCCCCCTTCTTTTTTATCTCCTTGATGTAAGAGTTGAGCATATCAAAGCTCTGCTGATCAATTACCGGACCTATATCTGTACTGAGAGCAATAGGGTCCCCAACCTTGAGCTCCGCGGCAGCCCCGCAAATCTTGTGTATTTGACGCTCTGCAACCTCCTCTTGGATGAATAGCACCCTCAGCGCGGAGCATCTCTGTCCCGCACTCTTAAACGCAGAAGAAATCACATCATCAGCAACCTGCTCCAGCAGCGCTGAACTGTCGACAATCATAGCATTCAGACCACCAGTCTCAGCTATGAGAGGAATAATGTCCCTATTCCTGGAGGCTATGGCTTGATTTATCTTATTCGCCGTATCAGTCGAACCCGTAAACGCAACTCCCGCTATTTTCGGACTCCTGAGCAAAACCTCACCGAGCACCTCACCTCTACCGGGCACAAAATTCAATACATCCACCGGCACCCCAGCCTCATGTAGGAGTTTCACCGCCTCATAGGCCACTAAAGAGGTCCGCTCAGCCGGCTTCGCAATCACTGTATTCCCAGTAACAAGCGCTGCCGCAATGGGTCCCAAAAAGATCGCCAAAGGAAAATTCCACGGAGATATACAGACGAAGACCCCTCTACTCTCAAAATATAGATAGTTTTCCTCACCAGACGGCCCAGGAAGCCTAATTGGATCAGCCATCTGCTCCCTAGCGAGCATAGCGTAATACCGCAAGAAATCCACAGCCTCCCGAATCTCGGCAATAACATCTGGGATCACCTTGCCACCCTCCCTAATACATAGAGAGAAGAACCTGCCCCGCTCCCGCTCCAACAAATCAGCCGCCTTCTCCAGGATAGCCGCGCGCTCCTGAACTGGTGTCTCACTCCATTCTTGAAATGCGTTGTACGCAGTATCTACCGCCGCAAGTGCATGTTCTTCAGTAGCGAATGACACTTCCCCAACCTTAACACTCAGGCTGGCAGGGGAGAATACCTCATAAACCTCACCCCCAGACACATCCTGCCCACCGATCAAAGGACATGCCCGCCAGCAGGTTTCCTGAAAACTCTGCACCTCCTCACTAAGCAGAAGCATAGCCAGCGAATCCGAAGTATTCACACCAGCGGAATTTACCCTACCATCTGGAAATAATCTCGCAGGCAGTGGAATACAAGGGTGCGGAGCATATTCAAACGACACCGCCTTCTCTAGAGGGTCAACCAACATGCTCTCAACCGGCACATCTGCATTATTCATCATGTTGAGGAAAGAAGAGTTCGCCCCATTCTCCAACAATCTCCTCACCAAATATGGCAGCAGCTCCTGATAACCCCCAACTGGGGCATACACCCTGCACGGCACATTGGGCGCCACTTCCCTAACAATATAGTCATACATGCCTTCACCCATGGCATGCAGACGCTGAAACTCAAATCCAGGATGATCCTTATCTGCCATCTCCAAAATCGACGCAACAGTGTAAGCGTTATGAGTAGCAAAACACGGAATGAAAGTGTTCGGCTTACTCAACACCTTTTGCACACAAGCCAAATAAGACACATCAGTGTACGCTTTCCTGGTAAACACGGGATACCCATCTAAACCTTGCTCCTGCGCACTCTTAATCTCATAATCCCAGTAGGCGCCCTTAACCAGCCTTACCACGATCCTACGATTAGCTCTAATAGAGACATCTTCAAGAAAATCAAGCGCAACTAACGCCCTCTTCTGGTAAACCTGCTGCACAATACCAAGGCCTTCCCATCCATCCAAAGACTTATCAAGGAACACCCTCTCCAAAATTATAAAAGAGATCTCCATGTTACGCGCCTCTTCGGCGTCAATGGTAATCCCGATATCGTATTTCTTAGCCGCCTGACAGAGCTGCAGCAACTTCCCTGATATGTCATCAAGAATGTTATCAATTTGCTCAAAACAGTACCTAGGATTCAACGAAGAAAGCTTCACCGACAACCCGTGCTTCATGCCCTCACACGTGTCGCTCGCACCCAAAACTTCCACAGCGTGCATGTAACCAGCAAAGTACTTTTCAGAATCCTCTCTAGTTCTCGCAGTCTCCCCTAAAAGATCAAAAGTGCACAGCCATTTGTTATCGTTACTCCGCGAAACCGCATCCTCAATGTTTGGGCCACATATAAAGTGCCTACCCAGAGTTGACATAGCCTGCAGGGCAGCCTTTCTAATTACAGGCTCACCCATATTCTTCAGCAAGTCGCTCAGTACACCATACCACCGAGAATCGTCCACCCCTCGCAAAAGGCGCGAACCTACGCACAAAGCCAGCGTAGACGCATTGACAAATATGGAAGGAGACTTGCCTATGTGCTTGTTCCATGCCGTACGCGCGATCTTATCCCTGATCATCTCATCTATAGTGCACTCATCCGGAATGCGCAACAAAGACTCCGCCAAGCACATCAAGGCAACACCCTCTTCGCTTGAAAGGCCATACTCCTGCATGAATGCGTCTATCACATTCGCGCTTTTGCTCGCACGAACCTTCTCCATTATTTGCTTCGCGAGGTTATATATCCTAACCTTAGCATCCCTTGAAACGTCTGCCTTCTCAGTCAGGTACCTTACATAACTCCCTTCATCGGCATTATACAATCCCTGTACGCGTTTGCGTAACTCATCAGGTAATTGCAAAGAACTCAACATCATGTACAGCTATCCCCCACAAAACACCAAACAACACAGCGAAAAACCACACACTACTCTCACGACCTCAGCGCCAAGAGGAAGCACAACTAAATAGAGACCCCTAACAACAGAATACACCCAGAGCTATACAACACACAGATAGGTAAAACCATGAAAACGCCGCCATGATACCGAATAATATTGTGCCAATCAAGTAAATTAGTTAGCGTTGATCAAGGACCATGACTAAGTTGTTATTATCATTCTGTTAATGGAGGATGTATGTTTGATCTATCTGGAAAAAGATTTCTTGTAACGGGAGCATCTGGGGGTATAGGTGCCGCAATATCCTCTTTTTTGTCAGGCGCAGGTGCAACATTGTGTATATCTGGCACTAGACATGATGCGCTGCAAGAGGTTGCTTCTAAATGCCCAACGGGTGCACACATACTACAGTGTGATCTACTCAATGACTCAGAAGTAGAAACGCTAGTCGATAAAGCCGCAGAACACATGTCAGGCATCGATGGGGTAGTATGTAGCGCTGGTATCACCATGGACAAGCTGTCCTTGCGCCTCACTGACGAGGATTGGAATAAAGTCATTGCAGTAAATTTGACCTCCGTATTCAAAATCAACAGAAAAGCATGTCGCGCCATGCTGTCCAACAAAAGCGGCAGAATCATAAACATATCTTCGATAGTAGGATGCACTGGAAATATTGGGCAGGCAAATTACTCCGCATCCAAGGCGGGTATCATAGGCATGAGCAAATCTATTGCATTGGAGTTTGCATCGCGTGGAATTACAGTGAATTGCATCGCACCTGGATTCATAGATACGCCCATGGTAGCCCCGCTGCCTCAAAAGCAAAAAGATCTCATATTGAGCAACATACCCATGGGCCGCATGGGAACCCCAGAGGACGTCGCCTCTACAGTTCTGTTTTTGGCAAGTGATGCCAGCTCTTACATAACCGGGCAGACCATACACGTAAATGGCGGTATGGCAATGTATTAGAGAGAATCCCGTGGCAATTTGCGGCCTCGCACATCCTTTCACGAAAATGATGAGCGCATCCGGCGGCCGTCTCATCTCGCCAGTGGCTAAGGAGGGATTCGAACCCCCGACCCGGAGATTATGATGCTCCTGCTCTACCCCTGAGCTACCTAGCCTCGGGACGGGGATATCACATCTTATTCTATGTTGCAACCAACATGTGCATATAAGACTTCTTTTTATTATAGGAGAATTCCTAAGACAACTTAACGATCATAAATTTTCCAAGATTCTATTAATAAGGGCTAGGTGGTTAAAATATGCTGTGTGCGTAGGTGGCCTGCAGCCGCATTGTTGATGAATTTAAAATAGTAAATTTCATAAAAATTGGTTTCAAAAACATCAAATTTTTTAAGTTTTCTCCATTGTCTTTTCTTGAAAAATACACAATATGTGCTATACTTGGGATGTTCTCCCCCCCGGAATTTATCGTGACACAGGGATTTGTTGTCCCTTACACTCCCCTCTCAAGCGGAGGCCAGAGCGCGGGACGTGTCTCCTACTATATAACTCGCGAAAATGTCGATGCTGCCCGCAGAATGGTGGTAATGGTCTGTTATCTATTTTCTCTTGCGTTCTGCATTCTGGTTTTGGCTTCCCCTATAGACACACCTGCTAAGACAGCAACACACTGGCTCCACATTACCGCTCTATCGGCAACGCTTGCATATTGTGCTCTCACGTTTTTGAGGTTAGCACTGTACGGAATTCGCATGCAGCATGACACCCATCCCGAGGTGATTCGTCTGCAAAAGACCAATGCGATCGCTATAAACCTGGAAGCGCTGGCTATCGCCGTTTTTTCCATTACATCGCTGTGCTTCACGACCTCTGGGATGGAGCCTCCATACTTCTTCTCCATTGTACCGTGCTTTGCGTCGCTATGCGCGATAATATCCAAAATCGTCGCCATACGTGCAAATAACAAGGTGCTAAGCCTGGAGCGCGCAGACATGGATCCAGAAGAGTTTCGGTCACGCACTAAGATAGCAAGGGCTTACAGCGGGTTCGGATACTTCTCGATATGCCTGGGTCTTACAAGTATATGCATGGGTATGACATGCCTTATCGGCGCCCCCGGTATAGGTGACACACCATGGAACATAGCAAAGGTCATAGTGGCCTTGGGATGGGTAATAAGCTGTACCTCTGCCTTTGTACTGGCACGCATGAGCGAGTGTGATCGCCGTCACCGCAGACCTCTGCTCGAGTGCACAGTGGAATCTGTAAAAGAAATTTTAGAGCAGAAGCGGCTAAAGGAGCTCAACAGCGGTTCTCGCCGCACGCTTTCACTCACTTCTTCTTCTCAAAACGGGGATCCCACCTTAGGTAGGTAAGTCTCCTTCATAACGGTGGCGCCATCAAGTAACATGCGTACACAATCATCGCTGAACAAGAAGGTATATTAGGCCACCCTGGCATTCCTTCAACCCGTAGCGGCGGCACTAGCACCACCAGCACCCAGGGTGACGTTTTAGCATGAATACACTTTGTAAGATATACACAAAAGACCATGACTCCCGGACTACTATATCGCAGCCGGCATGTTAAGGATAATAGGGGGCAATAGAGGAAATGTGACTCCCTCCAAAAGCGCGCTGAACCTAGATGTGCAACCCCTCAACATGTCGAAGAATATCAAATTATTACATGTAATTCTTCAAACTACATATCACAGGAGCGTGATCCGAGGGGGATTCAAAATCCCTAACTTTAGAGAGAATGCTGCAGTCCAATAGTCTATCCGTCGCCTGGGGAGACAACAACAAATGATCTATCCTCATGCCCCTGTTCTGTTGCCACGCACCTTCCCTATAATTCCACCAACTAAACTCCTGTTTGTCTTCGTGAAAAACGCGAAAAGCATCCATCAAGCCGGAGTGCAAGATCTCATGGAATCGCGCGCGCTCTTCGGGATGAAAGCACAATTTCCCCTCGAGCAGCCGCGGATCATACACATCTATGGCATCTGGAGCCACATTGTAGTCCCCGCCAGCAATCAATACATCCTCCGTCACCAGCAAATGTTTTAGCTTCCCTTTAAGGCGCCGTAGGAAATTAAGCTTATAGTCGAAAGTTGCGGTATTGACCTCCTGCCCATTGGGCACATACACACTTACTGCCCTCACCTGAGTCCCTACACAATCCACTAGACACTCTATGTATCTAGCCTCTTCCGTGGAGTAGCCACCAGTGGAAGGTAGGAAGTCCATTTCTTCAACATCAAAAACGGTTGTGCTCACCTCCCCTATCACAGGGAATTTGCTGAGTATCGCAACCCCATTTCGAGATTTCTGCCCATGTACGTAGCATGTGTACCCAAGAGCTTCTAGCTCTGCGTAGGGAAAATCGTCGTTTACACACTTGATCTCCTGCAACATTGCGATATCAACTTTGTGCTCCTCCAGTACGGTACATAAGTGCAATATCCTCTTCCGTACGGAGTTCACATTCCACGTAAGCACCCTGATCGTATCTTGCACATCCTGCATGCTTGGGGCGACCATATTTACCAAACCATCGTGGGATTAACTCTCCAAGTAATACAAATGTCAAGCCACAAACCGAAATTGCAAGAACAAATCCGGAAAATCCTCCTCAGAATCCCCAGTAGTAGCCACTGATCAACTATCATGCAATCGCGTTATTTACGGGGCGCTGTACTGAAAATCTGAGCCCTAGCTCTACGCCGTGGGAACCGAATGTGAAGTCTTGAAAGTTATAGGACACACTGTTCCCACTCCCATCGTAAATTGCGTCAGTTTTGTATTTCCAGCGATTTTTGCGGTGGTTATAGCCCATATACGCTTCAAATCCAGACACAAACTCATATGAAATACCAATTTTTGACTGCGTTACTGTGCCAAAAATATCTTCAGTGTGCAGCCTAAGCCCCTGGTAGCGGAGTATTTTCACGGCCCCCAGACTAGATCCTGCGTAAAGGCTGATCTTGCCGGCAATCGGATAGTAGCCATACAATCCGTAAGAAAGTGACATCCCCCGCACCGAGAGTATGTCCCTGGCTTCATTTACGGTTAGGTCTGCACTGCTAAGTACGCTTCTGACCGCTCGTACCGCATTGTACCCAGGCTCGCCCTTTTCCCCCAGAATAGGGGAGGCAAGCGAACTACGGAACTCTATTTCATGATACACACCGCGGCCTAAAATTGGCCACATGGAAGACATGTATAAATCCCAACCACCGCTGCTACTCGAATATTTTATATGCAAAGGATTGCTAAAACTCACATTGTGAACGTACCCCACTTTGCACTGAGGCGCCTTGAGCAGCAACTTACTGAACTGTGAGACTATGGAACCAAGCTGCGCAGATGTACCAAGCATCAAACCCAGAACTGATAAAGCTACCACAAGTGTCCTATACACAAAGCCATATTCGGCTTTTAAATTAAAATCTTAATAAGATCAACTACAATATTCGCACCGACAGCGCGCACAACTGTGTTAATCCTTGTCATAATGCAACCAGGATACGGCCGAAGCATGATATCCATACTTACCGCGCAATGACCGAGTATTAGCGTCTGTAGGCTCTATGATCTCTTCACTTATCTGTAATAATCAGTGCATCCATCCTTGTAACAGCTTTGTACGTGCACGCGTAATCTTGAAACCTAGAATGTATAGTGGAAACACCGCCCATGTTTTACTTGACTGCATATGGTAAATAAATAGATACTCTACCTCATAACTCAAAGGGGGAAAAAGCGGTGAAGGTGATGGGGTCCTTGAAGTCTGCGAAAAGTCGGGACAGGGATTGTAAGGTGGTGCGTAGAAAGGGGCGCGTATACGTCATTAACAAGAAGAAACCCCGGTTCAAGGCGCGTCAAGGGTATTAGGTATAATTGCACACAGCGTGGTGAGATGGGTCTTCGTGGTCGTTTAGGTCTTTTCCTCCCTGACAGAGCCAATGCCCCACAGAATAGACGCTCTTCTGCTGGTGATTCTAGGGCAAAATTGTTTATTATTGTGCTCACGTGTCTGGTCACGGGATATCTGGGGGTGGGCGCCTTGGTAGGAAAGAGGGGCGCATTCGCCATGTTGAGGTTGCACCGTGATATAGATAAGCACCGATGCGACTTGAACAAGGCGGTAGAGCTCAGAGACAGGCTCCTACAAAAGAATAAATTACTGGAAGAGGGATCATTGAACCTCGATCTGCTGGATGAGCGCACCAGGGATGTTCTGGGATATGCGGAGGCAGACGAGCTCGTGGTGATACTCAAACCGCAGTAGCTTCCCTTCACTGTGCCATAGCGGTTCGTACTAAGATTTCCAAGTGGCAAAATTACCAGGAAATCTGACAGGATGTTGCATTGCGGCACCGATCTATCGCACAGAAACCCCGCAGCAAGGTGCGGCAAGTCAGGTTAGGGCACGGGGACAGCAGCATCATACTACGGCGGCTGTGCTCTTTTCTGTGGAGCGACACACATCTTCTCTTCCCAAGGAGTCCAGAAATTCCATAAGGTATAGCAAGTCAGTTAAGGAATGTGGGGACAAGCAGCTGTACTACAGCGGCTATGCCCTTTTCTTGTGGAGCAACATACATCTTCTCTTCCCCAGGCATCCAGAAACTCCATAAGGTATAGCAAGTCAGTTAAGGAGTGTGGGATAGTAGCTCGTATCACCCTGGTTATGCTCTTTTAACGGAACATACATACATCTTCTCTTCCCTGGGGGCCAATGCTGCCTAGATGCCGTACCACAGCGGTTCGTACCAAGATTTCCAAGTGGCAAAATTACCAGAAAATCTGACAGGATGTTGCATTGCGGCTGCCACACCCAGAAGATGTACATGCATTCCGATATTCTAAATTCAGGTCTATCGCGTCTTCCGTGATGATGAAGGATTTGCCACCCGGCATGTGGAAACCATCCGAGCTGCTAAGTGACCTTCCGCAGCATTCGGCAAGAAAAGGTGTCTCTCCCTCACTCTGTTTACTTTCATCAGGTTATAGGCACTCCATATAAGACACGCGAAGGATACAACCGCAAAAATGCCCCCTATATTCATGACGAAGTGAAGCACCGACCTGTCGTACATACTGCGGATAGCCCCGTGCACAAGAAGCCCTCCAAGAAACAGACTTAGGAATATCATGCACCCTACAGTCACCTTTTCTTCGCGCAGCCTATCATTCACATTTACAGGAGTGTTACCGGCTTCGCAGTTAGCCATTTTAACCCCACTCAATAGACGCAACACCAATTCTAGGCGTTACTTTTTTCAAAACAACATCCCTGCAGCGAAACAGGCGCCACGCGCGCAACACATCACAATCTACCAGATTATCCAGGAAAAAACATACATACGCGGGCATCCCAACCTCGTCGTACACATACCAAGCTGAAACACCACATGGCGCTCGCAGCCTACACCCACCCAAAAATGAACAACAGGAAGCGCTTCAGGCCATGGTGGGCCTGGGAAGAATCGAACTTCCGCCCTCACGCTTATCAGGCGTGCGCTCTAACCGCTGAGCTACAGACCCTGACTACGTTGATGGGCAGGACGACTGAGGCAGAACATCAACAAACACCTTGCCTCCGCTCCTTCTTCTGAAAGAGACGACACCGGACATCACAGAGAATATAGTATGATCCCTCCCCATGCCCACGTTCTTGCCCGGGTGATACTTGGTACCACGCTGACGAATTATTATGTTACCAGGGATAACGAACTCACTGCCAAACTTCTTGACTCCAAGCCTTCTCCCTCTCGAATCTCTACCATTAGAGGAACTCCCACCGGATTTCTTAGTAGCCACAACCTACCCCACTTTAAGTACACGCAACACGGCCAGACCTTGCCTGTGTCCAAGCTTCCTCCTGTAGTTCTTGCGACGCCTCTTCTTGAACACAACTATCTTGTCTCCCTTGCAGTGCGCAACAACCTCCGCGGTAACTGAAGAAGCCTTCCTCTGAAAAACATCATCTCCGCTCTCGCCACCAAAAGTAGCGACACTGTCGAGTAGGACCTTTTCCCCTACCTCAACACCTAGCAGCTCCGCCTTGAACACGTCATGCTCCTTGACCTTATACTGCTTACCACCAGTCTCCACCACAGCAAACATATTCAAAGCCTCTGATCGACATACCACGAATTCCGAAATTCTGGTCCATATGGATCTTGGTGTCAACAAAATTCTGGTAATAATCATAAATTATCAGCGAAACTCCGCAGGGTCATAGTGCTCCATAGGAGGGCCTAATTATGCATCGAACTCTCGGTGCCTGTGGTTAGTTGTGTAATCTTAATCCAGCACGCAAACACACAAAACGTGTCATTAATTATGGTGCATTAAAGTGCGGATGCGGCCCCAATTATCAGCGCAAAACCCGCCGCTACGCCCCATAACCTACGCGAGAAGCCATCCCCAGTTGTGCACATTCTCACACAATGCAGTCTGCCCATCCAGGTGACAAAAAGGCACGCATATAAATTGACTGTACGGCGTTGAAACCACCCAGTTATTTACTTTCCTCTTAAGATTGCTTATCCTGTCTAGTGCCGGGTGCAAGCCTTATATTAGGTGTTCGTTGTGTCGCATTGCAAACCAGTTGCTAAAGTTAGTCGGGTTTTCGCTAGGCAGATCTTAGATAGCAGAGGACGCCCTACAGTCGAGGTAGAGGTGTCGCTGTCCGATGGCGCCCTAGGCAGGGTCTCAGTACCATCTGGAGCCTCGGTTGGAAAGTTTGAGGCTTTGGAGCTAAGAGACGGTGATGCAGCGCACTATTGCGGGTACGGGGTGACGCGTCCTATTGAAAATGTGAATTCAAAAGTGGCAGATCTCCTTTTGGGTATGTCTCCTTTCGACCAAAGGGCAATAGATGAGGTTTTGCTAACGCTTGACGGTACTGCAAATAAGTCGAATCTCGGTGCAAATGCCACAATAGGTGTCTCGTTGGCGGTTGCGAAAGCTGCTGCAGCGAGTCTCGGTATACCCTTGTATAAGTACCTCGGGGGAGCCGTAGCCAGAGAGTTGCCAGTCCCGCTGGTGAACGTGATAAATGGCGGCATGCACGCGGATAATCCCTTGGACTTCCAGGAGTTCATGTTGGTGCCCACTGGGGCGAAGACATTTGCTGATGCCGCGAGAATGTGCGCCGAAGCGTTTTTTAGGCTCAGAGAGGTATTGAAAGAAATGGGGCACCCCGTAAATACCGGCGATGAAGGAGGGTTTGCGCCAAATTTTACGGAAAATGCAGAGGTGTTCGATGCGTTAATAAAAGCAGTAGAAAAATCCGGATACAAGCCCTATTCTGATTTCTCTCTAGCACTAGATGTTGCAGCTTCGACGCTTTATGATGGCACCCATTACAAATTTTCTGGGCTGAGCATGACCAGCGACGAGCTGGTGTCGTATTATGAGGAAATAGTCGCCAAGTACCCCATAGTCTCTATAGAAGACGCGATGGCGGAAGAAGATGTTGCTGGATGGAAGGCACTTACTGAAAGGCTTGGAAAAAAGGTTCAGTTGGTTGGGGATGACCTTTTCGTTACTAATTCCGCCCTCATTAGTAAGGGCATTAAGGATGGATTAGCCAACGCGGTACTGATAAAGCCCAATCAGATTGGCACTCTGACCGAGACAATAGATGCGATAAGAATTGCCCAAAAGCACGATTATAGGGTTATAATATCCCACAGGTCCGGAGAAACTGAGGATACTACGATCTCGCATATTGCTGTAGCGACAAATTGTGGCCAGATAAAATCCGGAGCTTTCTCCAGGTCGGAGCGTTTGGCAAAATACAACGAGCTTTTGCGCATAGAGGAGGATTTGGGTAGAAGCGCTTTTTACTCATGGCATGAAAAATATGAGCTTTATTGATGAGGCAAAAGTTTACGTAAAGGCCGGTAATGGCGGGGATGGGTGCGTCAGTTTTAGACGAGAGAGATTCGTGGAATTTGGTGGCCCGGACGGCGGCAATGGCGGTAATGGCGGATCGGTGGTGTTCATGGCCAGCAACGCAGTGAACACGCTGCTATACTTCAGGTATCATCAACACATCAAAGCGGGCAATGGGAAACCTGGTTCTGGGGGCAGAAAGTCTGGGGCTGCAGGCCAACATCGCATGGTTGAGGTTCCAGTGGGGACACAATTATATGACGAAGATAGCATGGACCTCCTTGCGGACCTTGACGAAGTTGGACAGCGGTACGTTGTGGCGCTTGGAGGCAAGGGAGGGACCGGCAATGCGCAGTACAAAAGCTCTACCAACCGGGCGCCGACATATTATACCTGCGGAACCGCTGGGGAGGAGCGCTGTATTCTGTTGAAATTGAAAATAGTATCCGACATCGGAATAATAGGTATGCCAAACGCGGGAAAGTCTTGCTTGCTTTCACGCTGCACCATGTCCAAAACCAAAGTGTCTGACTATCCTTTCACGACTTTGGAGCCGCACCTGGGCGTCGCATACACCAATGGGCACGAACTCGTCCTAGCTGATATCCCGGGACTCATCGCCAATGCAAGCATGGGCGCAGGTTTGGGACACAAGTTTCTTAAACACATTGAGCGATGCTCGATATTGTTGCACTTGGTGGACTGCTCGCTTGAAGATGTCGTTGGTACCTATGAGCTCGTAGTGCGTGAATTGGCGTTACATAGCGCAGATTTGGCCACCAAGAGGGAAATCGTGGTACTCAACAAATGTGATCTGCTTCCACACGAGGAAGTGTTACGGAAAAAACGTCTCCTGGAAGCACATATCAAAAAGGAAGTACTCACCCTTTCTTTGCACGAAGCCCTAGATCCGTTGATTAGCTTTTTGCATTCACAGCTGAAGGAGGACACCGATGGTACCAATCCGCCGGCGGAGTTCGATCCTTTCTTGTACGTGCGTTACAATAATAAAAAGACTGACGCGTAGTTGCACTGCACGAATGTCGCAATTGGAGCGCCATAGCCCATTTGAGCGCGGTCATGGCGTGCGGTCTGTCACCTCACCTTCCCTCATTTCCGCTTCCACGCGCGGTAGCATGCCCTGCTTAATCTGCTGCGGAAGGACCACGTGATTACCCTGATGCAGATGCTTTTCAGCTAACATGGCCAGCCTATCTGGACGATTCAGCGAGGTCCACTCTGCTCTCAGCCTCCCAATCTCACTGTTGACCTTTGCTATTTCCTGTTGCATTTGAGTGAGAGATCTTTGCATATCGCGCACGTGAAATTTCAGCTTAAACACTGCGATGGTAGCTGCACACACGACACAAAAACAAAAGAGAGCTATATACGAGCCTTTCATGATTACTCCACCTTCATAATGGCTCGCAATCTGCCTGACCTTGACCTCGGATTATCCATAACCTCTTGATCGGTGGGTCTGACTACTTTTTTGTGAATTAGGGCAAACCCGCTATCACAGAGGGATTTGAACTTATGTTTTACCACCCTGTCCTCCAGAGAATGAAAGGAAGTTACCAAGATTTTCCCTCCAATCGCAAGTACATCGGATGCCGCATCGAGAGCCGTTTGCAATTCCTCCAGTTCGTTGTTGACCCATATTCTAATCGCTTGAAACGTCCTGGTTGCGGGGTCTATGGGGTTTGCGCGGCTACGTGGCACGACTGATCTGATAATCGACGCCAATTCCCCAGTATTCGCGATCCTCGCTTCCTTTCGTGCCCCGACTATTGCCCTCGCGACCCTTCTGGAGTACCTTTCCCCCCCGTAGTGGTAAATCACATCCGCCATTTCCTTCTCGGAGACCTTGTTTACGAAGTCCGACGCGTCTCTGGTGGCCTGAGAACTCATCCTCATGTCCAAGTCCCCGCCTTCCATGAATGAAAATCCCCTACTAGCGTCCGCAAGTTGCATAGCGGATGTACCCAAATCGAAGACCACCCCATCAACCTTCTCGGTGCCGAAGGAGAGCAGCACTTCTCTCAGCTTGCTAAACCTGCTGATTGTCAGGCGTAACCTCCCGGGAAAGCTTTGCGAGAGCTCATCGAAGTACTTCTGAACTACAGCATCTTGATCAATTGCATATACATCACACTCTGCGGCTTCCAGTATGCCCCTACTGTAGCCTCCCCCTCCGAAAGTGGCATCGACATATACTCCCCCATCTCTCGGGGACAGAATTCCCACAACTTCATTCAGTAGGACGGGTTTGTGCACGGGCCATCTTCTCTAAACTCTACGGCATAATCATCCGTCTTTACTCCACATGCTTCAAACTTTTTTTGAATACATTGCTATAACAACGATGCAAAATGCGATCAGAAGCCCCTTAGGCCAGCAACATGGAAGTGAAAACGCTCGCGGTCAGATTGGGCCCCCATGCAAAGCTCCGCCCATCACACTAAGCACCATTCTGCCAGTCATAGTTCGCCCTTCTCCTTAAAGTGGCCTGTACACGGCATTTTCGGTTATGACAAGATCTAAACGCTGATCGTGCTCGGCAACTGGGATTTCGTTACATAGTTGCACACTATAAGCAACTCCTATGCAATAACATTGGTGGTTTTGTCTCAAAAATGATATCGTGTAATCGTAATATCCGCCACCGAAGCCTAGTCTATTGAGATTTTTATCGAAAGCCACAAGGGGGATAAATAGTATTTCGGGTGTCAGATACTCACTCTGGCCGTCGGTGTCCCATATCTGAAATTTTAGGAGTCTGCTCCCCTTTTCGACTACTGGAACGAGTACAGTACCGCCACTATCCTTTATATGGCGCATCAGAGGCAGTACATCTATTTCTCCGTCAAGCGGGAGATATCCAGCCACTATTGCACCTTGCTTGATGTCCACACTGCGTATACAATTCTCGCGCAACATGTCGCCCGCTTCACTCCTATTCTGCACATCCTTACGAAGCTTGCGATATTGGTCTCTGAGGCGTGCTTTGGCTTGTGTCAACATTGCTCTCCCTGTTGCGGCATATGACATACATATTGCATGATACGCCATCCAATGCTCCAATAGAAGGACAATCCCTCGCTATTCATGCTCTACACCACACATGCCTTAATAGCCACATCGACTACTTAGAATGATAGTGTTGCAATTATGTGACTATTAATTAATTATTTAACAACCATATAATTGTGTGATATATTTTCCACGATGTATTTAAGTAGCATCTATTACGTGCGGTCCTAAAATTTACACAAATGGCTAGAGTGCGCGTTTTCTCTACTACTAAGAAGGTAATTTCGTGGATAGAATAGGGTCAAAACCTCAAGATCAAATAGCGTTGCAAGATTTAGTATCAGACAACAGTACAGATGACCTGCGAAACGACGGAGAAACCGCAATGGAATCGGAGTTCGACGTGCCGCAACAATCTCCTAGGTGCTGGCGGCCAGTAGCGCTTACAGCGTATGCTTTGGTGACTTTGGTAGCACTGACCTGTTACGCTGCTGCCTGCTATTGGGCAACAATCGCTTTAGTGGTACCTGTGGAGATTGCGGCCTCCATAATTCTCAGTACTGCAGCTGTATCCGTGTTCCTTTTCGCTGTCTACCAATGTGCGCGGCCAAGCGCACTTCCTGGCCATAAAATGCATACAAACCCGCAATCACCACAAGAAGACACGGCCCAAATACCTCAACAGGCAGAAGAAGCACTGCAACATTCTCAAGAAGAAGTATTGGAAGAAGCGGCGCAGGTTGAACCTTCGGCCACAGACAACACACCCCCCAAATCGCAATCGCATAGTGAGGAGATACAGAATCCAGATATAAAAGTGGTTCCGACGCCAACACCTCCCACTCCACCATTGCCTAAGTTGCCGCAAACAGAATCGTCGCCCGCATACCCCAAGAATATGCCTACAGAGGCTGTAACTGAAGTGGCTTCTACTTCCACATTACCCAAGCTATCTCAAACGGAAGGGTTAATTGCGCGCTCTGCGCCCGCACCTGCAAAAGCGCCAACTGAAAGTCATGTGGACGAGTCTAGCAGGCAAATTCCTACCCTTACGACAACGCAACCATTGCTTACTCCGATAGTAACTACAACTCACGATAATACGCATACGCAATCACCGGCCGCGGCAGTGATGACGAGCAAATCTTCGCCGCACATGGCGGAACTGACGCCACAGCCAAAAGTGCAACTACACACTCCAGATACTATTACGCCTATCAATGGCACTCAGCAAGAATCTGCTTCAAATAATGCTATACGCAGCAATGATGCCCAGCATTCGTGCGCCACCCCTTTGAGCGATGCAAAATCAGACGATAACTCTCCACATTTGTCTACAAATACAGATACCACAAGTCTCGTTGAGGAGGTAAGCCCTGAGCTATCCACACAATCGTATACCATCGCACAGGGAGAATCGCTTCCAATCAGTGGTAGTGCGCCTTCCCATACGCGCATGCAGCAGGACTTGGTTGTAACGCGTGCAGCCAAGAACAAGAAAAAGGGTGGCATCAATCTGAAATCAAAAATGCGTATGCTACGCATGCTTGTACCAGGCATTTTTCTCCGCAATCACATCACATCACCCGACACTGGGAAACCACGTCAGCATCCGCCGTCAGAGCAGACGGAAACATACATCATAGCGACCTTACAAGAAGCTGCAAACTTGTGCGCAGCTCCGAAAATGCAAGCAATAACAAACACGATTGAGGAGCATATTACCGATGACACCAGCAATGCGGAAGTTGTGGTCTGCGAAGCCGCGCAAGTATATTCCGATCATGACGCTTGTGATGAATCGCATGAAAAGGATGACGCAATGATTAAAGTCGCACAGGCGGTTACAGGTAATCATCCCGACGCCAGCGAACACCTCGACTACGTTACGCACAAAGAGGACGTTGCGCAAGCAAGAGGCGACTATCCGAAGGATGAGGTATCTGAGAATGACAATGCAGAAGAGCAAGTTGCGGTACGCCAACTGAAGCAGCATGATACTGCGGACAATAGCCCTGATGGCGCAGGCAATGGCTTGGTCAAAGAATCGCACAAAGAGAGCGGCGCACCTCTACAAAAACAGGACGGCCTCACGAAGGATGAGGTACTAACCAACAGTGCAAGCAACGGGCCGGCTGCGAAACCTCCAGAAAAATCATCCACCGCTGCAGTTCACAGCCTAAAAAGCAATGCATCGGCCAATAACGGTGCCAGCAATGAGCCGATTGTAAGATCTCGGGTAGCGAGAAGTGCACCCCCAAGGCCACCTGCTCCCAAAAACGTTATACGCCCTAATGATAGGGTAATTGAAAGACCACCAGTTGCCGTCTGCAGCCGCTTGGAGAGAAGCAATAGACCCCTTGGCAACGTTGTCAATGATCCTGCGCGACCCTTGACAAAAGCTCCTCCGAGACCACCTGCCGCTGCAGCAGATCACCTCAAAAGCAATGTGTCCCAGGTAAAACTAGCTGCAAAACCTTTCACTATTCCAAGTAATCACCCTGAAGGCGATGAACATCCTCAAGGCAACACTGCCGGCAATGACTCCGTAAAACCTAAAAACCTGGCTGCTGCCGGAGCTAGTGGTACCCCAATTCGTCCCAACAGAAGCCGCACCACACCGCCGGCAGGGCCTTCTTCCGTTGTGGGCAGTCGCTTTGGAGCTACAAAAATAGCACCTCCAGAACCAAAGCATGCTAAGCATCCTGCATTTACAAAAAAGGTGAGCAGCAAAATTCCTACTATGAATCCTGCTATGAAGCCCAAGTTTGTGATACAGACAGTAACATCCAAGGCAAAGCATTGTAAAAAAAAAGTGACAAAGGGCATGCACTCAGCCATTAAGGCGATAGACAAAGCCCTTGGTACGGACATCCCCACATCTTCAAGAAAATACAAGTTTACGCGTATATCCGACTTTAACATCCATCAAACTCACACCGCTTACTTACTCATCACAACTGAAGATTGGCGCGAGGAAACGAAGTTGCAGAACATTCTCAAAAACGTGAAGCAGCAGCAAGTATGGATCTGCGACAACTCGCTCCATACCGAACGCGGAAGTATCTCCGTTGCAAATCTGAAATTCGAGATACTGCACACACATCATCGTAGAGACGACAATACATTGAAGCATGTGTCGGGTTACCAAATGGCAATGGAGCTTAGTTTCCATTCTAGCGCCGAAATCGCTGTGACGTGGTACAAGAAACTGGTCTCAGTATGTCACAGCGGCAGGAGCGCGGAAATCGTGCTCGAATTCGGAATTAACAGGAATTGCAGAGTGGACATACTACAACTAGCGGCCACAAGTGTAGCCTTTCAAGACTACAAAATGTCCTTCTTTTATATTTACACGGAAATCATGCTTCGGTCTATGCTACAGTATGTCCGGGGGATAGTGTATGGTAGGCGCCCGATGGCCAACGGGGAAGCTATTCCAATGCATACGATTCTCAGCCAATACACCAAGGATTTCCCTGATGACATGGCAAATATCATTTCAGACTTCCTTACAGTGCATCAGTTAGGGCAGGCACTATATTTTGACGTAGCACACAATTTTGACTCCATAGACGCACTTGTCAGATACGGAATAGCCAGTGATGATAGCTATCCTTCCCAACATGCCCGCTTCTGGGAGCTCGTACTGAGAGAGGTGTGGGGACAGGACAACTGCAAAATCGATACATTACCCAAAAATTTTTCCTCCATCGTAGGCCAAAATGACTCTGTTGCAAGTTTGCATCTTATTTGCGCACTTTTGTGTAAAAAGCAGAACATTACAAACAGAGAAAAGTTGATTAACTTTATCTGCACGTTAATGGCGTCCTACGACGGAA
>JBQEQV010000054.1:0-2698 GCA_052043585.1 Anaplasma sp. | reverse complement strand
TCTCCTTATCAGCTTGACGCATTACTGCCTTTACTCGGTCAAGCTCTTCCTTGATTGAGACTTCAGGTTCTGTTTTGAGCTCCTCTTCAAGTTTTGCGATGAAAGTCATAAGCTGAGCTTGTGGACTCTTTTCCAGACTCTTCACAGCCTCCTCTTGGCCCACTGACCCAATGAACTTGTTCGCTAAGTCTTTAACAGCTTCCCTAGCAGCCTTAATCTCCTTCATAGCACTTTCAGCGGCCTTGACTGCGCGCTCTTCGAACTTGGTCAAGAGATCCTTTACTACAGCAGCATCCTTGCCTTCTACAGCACCAAGCAATTTTTTAATTTCGTTCCTTATTGAACCTTGAGCTACAACTGCAGACCCACAACCCTTAATTACAGCTGCTTGAGTCTCTGTTTTAGCCTTGTCAGCTTCTGCTCTGAACTTATCAGCATCGTCTGTGCTCAGTTGTGTGCTGATAACTTCTAGAACCTCATCTGCACAATTCCCAAAAGTGGTAGACAGATTTGTCAGCCTATCTGTCATTCCTGTGAAGAAGGATTCAAACGTCCGCTGTACCGTGCCTACAGACGATTTTACCTTTTCTTGATCCAGGTCAGTGTCTACTGCCTTTCTTGCTGCCTCAACCAGCCCCTTGGCTGTTTCCAGCCCTTCATTCATTTCCTTGTCGTCTAACTCAGCATACTTGCCCCATGGGTCAGCATCCTGAGACGAATGAACTTCTATCTCTCCTTGATCTTCTTCCAACATTTTACTCCTCCTACTGCATCAGCCTACGCAAAAGACCTGGCAATGAGGCCTTTAGCCCACACAAAATACTCCCTCCCCTCGCAGCCTATTGCGACGAGAGCGTGTTCGTTATTTATTTTGATTGTTGTGTTTTTGGTCACACACTTTAACTCACACTTAACCAGACTACTACAACCCAGTGAAGGCGTCAACATAATTTGAGGTAGTGGCGACGGCCACTCACCTCGCGCCGCGCTGGTTGAGGATTAAGCGGAGCTTGCGAGCGACAAGCTGAAGCCCAAACACTACTTAAACGTAGGCCTGGTGGGCAGTAACAGACTCGAACTGCTGACTTCCTCGGTGTAAACGAGGCGCTCTACCAACTGAGCTAACCGCCCCATCGGATCCTAAACTATAAAAACCGTTACTGCAATAGAGAACTTTTGACGTCCTTATAGTATTTGCTCCCTAGCAGCTTCGCTGCGCCTAGCACGGTATTTACCAGCAGAAATGCGATTGTCATGGGTCCGACGCCGCCAGGGACAGGGGTGATGGAGCAGTCAGTATCCTTTAGGCCTTCAAACTCTACATCCCCAACAAATTTATTTTTCCCATCTTGCTCGATTAAGTTTATGCCCACGTCTATCACTATCGCTCCGGGCTTGATCCAGGAGGGTTTTACGAAGTGTGCCTTGCCCACAGCAGCTACCACTATATCCGCTTTCAGACAGTGATCGGGAATGTTCACACTGGCCGAGTGTAGCATGGTAACGGTGCAGTTTTCATATAGTAATAGAAGAGCGACTGGCTTTCCTACTATATTGGAACGTCCGATCACTACAGCATTGCTGCCCGATAGGTCACGCTTAACAGTCTTGGCTAAATGTATACATCCCTGCGGAGTGCAAGGTAGCATGCAATCTAGCTGGCCAGTGGCCAATTTCCCGGCATTTGCGTTGTGGAATCCGTCTACATCTTTTTCTGGATTGATGGCGTTGATTACGAGCCCTTTGTCTATGTGCTTGGGTAGTGGTAGCTGAACTAAAATCCCGTGTACATTCTTGTCGTTATTGAGTTCATCGATAATTTGCAGTAGCTCTTCCTGAGGAGTATCGTGCGGTAGGGCAATGGTTTTGGAGTTTAAGCCTAGTTCCTCTGCCTTTCTTTGTTTGTTACCTACGTAGAGCTTGCTTGCCGGATCCTCCCCTACAATTATTACGACAAGTGAGGGCACTAGATTGTGTTCAGTTTTAAGTTGGTTGACAGACGTACGTAGTCTCTCTAGTACGCTGCTTGCAGTTAATTTACCATCTATTATGTTACGCACAAAAACCTCTTTTCACCTTATAGCCGTACAGAATCCCGTGGCCCGGAACCTTGAACCACCGAGGTGATTGCACCGAGTTGTGTGATCTGCATCAGCCACATTCTTATCGCTCAATATAACGTTTGCCCAGCTCAAATGCAGCAAAAAACGGATTGATTCTTAAAAGAGAAAGTAAAAGTGTGCCGGATAGCCTTGTGTATGTTGGAGCTGTGTTTTTGATTATTTGATCTAATAGCGGTGTGCTACTGTAGGATCTTTCGGAGTGTGCCTCACTGTGGTTGATGTCCCTACTGTTGAGAAAAGTGCTGTTTTCCTGTTATGAAATATCCCTTGAAGTGAGTGTTGGCGGCTGGTTGTATTTGAGAGTTCTGTGTTGGTTTCTTGTTTGTGTTTGATTGATCATGAATGTGTTGGTTGCCTTTTTGTCTGGGTACTGTGGTGTTTTATTGAATAGGTATTTTGTCTTATTTCAGTGACGGTTTGAGTAGATTGGGTGGAAGGGCCTTTCATAAGTTCTAAAAGAACGTATGAAAGGCCCGCCACAGCCCCCAAACCCTCAAATTATTATATTACATAATATCCCGTATTGCTTTTTGTACACTCAAACCACAGAAGATCCACTTCGAATGACAAAAGGA
>JBQEQV010000053.1:0-11467 GCA_052043585.1 Anaplasma sp. | reverse complement strand
GGGGGGGGGGGTGCGCGCGACGGGGGTACTCCTACTCCTACGGGTGGTGCCGTGTTGTGTTATTCCTACCCCCCCTTTCCAAGGACTGGCCAACTACCCTGCTACCGGGCCTATTTTGTCCTTCCCAGGCTTCCTGTAAGGACATTGGCCTCTTGGATGTGTTGACCCTTCTGGATTTTGTTGCTGGCGCTGACGACCGTTCAGTGAGTTGCGTGTGTTGCGCAGCGGTTCTGGTTGGCGCTGAGCGTGATGCCTCAGCCACGCGTCCGCGCGCTCTTGTGGATACAGCGGATGTCTGCTTTACGTTGCGACGTCGTGCTCCCCCCGATGCTTCTTCATCATAGTAGCCCGACCCTCCAGCATTGCCACCTGCATACCCGAAGCTCGGAGTAATGCGGACGTGCTCTGCGCCTTCATGGACGTCATCGACATCATAGCGAGATACCCGAAGATGGCGACCATTACCACTGGATGAGAGCCCAAATTGATCTCTGATACCCGCTGGATCAGAGAAATCATCAAATTCCTCAACTTCTCCTCTTCCGCGTATCTGCCGTGGTGCGGTGAGACCAGTGGATGCACTTTGGTAACGGTACTGAATGTCGTCCTCTTCCATCTCCGAAAGATCTTCTTCGCTATCTCCGTTAAGTGCGTTTAGAATTCTATCAGACAACGAAGAACCACCGTGAGAGGATCGCGCCTCCTTCCTGTTGATTTTTTTGACAACTTTTCTGCTACTTCGAGGTTGATGTTGGTCCTCGTCGTATTCTTCTTGTTGTTGGTTGCTGCGCGCTCTTCTGGCTCCAGAGCGAGCCCTTGGGCTTTCCGGCTCCTCCTCCCGTTTTGACTTAGATTTAGTTGGGACTGTGACCGATTTTGCCGAACCACGGCGATCAACTTCCTCTTCCTTGTCGGACTGCAGTATCTTCTTTACTCGGCCGTTAAATTCCGATCCACGGCCAGCTTCTTCGTCCTCCTCTTGGTCACGAGCTCCTGTGCCTTTGCCTGACCGCAGTATTTTATTAACTCGGCCATTAAATCCCGATCCACGGCCAGTTTCTACTTCATCCTCTTCTTCTGACTCATATGCTTCCGGTGCTACATCTTCATAATAGTCTCTTGTGCTACCCCTGTGTTCAGACCCTAGCATTTTTGATGCCAGGCCACCAAAAGGTACCCCAGATCCTTCCAATGATGATATCGGCACCGCAACTGATGACGTAGTACGTATTCCTCGCCCGGTAGTGTCACGGGATTGCGGGTGTATGCGAACGCATTCATCATCTCTTATCGATGAAGCATGACGACTTATTCTTTCTTCGCCGTAGTAGGAGCGAGATTTTGATGTTGCCCCCATCCTTTCGGATACTCGGATGACTTTGGAAGGGGCTGCACCTCTCCTAGAAGCGACTAGGGTTTCCCCGTCGTGGAAATCGTCTCGTACGCTGTCTACGGCGTATTCGAGTTCTTCTTCCTCTTCCAGGTCCGGTGCTATGCCCTTCAGGCGATCTTTGAAGTTTTGTAATGACCTCCGTATGGAGTTGCGCTGCTCTTTTGTGAGCACGTCTGGGAGCGAACTAAGGTATTCTTCCTCGAAATTCTCCACCGCTACCAACAACCCTTGCTTTTGGGATTCAGTGAACTGGGATGCAAGTTGATTTTGGTAATGCCGCTCAAATTTGTCTACTGATCTGTTTATCTTTGCCTTTTCTTTATCGGAGAATTCGTTGTACCTTCTCGTTGATTCCCTTATGGCCTCTTCTTCCTCTTCTGTTAGGTTATTTCCTGATGAAATGAGGGAGAGGAATGGGTGCTTCTTGCTCAAAGCACCAAATAGTTGTTGATAATCTTCTTCCTTGACCGAGTCGAAACCATTATCGAGCAAGTCTCGCTTCTGTGCAGGTGTCAGCTCATCTTTACCCAAAAGTGGGATACCGAGCAGCTTTTGATAATCCTCCTTGGACAGTTGATCGAAATCCAAGTCCTTTTTGTTGAGAAGATCATCCTCATCGCCCCAATCTTCCTCCTCGAACGCTATTCTCTTTCTTGGTGCCTTCTCTTCTTGTTCTTGCTCGAGCTCCTCATCCTCCTCATCGTCGTCTATAATCCCATCCAGACCCAGATCTTTGTACTGGTCTTTGCTGAGGTATTTTTCTAGGATCCGCTGTAGGGTCTTTTCAGCTACTTCTGGATTTTCCTCCATGGAGGTGGCAACACACAGCTCGAGAACCTGCTCCGGAGAGATGTTATTACGGCGCATGAACGAAGATAAGGCAGCAAGCCTACCGGAAGCCTTGGTGAGGGCACCCATAAGCTGGGCGTTCTTCATATCGGGGAAGACGGACACTACAATGTCCGAGGTGAGAAGCGCGGTGTTCGCAATTGGATACGGCGCACAAACCTCAAACAGCCCCAAAATTGCTGGTGCAGTGAGGGCCTTTACACCATCAGTCCAAAAAAGCCTTTCGAAATAGTTGGTGTACTCCACATTACCCTTTCTGCGCGCGTGCCATATCGGTCCTGCCCACCCAGCTATTCTTGCGCACCTAAGCAGGGACTGCAGAGCCATTATCATGCCAGGAGGCACACCAGGGACAAAGGTGCTGAGACAGTGCAGCCCAAACTCGACCGCTAGTGCCCCAACACACGCAGCGATAGATGTCTTGTTGCTGTATGTGAAGTCGGACCTATCCTGCCGTGCGCTCACCGACATCGCTACTTCGTAGAAGTTCTTGACCTTGGATGGTTGCTCGATCAACGAGAGAGGCAGGTACAACCTATACAAACTTAGACCCAATACGGTGAAGAGCGCCTCATTTTTCAGGTGAGGGGTCACACACAACATGGTGTTCATGAACAGCTTGATCCCCATGGACGCCACCAGAGGAGATATCAAGCTTGGTGGGTCGAATTCCCCACTACCGTCAGTTTCGATGTATTTACTAATCCACTTCCCTTGGTAACCACTGAACATAATCCGTGGGAAGACCGCGTACATCATGATCAACGTAGTGGCCGTTGCAGGCATCCCGGCGTAGTTAGTTATGGTGGTAGTGTTGTTCGCCATGGCTGCGGCGAACTTTGCTGTGGGGGAAAGTGCTGCAGCAGCGGTACCTGCCGCAGCAGCACCGGTAGCAGCAGCGACAGGTGCAGCAGCACCAGCGGCAGCAACGGCAGGCGCAGCCGCTGCTGCAGTACCAACGGTGGCAGCACCGGCGGTGGCTGCAGCACCTGCTGCTGCGGGCATGCTGATCTGAATGGTCTCGTTGACCACATTCACCTGTGCCCCGGTCATCCGCGCGAACTGCTCTGCAATGTTCTGGTATGTTTCTTTTGCCGCAACACCCAATAGAGGCAGTTTAGGGAGTATGCTGATGGTAGCCCCGGCTGCGAGAATTGGTCCAAGCACTGGAGCTGCAGAGACACCCATCGCCCCACAAAGGATGGCGCCGATCATGCAAAGTACATAAGCCGACAGGATTTTGTTGTTGTGTTTACCTACGCTATCAGCGAAGGCCAACGACTTAGATACTACTGGGTTTGCCTTCTTGAAGGCCTCCTGTGCTTCCCTTTGAATATCTTCTGCATATGCCGAGAACAGTGCTGATCCGTACAGGTTGATCATACACTTTCTCTCCAGTGTGAACATTTCCCCCAGCTCTTTGTCGCTAGGGCAATCTTCTGGTAAGTATAATCTCTTCTCCCTGCGCAGTTTTATGTACGCAGTGGCTAATGATCTGAGGAGGAGCCAGTTTACAGAGAGAACCCGGTAGCTATCTCCCCGCAGGATGTCCATAGCGGATGCAAGCAGGTCTTCTTTCTCCCACTGGTGTGATCCGCTCGCATCCTTCTTCTGGACGGAGAGTCCCTTCTCGAGCGTTATATCGTCGTCGTCTTCAATGAACTCCTCCACGAACTTCACGAATGTATCGTCAAGTTCGAACAGATTGCCCAAGGTGCCCGCCCGATAAGCATCTCTCACCCCCTCGAGCATCTTGGCGAAAGTGGGGGAACGATAGGTTTTTGTGTAGTGATCCATCGCCTCCTTGTCGGCGATGGACATGACGCTCATAAACGCAGAGCCGGTATTCCCCGAGAATTTTAGGGCACACTCTGTCAGGAAGTCTTCGGTGACAAATACGGAGAGATTGTGGGCGTCTTGCGGCTTTGGCCCTGTGGTGGTTTGTCTAGCCTTTTTGACTACTTTCCCCCAAAAGCCTTTTGAGGGCTTGTGCCTGTTCATGACATTTTTCAACGTATTCGTGAGCTGCTGCTCCGTTTCGTTGAGGAACCCCTTGGGTGTGGTAACGGCACCCTTCTTTACCGAGGCGCTGGTCTGCTGCCAGCGTTTGCGCAAGGTCTTCCCTCCATGCGCATGGGACGGCACAGGCCCTGCACCAGTGTTATGCGTTTTACGAGCAGCTGATTCCGACGCTTTCCTAGCGGTGGATCTTCTAGAAGTGAACTCCGACGTGTCTGGAGCCATCTCCTGCTCGCGTTCTGAGATTTTTTTACCCCTGGGCATCTATTTTTGAATACTGGAACTGGGAAAATAGAGTACAAAAGGCCGTGCGTTGTAAGAGCCGGCAAAAACCCAAAATTGTATGTAATACATGCACCTATGTGTAGCTAAGGTAGTAAACCTGCCTCACACGGCACGCGCGGCTCACTCAGCCACGCACATTTACTCTGTCAAAACTATCATAAATTGCCCATTTTCAACGCCCCAATGCGCATAAGCTCACAGAGGCCATGTAGCGACGCGTGACTCCACGCCGCACATTGCACGGTATACGAGCAGATCTACCATGCACTCCGGTCATTTTACGCACTTTCGTTTACAAAAGTGTGAAAAAAAAAAAAAACAAGTGTGAAAATGGCCCTCTATATTGGGCTCCCTACAACATTTCCCCATGACTTACTGTCGTGAGCGTTCCATTGTCAGGTTTGATGACCATGGCTCCCAACATATCTATGTCCACGAATCTCCCCTCTGTGACTGCACCACTGCTGGCAACGATGCGGACCCTGTTGCCCAGGTCGTGTGCCCGCTTCATCCACAAGATACGCAGCTGTGCAAACCCTGCCGTGGAAAAAACGTCGAGAAGCTGCTTCATACGCTCCAGTGTCATGTCCAACAGTTCAATGTTTGACAGCTTCAGTCCGGGCACATGGTCGCTTATCGAGGTTGAATGGGGGAGGGGGGGTATGCAAATATTCACTCCTACTCCACATACTGCCCAGAGAGTGGTGTTGCCTATGATTTTTGCCTGAATTAGTGTTCCGGAAATTTTTTTGCCATCCACCAAGACATCATTAGGCCACTTATACTTAATCAGTGCCTTTTTTGCGCTGTGGCCATGTTTGTCAAAAATCTGCTCCAAAACGCCTCCTACCGCCAGCGAGGCAATGAAAGATAAGGGAGCCACCCCTATCTGTTCCTTCAATATGACGCTGAAATACAAATTACCCTTCGGGGAAAGCCAGCTTCTTCCGCGCCTCCCGCTGCCGTCAGTTTGCGCGTCCGCGACTATTACGGTCCTTCCGTGGGCGTTGCCGCTCGCTATAAGCTCCACAGCATCTAGGTTTGTGCTACGCGATACGCTAACATGGTGTATTGAAAACTCCCCCATATTGTTATTGTCCCTCAAAAATCTAGCTGCGAATAATGCTCCGGAGGGTTAAAACCTGAGATTCTATCTTCCAAGATTTGGGAGAATGACGGCTTAGACTTCACCAGGGAATACCACTCTCTGAGTATGGGACTTGTATCCCATGGAAAAACGCTCAAATAATCCAGCAACGAAACGTGTGCAGATAGGGCGATATCTGCTAGAGTGAACTCACGTGAAGCGAGCCAACCATTTGTATCAATAAGATATTCAAAATACTTTATGTGAGGGTGCAAATTGGACATAGACGCCCTGATTAGACTTGGGTCCGGGTCTCCATGCTTTATATATCGCTTTGCTATTTTTTCGCTAATCACATATCTCGTGACTTCGTGGTAGAACTTCCCGTCTATCCAGTGGACCAACTGGCGGACTGTTGCCCTTTCCTGAGGGGATCTCCCCATACGAGAGGATCCGTGGTGTATCTCCTCTATATACTCGCATATGGCCTGACTGTCGATGATTACGTCTCGGCCACTAACCAGCACAGGGACCTGACACACCGGATTAACCGCTATAAACTCCCTCCTCCGCTTCCAGGGGTTTTCCTCTACGATCGAAAAATCGATGTCCTTCTCCCGCAGAAGCACACGCACTTTCCTTGAGAAAGGGCATGGAGAGAAGGAGTATAGCGTGTTTACCATCTGCGAACCACAAGGCGGCTCCGCATGAATACCACACTCAAGTCATCCACACAACGTCCATGCCACAAAAACCTTTTCGCAGGTTGCTACTTTTCCTTCCATTCGTTGATCATAGCCAGCACTTCGCCGTCTTCAAAACCGTGTGCAGGTAAATCCACAGTAAGGGACCTTCGCTGTGGTATGCACAGCGGACCACATGCAGAAAAGCTAGTGCGCAGCTTGATTCTCTGAGTGCCTTCGACAACTTCCAGCGTTATCGGAAACGCCACTGTACCGGAATACACGTTGCTTTTCATGACCTTGCCATCAACCTCATCCTGCGTTTCAGAATGTTCTGGCCAATGCACCTTGTGCATCTTTACCTCTCCATCATCGAAGGAGAATACGGTCGGCATCCCGGTGTCCCCAGGATTTTGCGCATATATGTGCCACCCATCCTGGATATTGAACACTACGACCACATCCACAGTGTTGTCAGTTACTGAACCAACAAGGACTTTGGTGTTCACGTGGTCTACGTATTCCGTGCCATCGGCATACGAGGTGGAAGTATAGCAAAAGAAAAGGATCAACTGTAAAGCTGCTACGCGTATGAAACTACCCATAGGACCACCTCTGTTACACATCGAACAAACGTAGCTTAGTGATTTTTTGCGTGTTTTGCAATGACTGGGGAATCACACGTTATGGTAGTGGGCGTCAGACGGGCTACTTCTTTTTTCTTCAATTTCATTATTGTATGAGGTAAAGGTTTGGGGTAAAGGTCTAATATTCTCGCTGGTACAGGTTTATCTTGGTCTACGTACAAGCGTGACGTGTATTCAGCGCCTTGCATGAGGTAAAGCCCAAAACGGGAACGGGGTTGCGGGCTAGTCCAAAGGTGTATGCACCCAGGATGTTAGTGCGACTCACTGCTGAAGTCGGCAATGGAAGGGCCTATAGGCTTCATCAGGATTATGCATGGCAATCTTCATATCTTAAAGTCTTAATATGCCAGACAATCGCAATATTCGCGTATCTTGTGCCCGGGTCCATGGCGGTGTGGGTCGGTTGTGCTTGTGGGCAAGTATGGTGAGTGTTACCATGAACCAAAGATCCTAAACGGAAATGATGTGGCAGTAGAAGGGTTGAAATTGGACAATGTGTCCCACAGATACAGAAAAACCGATTTTCTGTTGAGGATCGATGATTTTTCGGGAGAAAAGGGGACAGTGATATGCCTGCTTGGCCCTTCAGGATGTGGCAAGTCTACAATTTTAAAACTAATAGCTGGCCTGGAAAGGCTTCACACGGGCAGGATAAAGGTCAATGGCAAAATCCTCAGTGATGCCGAAAATAGCGTACATATTCCCACGGAGAAGAGAAATGTAGGGCTGGTATTCCAGCATCCATCGCTGTTCCATCACCAGACGGTTGTGGAAAACGTTGCGTTTGCAGTCAAGGATTCCAGCAGGGATGGAAGGGTGCGCCACGCTATGCGTATGCTGAGCCTGCTTAACATTGACTGCTATAGAGACGCTTACCCCCATATGCTTTCCGGGGGGCAGCAGCAGCTAGTTACGATCGCGAGGACTATGGCTCAAAACCCGGAAATTGTCCTATTGGATGAGCCATTTTCCAACCTTGATACCATCCTAAGGCCGCAAATTAGACACGAGGTCCTGTCGCTCATCAGGAGAGAGAGGGTCACGGCCCTATTGGTGACGCATGACCCCGAAGAGGCACTCGAAGTTGCAGACAGGATCTACGTCATACGTGAGGGGGAGATTGTACAGTGCGGTACCCCGAACGAAATCTACAACTATCCGAAAGACGCTCATTTAACACGGTTTTTCGGCAAGGCAAATTACTACGAGTCTGTAGTGCGCAATGGAAGGACATCGTTGCTCGGTGTGGGGAGTATTGACGCGAGTTCTTTTTCAGAGGGCAGCGAGGTTGCAGTTTGCATAAGACCAGAAGCTATATTGCTGTGGGACAGTAGCGGGACTAAGGCTACTGTAAAACTTGTGAGATTTTTCAACAGTATGGTATACATAGAGATCGACGGTCATGCTTATTGGATGAAGTTCACGGGTTCCGTTCTGCCTAAGGTTGGTGACGTGATATTTGTGTCCTTCGATCTGAGTAAGGTCTTGTTGTTTGGGCTTTGATATTTTTGGAGTGCCTATGAGTTTGGGTCCATGGCAAATTTTCTTGATACTATTGATAATCCTTGTGCTGTTTGGTGCAGGCAAATTACCTCAGGTTATGGGTGATCTGGGTAAGGGTATACGCAGCCTGAGAAAGGAGCTGAAGGATGGTAAGTTGATGCACACCAACGACGAGCCAAATAACTGATTGCACAGTAAAGAGGGGATATATAGCGGGGATTTTCCTCTATAGCCTTTACGGTGTTCGATTTGGGGTGTGTGGTTATATGGATATCAGTAAATTGATCAATCTCTTTGCTCGGCTTCCAAGCCTAGGTCCCGCATCTTCGCGCAGGATAGTCCTACACCTCCTTAGGCACAGGGAAGATGTCATGATACCGTTGGCCGAGGGCATTAGAGAGCTTGAGATGCAGGCCAAGGAATGTGACGTCTGCCACAATCTGGACGTGGGCTCACCCTGTTCCATATGTTCAGACGAGAATCGGGACAGGAGCCTTTTGTGTGTTGTTGAGGAACTGGGTGATCTGTGGGCGTTTGAACGCGGCAAAATATACTCAGGAGTATATCACGTGTTGGGGGGAGTGCTGTCCGCGCTTTCCGGGGTTGGTCCTGAGGACCTAAATTTATCCACCATAGCAGATAGAATCCGCACTCAGGGAGTTAAGGAGGTGATTATCGCCACTAGTAATGACATGGACGGCCAGGTCACGTGCCACTACGTAGCGCAGATTGTGAGGGGCACCGGTGTGAAGGTGACCAGACTGGCCTGCGGCATTCCCTTAGGAGGTGAAATAGATTATTTAGACGAGGGCACGCTTCGTGCAGCGCTATCCTCTAGGTACACGATATAGTGGTGCTTTGGTAGGGTACTGGGTGAGCTTTTGGAACGCCCACAGGGGGGTTCCTGCATAACTTTTACTTGTCAGCTTGTAGGCAGTCCCTAAATCCGTAGGCGATTGTCTCCATCAATTGTAAGTATCCATCTTCCCTTTGGTGGCTAATATTACTCCCGAGTGGGTCCAGAGCGTACACTTTGATTTTCTTGCCTACCAATCTATAGCGTGCTGAATCGTATAGAGGGTCTGTAAAAATGCACTTCACCTTATGCTCCTTGGCAGCCTTTTTCGCGAATGCAAGTTCCTTTGCTGTAATACCGACTGCGTGGCCAACGGACATGGAAGCCACAAAGTTCAGTCCAAAATACCGGTCAAAATACTGGTACGCGTCGTGCACTGTAATATAAGGTGCACCCTTGACAGTTGAAAGAATGCCATTAATCCTATGTACCATGTCTCGTATCTTCGACTGTGCCGCATCTGCATTTTTTTTGTACGTCGCTGCGTTTTCCGGGTCTTCCGCTGATAGGGTTGTGTAGATCTTTTGTATCATCTTGCTTGCGTTGTCAGGATCCAACCATATGTGCAGGTCTTTCTCGCGCTTTCTACCGCTTCGTTCCTCGAGTAACTCTATTTCTTCTGACAGTTGTACAAGTTTTTTATTGTCTGTGCTCTTTAGCTTCCTGACGAAGGGTTCTAGCCTGTCGTCGATGTAAAAGACTATATCGGCAGAATCAAGTTTTGCCACATCAGAGGGCCGTAAAACGCAATCATGGACGCATGACGCGCCGGTTGCCGGTAGCATAGGCTCTGTGACTCCCTGTGTCACTGAGCTTACCAAAAAGTATACGGGATTTATGGTTGCAGCTACCCTGGGAACGGTATATCCTGCTAATGGCAGCAGCGTGAGCGCTACCGTTAATGAGATCAAATGTCTTTTATTCATCAACTCTCCGGAAAGTCTGCAAAGATTGCGGAACCAGGGACGCCGGATCGCACCGTCCTCACGGTTGACAGTCTAACATTATTTCATGGAGACAAAAAGGTAATAGATAACGTCAGCTTCTCCGTAAAGTTTGGAGAGACGGTGACCATTCTCGGCCCTAATGGAGGCGGAAAAACCTCTCTGGTGCGCGCCTTGGTAGGAATTAACGCGGACTATTCGGGTACTGTGCGTTATACCGGAAGTCTGGGCATAGGGTATCTGCCTCAAAATTTTGCAGTGAACCGTCTGATGCCTATGACCGTGGAATACTTTCTCTTCTGCACCTACTTCGGAAAGAGAGGTACACAGGACCTGAGTGATTCCATGCGGTATGTTGATATTACAAGGCTACTGAAGCGTCAGGTGTACGAGCTTTCCGCAGGGGAAACCCAGCTGGTGCTACTTGCCAGGTGTTTGATGATGAAGCCGGATCTGATAGTCATGGACGAACCTGTGAGTTGCATGGATATTGAAGCCAAGAACAATTTCTACAGGCTGATTACCAGATTGGTGTCCGAATGCGGTGTTAGTATCGTCATGACGTCGCACGATTTGCACTGCGTAATGTCGTGCTCAGATCGCGTCATCTGTATCAATCACTCTGTGCGTTGTGAGGGAACTCCGGCAGAAATCACTGAAAGTGCGAAATTTTTGAGCGTGTTTCCGAGTAATGTTTAGCGTTATACAAAACTGCGCCCGGCTGTTTCGCATAGTTACTGCTGTGTTGTGCCACAGGGTTTTGCCATATACAAATTTCCTGCCTGGCAGATTGCGTACGAAAACATATGGGGAGAGGGTATGTATACTCCTGCAGAGCCTTGGCCCGACGTTTATCAAATTTGGCCAGTTTCTTGCAGCTAGGACAGACATAGTAGGGGAGGACGTGGCGAAAAATCTGCTGCGTCTGTGTGATGATCTGCCCCCATTTTCATTTGATGAAGTTGTGAAAACAATAGAAGGGGACTTGCATGGAAGCATGGATTCCATATTCCTTGAGTTTAGCGAGGCCCCGATTGCCGCGGCAAGCATCGCGCAGGTCCACAAAGCGAAGACCATATCTGGGGAGTTAAAGGCGGTGAAGGTCTTACGCCCCGGCATTGAGGATGAAATACTACGTGATGTTAGGTTAATGCGATTCCTGGTGTGTCTCGAAGGCAGGCTCAAGAGCCTGAGCAGATTC
>JBQEQV010000052.1:0-1167 GCA_052043585.1 Anaplasma sp. | reverse complement strand
TTTTTGGGGGGTTTTTTGTGTTTTTTTTTTCTTTTTTTTTTTTTTTTTTTTTGTGTGTGGTTGTGTGTTTTGGGGTGGCGCGGCCTTTCAATTTTAAAAAAAAAATTTTTCCACCCCCCCGCCACAGCCCGCAAACCCTCAAATTATGATATTACATAATAGCCCGTATTGCTTTTTGTACACTCAACCCACAGACGAGCCTCTTCGAAGGACAATAGGACAAAGTTGTCAAGTCTAGGTTATGGGGCTTCATGGGAGATCGGCTATCAGCTTCCTCGCACATTCTGGAGCAACTCCGCATTCATTTTCCCTAAGGGAGAGGATTGGGAGTATTCTGCATTGCCGCAGAAAGTTTATGGTCTTGTCATCGTAGCTCAAAGTTTTGGCCGATCTCACAAATCAAACACGAGAAAATATGACTCCCCGGGCATGTTTTTATGAGCCTGATATCACCCGCCTGTCCAGCAACTTCCCCGGTGCATGGAATGGTACGCACCCTCACTTTGGAAGGCGTGGTGCCAGGCTTATAGTAGTCGGACACCATCTCCGCCTTCAGAGCCCTGAATCTGCACATCGGAGAAGATTTAGCCCGGAGGCCAGCCGACACGAGCCTTGAGAATGCCCCTAGCAGGCATCACCCGGGTATTTAGAGACTGCAATACTCTGCATATCAGACCAAAAAGCCTGTGTGACATGCCCTTGATCTTAGCCCCGGTACCCGCTGCATTACACATTTCTACCCCACAATGACCCTTGTCGAATTACATTAGAGACTAGCACGCTCGCATTCAGCTGTAGCTGAGCAACGGAGATTGAAGCGCCTGGGAAGCGTGAAGCGTATCGAGGTACTTGCGACTAAGCAGCGGATAACTGAGAAGCAGCTAAAGCTGCGGGAGTTTCTCAGTCACCAGAGGTACAGTACCATGCAGCTGAACAGATGAAGGTTGGGAAGAGGGCACGGGAAGCGCAGCTGAAGGAGCTTGATCAGAACTTGCGGCCTGCGTACGCGGCATCTAATCAGAGGCTGAGAGGGCTGAGGCAGCGAGGTTGAAGGAAGAGCAGGAGCTAAAGGCTAGGTTGCGTGCTGAAAGGCAGGAGAAGCTTGATCGGGAATTCGAAAAGGCGCTATCAGATCCTGAGCGGAAGTCCAATGCTGAGCGGGAGCTC
>JBQEQV010000051.1:0-24025 GCA_052043585.1 Anaplasma sp. | reverse complement strand
GCCACTAAGAGACCTGGCCGTTTATCTATCGGGTGGTACAGGTCTTCCCCACCTTAACCTGCTTACAGCAAAGCGCTAGTTCTGAGTGGCGCATGGGGCTGACTTGTCGATGCTGAATGGGTACGTCACACGCGATACGTCTCGACTATCGCCCCTGAACAGATGCAATATCAATCCAGATTTGGATGAAACGGGAGTGTTGTCTTATATTTTTAGATGCTCCACGATCCGCTGCGCCAGTTTTAGACTTATTCCCGGAACTCTGCTCATTTCGTCAACATTAGCCCGCTTGACACCATCTATCGAACCAAAATAGGTGATGATCGCCCTCCTCCTCATGCTCCCTACCCCAGGCACTGAGCACAAAATTGCCGACGAGAGCTCCTTGTCCCTGCTCCTCCTGTGAGAAGTCACAGCAAATCTGTGTGCCTCATCCCTAATCCTGCGCATATACAACATGAGCCTACTGTTCGGAGGCAGGCAAATTTTCTCACCGTCAGGCATGTAAAAAACCTCTTCGCCCGCATTGCGATTGGGCCCCTTCGCCATACAAGCAAACGGTATTCCAAAATTAGAAAGTACGCTCTCCACCGCAGAAATGTGCCCTCGCCCCCCATCTATTAACACAAAATCCGGGAGCACGGACGTATCCTCATCGAACCTCTTATAGAGCACTTCATGCATCATCGCATAATCGTCTCCATTGGAAACTGTGTGAATCTTAAATTTTTTATATTCCTTCCGCAACAACCCAGCTTGCCCGCACACCACCATGACTCCGAAGGGGTGACTGCCGGAAATGTGGCTGTTATCGTATACCTCTATTCTCTCAGGGGGAGTAGAAAGCTTAAAGAGTTTAGCAAATTCCTCCAATTCGGACGGTAGCCCATCGTCAAGCAACTTGCGATTCAGCGCCTCCATGGCGCCGTTGCGTGCCATATTAATAAACTTTACCTCCTCGTGAGATTGTGCTGTAAGCACGTTAACTTTTCTGCCTATAAGCTTTTCAAGTGCCTCACTTATCACTTCGCATTGGTCGGGCGTACAATCAAGATACACCCTTTCAGGAGGATCGTTGTATACCTGTAGCATGAACATGCCTAGCACATCTAATTCATCATCATAACCGGCACTGTCGACGAAATACGGCTGTCCCCCGTAACTTATACCACCCCTAGAGGAAATTACCTGCAGACAATACGTCCCGAAACGCTTGTACACCGCCAGGAAGTCCGCATCGCAAGGCATATCTCCCTGGAATGATATGCATTCCTGCATTGATCTTAAAGCCTGTAGCCTATCTCGATACACTATGGCGCTTTCATATTCAAGATTCTTACTAAATTTACACATTGTCTCAAAGAGTTCCTTATGCAGCTCTTTACTCTGCCCAGTGAGGACCTTATTAGCCATCTGGACCGACTTTGCGTAGTCCTCCTCCGAGATTTTCTGCACACAAGGCGCTGAGCAATTTTGCATCTCATATTCGATGCAGGGCCTGTCTCTCGAAGCAAAAAAATTGTCCGAGCAAGAACGAATCTGGAATGCCTTCCTGATTGCCGCAATTACGCGTTTGATCGCAAGTGAGGATATGAATGGACCATAGCACCTGCCCAGACCTGCCACTTTTTTCCCCCGATATCTCATAATGCGTGGATATTTGTGCTGAGAAAGAAGTACATACGGATAGAACTTATCATCTCGCATTATGATGTTGTACTTTGGCTTCAGGCACTTAATGAGCTGCGCTTCCATTAGCAGGGCCTCTGCTTCGCTTTGAGTCACGACAACATCTAGCTCAGCGACATGGCTCACCATCGCCAGAACACGTTCCGACATCCGCTTAAAGTTGCAGTAGCTGCGCAGTCGATTTTTCAGATCCTTAGCTTTGCCTACATACAGAACGAGACCGTTGGCACCCAGCATCTTGTACACCCCGATAACGCCGCTGGGGATGGAAGCTGCGGCCTCTTTTATCGCACTTCGAGCGATGTCGAGTCGTTCAGAAAGATTCTTGCTCACAAACACCAACTCCGAACATACTCGTGGGACTAGTCTCCCCTCAATGGAGTCAAAAATCAAGATATCTATTGAACTACGCATTAGCCGTATCAGTGGTCAATTTTCCCATCTCGGCAGATTGACACACCAGAAATCATGAACAAAATCTACGCAGCCTCATATAAAATCTCCAGGTAGCTCAGACTGCACCACGTTGTCAGGTTAGTTATGATAAATAAACCTCACGAATTTTTGACATTAGTGACAATATTGCACTTCTCTGAAAGTGATATTTATGTAACAAAGCCCTTAGTTTTTCGGAAAAATAAGTGGCACATGAAGCTAAATTCCGGATAGTACCAGCATTATAGCACAATGCCTCTCCAGAGAAGTGCCGGCGATAAAAGATTTTCACAAACCATGAAAGGGCACGCTATCGCCCTACTACACGCCACATAAGCTCGCTAACATTTGGAAAAATATCCCCGTACACTCCGTTGTGACTGTAATTTTGGGTGAACCCGTAGCCAAAACAGGTACGGGAGGGCATGTTCGCAACGTGGATCTGTGATTAAGAAGCATCATAACCGCGGCATGATTAGTTTTTGTACAAAAAATAGAGCAGGAAAAATCTTTTAACGTGTGGATATTTGTTGATGTCCTTTTGTGAATGTGCTAGCCTGGCGGCGATCTGTGTGTGTACGTGTGTGTGTCTTCCCGTTTCAGGATGCTCGCAGACTCGTCCTTGTTTTTGGTTATGGAGGTTCGTCTATGTTGTCATCTGGTCCTCGCGGCATCGTGCCGCAAGCGCGTGGCGTATGGCGGAATGAAAGCACGCCTGTGCTGCTTCGCCTGCCGCTGGTGCTGGCGGTCTTTGCGGCTAAGGTGATTATCAATACTGTTGCATATTTGGCTGCGATCGTTAGCCTATTCACCCTACTTCCCATGGGGGTGTTCGCTCGTCTGTGGCCAGCCAGGCATGAGCTCCCTGATCAGGAAGATGGACTGAAAGGGGCTCGCGAAATTAAGCACCTGCTTTTCTACATACCTAAGGGTATGATTATGGTGCTCTTGTGGCCTGTGCTCGCTGTTACCTCTGTGCTTCCGTTTATTGCGGCATCTGCGCGGTGGCTCGGGAGTTTGCTCTCCAGCACTTTGGACGCTTGTTGCGGCTTCCTTACTTTTTCTGATCCTCTGGGTGCTTGGTCTCTGCGTAACATCGCATGGCAGGATATCTATGGCTATCACGGATACCCTGACAGGTTAGATGTGAACTTTGCTGCAAATAGTGTAGCTGAGTCAATTCCTTTGTTTGGGAAGCCTGCTTACGGTGGTATTGATACTCCTTGGAGCATTGTTCCACCTTCCACTGAGTTGTCGGAAGTTACCGCTTCAAACGACATAACAGGTGGGTTGATGGTAGGTCGTGGTGGAGCTTGTTGCTCTGCTGGCAGGTAGAAAGGCTTTTGCCGCGTGGGAGAGGACGGGAGTCTGAGGTTTTTTGGGTCGGCCGCGCTGGGGAAAAAATAGGAGTCTGGCGAAGTGCTGTGTGCAGCGCCGGGAGCTTACTGCGGTTGTCGTCTCACAGGCTTCGTTACGGCCTCTCCTGAGAAGAGAGGGTGCGCGTTGGATTGTGGGTTGTCTCTGGATTGGGGACTGGTCGCAGGTGGCTCTGGTGCGTGTGGTTTTTTCCTTGTGGGTTTGTCTCTCCGCTCACGCGGCGGGGTTTTTGGTTATCTAGCAGTCACCTCCTGTTTAGGAGGTGTGTGCGTTTAGTGGTTTCCCATTGGCGGAATTATGACCGGAGGTAATGCTAAGGGTCAGCCCGAGTACGGTACTGGAGCTTTTGGTTCAAGAGGCTGAAGCGTTTACGCATCGGGCTCTCTAATGTTGGCCAGTTTGCATACTCGGGGAGTTTCGCTTGTAACTCAGGGAGGGTCAAGGGCCTTTCCTTTCTCGAGGGAAGTTGGCTATCGGCTCTCTATCCTGCCGCTCGTAGGATTGGCAGCTTAAAGCCTACGCGACCCTGCGTGGGTTTGCTGTGACTCATCCTTGATAGTGGTTGCCCCCTTTGCAGGGTGAACGCTGATCCCGCTTCCGGGTTTCACCGGATCTCCGATAGTAGGGCTATCGTCGCCGATAATGGCCGAGGGCGTTTGTCGGTCATAGGTGGATGCGGTGACGGGAGCAGCTTCGGGTTGCCTTTGCGAAGGAGTTGCTTTTATCTCGGCGTCATGCGTCGTGCTTTCGAGAGAGGAGTCTTCACCCAGCTCCTGTGGTGTGCGCTGCTGGCTAGCTGCCTGCTCGGGTTGCTGCAACGCTGTCACACCCACTGGAGCAGCAACATCTTGTTGCACGGGCGTGCTAGCGTCATCGACGCCAGCTTTTACGGAGCTGTAATACTCAGAGCTCCGTCCGACGAATGGTTTTTTAAGAAGGTTAACGGTTCCACTGGCGATCCATGTTACTGCCCTTGCAATCGCTCTGCCAATCGTACGCAGTAGATTCCACACCCGCAAATAAAAAGGAGTTCCGACGCTGCGGTCGTCGCTGCTTTGGCTCCAGCTGCTCTGGCCGCTTTGGCTCCCTGCAACCGCACCCTTCTTTGCACGTTCTTTTGCCACCTCACTGACTAGGTATACATGTGCGCCACAGTCACGCAGCTTTTTGCATAATTCTTTCTCGCGCTTCCATTCAGCTACTGAAATCATGTCCCTTTCACCGGCCAAGTATTGCTGTAAGTCACGCACAAGAAAGGGCTCAACCGCGTCGTCGCGTGTTTCCGACATCTGCTTCACATCCATATGCATATCATCCAAGACTCGTATAATCGCTATTCCATCATCTGGTACGTTCTTGGGTATCGAAGCAGTACTCTCCCCTGTGGAAATCTTCTTAGATGAAATCAATCCGAGCGAAGGAAGCGCTTCTTTTTCCCCAGGCAAAACGGCACATAGCTTCACATTTTTATACGATAACGTTTTGTTATCCGGGGACAGGTGCAACTCATAGCTTAATCTTGTTCTGGCATAGCCGCCTACCCACCCCACTACATCTGTAAGCAAGATATCAACCCTATTGCTGTCGGTACACGTAATAAATGTCTTGCGCCGAATGGGTTCATGGGTATCAAACGGTACGTAGTGTGCAGCCAATCCGCAGCGCTCAATGATTTTACGCATGTCCACGGAAATGTTCATCGCAGCATACCGATTTAAGCTGTTGATCATTTCCTCTATTAGCGCCTGATGTGGCACCTTATTGTCCGGCAAGTGTCTCAATGAGTCGTTGAATAGGTCGTTGAATGTGTCTGATATCTGAGTCCTGTACCCTTCAGCGCCAAATTTCTCTCTGTATTCCGCCGCATTACTCAGCCCGTGGATGGCAAGCCTCTCCCTGCTAATATCTTCTTCGATCTCCGAGTTACTGGAAATCCTACGAAAAGAGTCAACGGTTGTCAGCGCTCTGCCGTTGATTGTTGTAGCTCCCCTCCTGATGCAATCATCGAAAGTCGCAAGTCCGCTTCTAACCTCTGCAACATCCATGCCCCTTCTTATAGCTGAATGCACATCAAGCTCAGCAAAGTGAGATAAGAGAACTTCTGCTGCCACAAGTTTTGCACTTTTCATTGCAGCCTTATTCGGCGCCTTGAAGTTGACGTAGTTACGCTGGTCGGCGACCACTAAGGAGGGGTGCTTTAAATACACCTGATCCAGATACTCACGTGCTGGGCCTCGATCCTGGTGCGATTGAAAATCCATAGAGAAAGGATATACAATTTCCACACTTGGATTCGGATTTGATTGCGGCTCCGTTGTATACGAGGCCCTACTCTGTTTTGTGGACTCCTTCGACGTCTTTGACTCCCTCGACGCCTTTGACTCCCTCGACTCCTTCGACGCCTTCGACGTACTTGGAGCAACTATTTTTTTAGCCGTAGCGTGGCCGCCCCGGTGCTTAGGTGCACTGCTTGCCGAGCTATCTTGCCCTGGCTGACTGCTAGCACCGCGACCAACCGCAACATTTACCTTCTGCTGCGCCGCTGGTGCTGTTGCATCTCTGGATACCTGACCTACAACCGGATCCTCTTTCTCCGGCACGCTTGCAGATGGTGCTACTGTTTCCACAGTACTTGCCGCTTGTTGCGTTGGCGGCGTAGTCTCACTGGATGATGGACTGGATGGACTTTCCTTCGCCGCTATCGGCTGCGGTTGCTGCGCCACATCTTCACTTTCCTCATCACTCTGTTCTATAACGCTTGTCTCGCTGTCATTTGCTGGAGGCTCTCCCGCACCCACACCTAGAATATCTCCTACTGTCTTGTGCGACCATGTCCTTATCAACCCTTCTTCCTCTTCCCTATCAACCCTCGCTTCAAACTCCCGAGCAACAATCCCGTTTAGTACGCAATCTCCAGACACAGCACGCTGTGATTTATATGCATCTCCAGCTCTGACTTCTAAAAACTCTAATATATCACCAGCAGGACCAACGCGGAACACCTTGCATATGACTCTGTCTAACGCAGGGTTTCCCTTTTCTGGTAGTGACTGCGTCTCGCCTGGATAGGAAAACAGGCTACCTACCCACGACTTTAATTTTGAAAATTCTGTCCATCTACCTGCAGGTTGTTGCACCTGCCCACTGCTCTGCCCTTCAGAAACGGTGTCCAAAGACAAGTTAGATGCAGAGGTGGAAGAGGATGCTGATCTGGCTTTCTCTTCAGCTGTCTCCACCCTTCTCTTCTTTGTACTCTTCTTTGTATCTCTCGCTTTATCTTGTATGACTTGAGAGATTTCCTTCTCCATATGCTTAAACGGCACCACAAAATCGTGATATTTCACCACCACGGCAAGGTCTCCCTCGCTCTTATCAGAAGATGCCCCTCCCTCGGCTAACCATGCATTTGCGCGCGCATTGTCCAGCGCCGCCTTGGGGATCGTAATCTTAGCTATTGGTTCATAATGTATGCCATCCTCCAGTGCAGACATATTCACTTCTAGCAGGATACTGGCCGTACCAATGGAGGGACGTCGAAATACAGCTTCCTCAATATCATCTCCCATGCCTTCTTGCTCTATGCCTATCCCTTTCTGCGTTGTAGGCACTAGGGAAAGCTCCGATGCGTGCTTTACACGGACCTCATCGAACCCGAGTTTCTCTATTTCCGTCCTGCCTCTCATTTTGTTGTGAATGAACACACACCCCAGCCCGTTGGCCATTTCCAGAAACGCATAACCCACATTTCCTGTGAGACATTCCATATTGCTAAAGTAAATGGTCTCCAGCATTAGCGCCGTATTTATCTTAGGAATATGTACTGGATGCACAGAGTTGGTAATCCTACGCATAATAACCTCGTTGCCGTCATCAAGCCCGCCGCCTAGGTAATCCTCCGCAAGAAACAATTGGTGCATCACGTGGTATGCAACTGCCATCTCTGGCAGGTTATCGTTATACCATTTAGAATGCAGCAAAGGAAATGCTGCCTCTATGTCTACAACCTGGATTCCTTGTTCTATAATTTTGTCTTTTATGTCAGAAATATTTTCCTGTGATATTTGGGGAACTAGAACTCCATTGACCTTGTGCAGCAGCTGTCTGTCGATAGAACGTGAAAATTCGACCCCAGTGTGTGCCGCGCGGTCCCTTGTATCTATTATATTTGCCCTAGCCAAGTAAGGGTCCATGGCGCGCGCGACGCCCGCTATTACTTTGCCAAGCTGATCCTCAACTTGGCCATGAACAGGTGATTTATTGTCTGGCATGTCTGTTTACCTTAGAAGAAGCGTTGTACTTTATTAAGGCAACACGAGACACACAATTGCCGCTTATGTTAGCACAGTTTCCGAAAAAAAAGAAAGAGTTAGCAGCCAATCAACAACAATGAAGTAAGAAACTTCAGCTATTATCCTGGATAACGCACTCGTGTCAGCGCAAGGTTTTTGCAAAACCTCTGCCTGTATAGGTGTAGGAGCGTTGATACATCGCGATTTCTGATTGTATCCTAAACTTAAGACCATACCAAACCCCATCCCACATGGGCAGCCACTACTAAGAAACCATCCCAGCAGAGAATTATTTCGTACTTCCAGCATGTGTGCTATCATGCCCTGTGCCTTGGATGCGGTGCTGTCATGCGCGGTAAGCTTGTTGAAAGTATTATCAGGGTTGATCACGCCGGCGAGTACGCAGCGGTATGCATATATCACGGGCAAAGCCTCGCTCTTAAGGACGACCCTGAAGCGGAGTCTGAAATCAGGGAAATGCAGGAGCACGAAAAGGTGCATTTCAAATATTTCGACGACCTTATAAAAAAAAGGCGGGTGCGGCCCACCTTGTTTTTGCCTGTGTGGCATGTTGCTGCAGTTGCGCTCGGATATGCCACTGCCTTCATGGATAAAGAGACAGCCATGGCTTGCACAGCTGCAGTGGAAGAGGTGATTTGTGAGCACTATGAGAGCCAGGGTGCACTGTTGGATGATAGTGAACAAGAGTTGCGGGATAAGATAACGCAGTTCTGCAGCGAGGAACGTGAGCACATGGAAACAGCGGTCAGTCACGGCGCTGAGAGGGCTACTGGCCATAGATTGATATCATCCGCAATAAAGACAGCTTGTAGGGTGGGTATCGCTATCTCCAAGATCCTTTAAATGCTGAAGGTTTGGCTAAAATGGCGCACCTGCAATCATGACTGGGGATTCTGACTGCTCCTGGAGCACACCACGAGGGTGAAGCTGCCTGCGTAAGCACGCGTGCCGAGAAATCGGTCTGCAGGTATACACGCTGGAGTATATCTCGTGAGGCAAACCATCTCGCAAGGGGCTCATTTCTCCTGTTGCACCGGCTTCTGAGCTTCGGTCACAACATCGTGCAAGGTGGTGGCAACATGGTTACTTCCATTCCCCCCAAAATTGGCGGGTTTTGCATCAATAACCTGCACATCAGCACTTTTCTGTCCATTAGATGCAGCAACGGACACCCCATTCAACTGCGGATGGTCTGCTTCCTGCCCCCGCTTTTTTCTGTTGTTACTGTCGTCATCACAGTAACCAGGAGGAGGACGGAGTGGTTTCTCTTCGCGCTCATCTGCCTTTAGGACCACGGCATTCGGGGCAACTTTACCTTCGCTCTGCTGGAAAGCATACTCGCCGCTAGTAGCCTTTTTATCCTTATTTTTGTCTTTTCCACGCTTGAACAAGGATTTTTTGGCAGTAGTTGTGGCCTCAAGGTTGTCCTTGTCCTCGGCAGATTGGTCTTTCCTATCCTTTGCGGAGTCCTCTTGAGCAAGATCAAAAACTTTATTATTGTCAGCGGAATTTTTGTTGGCAACCGGATCATCTCTCCGGCCACCGCGGCCGAAACGTCTTTTAATTTTGGAAAAAAATCTTCCTTTTTTCTTCGATTCTGCCCGCTCTGCGGCGAGTCTCTTGGCCTCGGCACGCTCTTTTTCCCTGCACTCCAACCTTTTATTTGCAAGACCTTCCGCCCACTGGCCTAATTTTATAAACGGCCCAAATATAAACAGAAGGGTTCTCTTGATGATGCTCTTGATAAAGTACAGGATACTCCCCCAGAAGCCTAAGTCCTCAGGCATTGTTGTCTCCTTGCCCTTAGCCAGTTTCTTTTGCTCCCTCCCCCGATTGCTAGCTTTCTTCAGAGACTCTGCGCGCTGCTTGGCTACCTCATGTTCAGGTAACTTCTTGTCCAGCATATTCTTTTTTAGTATATCTGAGTTAAGGTATCGCACTGAATCATCCAGCCACTGCTGCCACGCTTTGCTTGAGAGCTCCCGCAGCTCAGAGAAGCGTTTCTGCTCTTCCAGCCTGTGCGCGCTATCGGCACGTAATACTTCCTCAGCACCCCAAACTGGTGCATCTTCCGCAGCATTGGCACTTTCTGAACCTGGCACATTCGTGCTTATTGCAATTTCTTCAGACCCCCAAGGAAACGTTATTGTCTTAACCACGGGGAAGCTCTTCTCACTTATGTCAGATTCCACTGCGCTGTTCCAGCAGTCCAAGAAGTTGTAATCAAGGTTACATACAAAATTTGGTATTAGAAATGTAACAAAATCCGTGGAACGGTAGTACGACCATGCGCACTTATGCAGCGTAAAGCCCATGTGTACAGATCTCACCCCCAGCTTAGCATTAAAGATTTCCACCCCTTTGTGGGATTGGGCACCTTTCGCGTTCTCTGGATACCTTGCCATTTCGTAACTGAGCATTATGTGCAGACTGTTGGGGGAGAGGGGGGCTCTGACGGAAGCATGCTCGATTACTTTATACCGCTCCCTGTGTACATCATCTGGCATCTTGATGGACATCTTCTGCCGACTTTCCAACCGTACGCCGCGCTGTAGAGGATTACCTTCCTTAGAGATTACAGCGTTAGATAGTGTACACAGCAATTGATCATCGCTTAACCCAAACACGTTCTCGCAAAAGGCCTGCTTGTCCTTAAAAAAATCAACACCGCGAAGTACTATGCCCCCGGATGTGAGACTACGCTTGCCTATTGCGCTAGAAGCATCCCATTTTGCCTGCATGGCATCCACATCCATGTGTTGCTGAAGGAGCTTTGCATATGAAAACCGACCCGTAAGAGTGCGTTTCTGGGATTCTATATTGCCCTTGCCCCGTCTTTCTTCAGAACCCCCTCCTAAAAACATGTCCTCGTGCTCGCTTGCAAGCGCCATGAGTTCCAATTCTTTGAACGCAAAAACACGCTTGTAGTTCCCTGGGTGTTTCCATTTGCACCCTCCCCTAGCAAGGTACCGGCAATGCGGGAAGACCTTGAAGCCAAAATTGCACATTTCCACGGATTGATGCCCTTGCATTCCGAAAATGTCGTAGTGCACGTGCATCTGGACGTCTTCGAACTTCGTTCCGATGTCGTTATCTTTGATTTTGAATACTATGGTCTCTACACACCTTATGCCAAAGTCCTGATTGCCTGCAGTAAACAAGCGATTGTTGCCGGATTTTCGTGTGATAGGTGAGATGTTAATACTACTTTCGTAGGCCTCTATCCCAGGAGACGTGGGGTAGGCTATGCATATCTCCACTGTCTTCAGGAGTTTCTTGCGCTTTTCGGGGGGTGTATAGAATGCAACCCAGGCTCTGAGGACGTTGTCGTGCACCTTGTCGCAACCTTCCAGTTTCTTGCGCAATTCTTTGACTATGACATCAATCCCTGGCTTGGCACCCACTGCAGATTCATATCTCTGCGCAAGTATACGCGCTGCTCCATCGGTACTGGTGGGTTTCTCAGTATGAAAAAGGGCTTCCGCATTTCCGGATAGAAAGCGTGCTTTAGAATCACAAGGTTCGCTCAGGAACTCTACCTCTACCTGTTCCTGGCGTGGCGCCACACTTGGTTCACTCATGCGCAGACTCTACCCCATCCGTAGTCCAGTCGCTTCAGGACTCGCAAAACAACGGCCCAGCCGCCACGTGGGTCGCAATCAAAAATAAGGGCATTCTATACAACAAACAGGTTGTATTGTAAGAGAAGTTCACACACACCACACGATCAAGTAGGGCCTAAGGTAAAACAACTTTAACGTTTAACCTAACCAATGGCCCATATGGATTATCAGGCCTCTACAGCGCGCAAGAGGCCCAAAAGGAAATTTGCGGCACACCCTTAGCCTGAGATATTATCCCAAAAGTTAGGCAAAATCGGCGGAGTGGCCCATCACTAGCTCCTATAGATATTTCTGCTTTCGTCTGCTACGGCTTTGCTGTCTGCACTGTGCACGGTTGGACTTGGCATACTCTCACCCACATCATGCTCCTCGTTGTCCCTAGGAGCACCGATCACCATTACGTCATCAGCTAACGCAGCTTCCCCTTCCTCTTCCCAGAAGCTCATTTTCTTCTTTTTTCCCTTGCTGTGATCACGGGCCATCCTGTCTTCGCGCTCTTGCAATCCCTTAGACCTCGCAGTTGCGGAAGAAGCCTTGCTTCTATTTCGAACGGAAGGAGCACGTTCTTCTTCATCGGTAATATCCGACTCTACAGCACTAGCTCCCATACCTACACCTCTCGCGCTTACAGCCGGGGAGTTTGAAGCGCTAGAACTGCTCCTGGAATCCCCGCCAAACCAGCTCGATATCCCAGAGCCGATACCAAAGAAAGAGAATATGCGCGCCAGAACCACAAATGGCAAAGTGACAATCATTCGTACTAAATAGAAACACCAGCGAATGGCCCTGCCTATGTAATGCGCAACCAAAGAAGAAACAGATGCCTCACTGTGAGACGTCTCACTGCCGGATCGGTGACCGTCAAGATCATCACCGACCTTCCAGTTCATATGAGGTGGGGTCTCCTCTGACGACAGATCGCTCATTATGGGCAACAACTCGTCCTCGTCTATGATGGCAGGGTTCTTTACACGCTTGTTTCGGCCATCCCTGTAGGGCTTCGTCCTCGCAAATGCAGCAGCGCGACGCTCTGCCATCGCATCATTCGCAGCACGTATGGTGTCTTCGTCAGCTCCCTCAGGAAGCTTACCTGCTTCACCTTGAATTTCGATATCTATACTCTCCTTGCCTAATCTCAATACTGGCACTGCAACCTCTTCATTTTCGGGATCCTCTCCCTCAACCTCCGAAATGTCATGTTCTTCGACAGATTGCAACTGTAAATTGTTATCCCACCGGAGAACACGCTGCTTCCCTGGCCTTCGCGCCCCAGAATCGCCTGAACGCTCTCGTGATTGGGTCATCATTTGCTGCTGTATATCCTTTACTTCTATGACCGTTTGAAAATAATCAATGTCATCAAGGAACAACAGATCCTCGCCTACTGTGCGACCTTGCGCATCCTTCATCTTGGTTCCAATAGCCAAATGTTTTACGATAAACATTTGCCTGCTGTCAGGTGCATCAAGACCTAATAACTCACATGTTACGGTTGCATCAACTTCCTTCTCCTGCATATGGAACGACAATGCCCGATCCAGGGCAACTCCGTAACTGTCATCGATGGACCATGATGTCACAGAAGCACTTGGCGTCACAGTCAGACCAGAATCATCTTCAGATTCACGCGCACCGCCTGTGCCGCCTAGGGTCTCGTAGCAGAATTCCGCAAACTTGCTATGATCAACACGTGTTAGGGCACTAATTGCCTCGGAATACCTATTCGGGTTTTTCGCAGTCATAGCCCGTAACCCTTTTTCAAATGCAGTATCTGGAGAACGCATAGCAATTGATACGGCCCGATTCTCAAAAAGCTCACCGATACCTTTTAGCCGAACGAACTCAGACATGCAGAAGCGCAGCTTTTCTGTTTCTGTTACTTTACTCACCTGTCCCTTCTCATCAGGGTGTACACCGCACCGCGCTATTTCGTACTCGTATCCGCCAAATTCTTCTTTCGACGATTGCAAGATTTGCGATACCGTTACGGGCTCTGGAATGCAGGATTCTGGTACTGCCACAACATGAAAATGATCTGACTCTAGCTTTTTTACGGAGCTGTAAACCGTTGCACACTTTGATAAATCTGTCGCATCCGACGGGCGCACCGCAACTATTGGATCCACAATCTGCAGTTGCTCCCTACCATCTTGCAGCTGGGTCACGCACACTTTGTAATCAACAACAAGGTGAATTTTCTCGCTACCACCCCACCACATCATTGGAGTAATAAGGGCATGCTGCACAACGCGAATTCCGTCCTTATAGGAGCTACTTGCACCAGGGTGTTCCCGCTTTAAAAATACCTTCCTGTCTACAATCAAAAGATCGTTAGGAGAGGTTTTTGAATCGTCATATTGCCCTATCAAGAACTTTGCGAAGTCCTCGTACAGCAGATTGCTACATGAGTTGATCACAGCCTCAAGTAAAGAAACGTGTGTGGGATTGTCACTCCCCTTCATCCATATATTGACCAGAGGATTCAAAATCGCCATTCTGGACTCGGCAAAGGCGGAATTTGCGTTAGCTACTTTAGGTACAAATCGCACATGACCTTCGGGCCTTCTCGTGCGTTTTTTCCCACCACTAGGCAACATCACAAGCAAGAGATTGTTCTGCGACAGATCCGCAAAGTTTTCAACAGCGTGCTGCGCAGACTCGAATGTTGTCGGCACAAGCTCTCCCACAGCTTTCTTAGACGATTCCTCCCCTTCCTCGTCTGGCATTTCTACGAAATATTTTGTCAGGTGTTCCTTCGTTTTCTCCTGCAGATTCACAATCTTGGATTTCGCAGATTTTTTATCCTTCCGCGTAGATTTCTTTGCATCATCAACAAACAGAGCGCTCTCCGCAGATGATTTGAGTTTTCCTATCGCACGCCTAAATGAATCGCACTCTACCTGTACTTCCTCGCACTCAACCCGAAACAGCTTGAAGATACTCGAGTCAAGGCCTTGATCGTCAACTTTCAGGCACTCTTGTAGCTTAAACTCCAAGTCAACAAGTCTCACCCCTAGCTGCACCCCTCCCAGGGATGCCATTATCTTCTCATCATTCCAGTCGTAGTCATGTACGTAGTACGAGACAAAAGCGTGCACTTTGTGTGCCGGCCTCTCTTTTGCTTGTATCCGCAAGGTAAAGTGCTCCTCTACCCTGTGGCAAGAGCCTCTGTAGTCCCCTAATATACCATTGCCACATACAATCCCCTTGTGAGCAACAATGTGTTCCTCCACCTCAAGCAGCGAATGGCCGTCCTGCCCCAGGCACACAACCTGGCCTGCCAAAAACTCCAGCACTTCGGGCGTCACGCCCTCACGTGTTATAATGCGTTGATTTCTGTGTTCCTTTTTATAGCGCTCATAGGCATCTTGCAACTTACCAGCATCCGTAGAGAGATCCCATAGATCGTGTTCACTAAGGACATATCTCACCGATTTGTTAGCACAGAAAGACTGCGCAGTCGCCGCGTCAGTCCACGCATAACTGGCTTCTAATTTAGCAGATTTCCAAGGATATTCATCGAATTCATCAAGGGATACTCTCTCTTTGGAGAGAAATGTAGCATTTGTTATCTGCTTAACTTTTGTCTTTACATGGAGCCTGATATCCTGGATATCATGGGCCTTCGTATGACCCTTACTGGTGTCCTGCTTGATAAGTTTGTAACGCAGTACGACGTGCGAATTCTGACCAAACTGATCCGCAACGACCGCGCGTTTTTCAACATAGTACACATTATCCGCAGTCCCTGAACTCCTGGTATTGTGACTCTGAACAATGACAGAGGTTGCAGGAATGCCAAATACCGGACCGATCAGCATTTTGAGGACGGAAGGCGTATAATCCTCAGCGGGACTATTGAAGACCTGTTGAGTGTAACGAGAGCTCCTGGGGAGCATGTTCTCGTGCACAGACACTACTCGCTCATCTCTGCGCGAAGTGTATATTGAAACGTAGTATTTGCCCGCCTCGTCAACCCAAGTTACCTCTGACTTGGCAGGATTTACGGTGGGAGTGTCGGATGTTGCTTCAGGGAGTTTGCCCGCTCTCACACCCCTGGCCCAAAGGTCCTTTAATGCTTCACTCACACGCCAATAAATGGCAGGACCACGCTTTTTGTTGTCAAGCTGCGCCCCAGCAATCCTGATGGTTACCGACGGATGGTACACCTTCGCCATCTGCGTGTGCCGACCCGACTCGTGGATCATGCACTCGGTGTACACCTCCAGCGTACCCACCACTGCATCGGACTTATAGTCGCGAATGGTGAATAAGCTCTTCTCCATCAGCACATAGGCTTCTTCGTCTGGAGTCTTATGCTTGCGAAAAATAGCCTGCAACCGCGTCGGCGCTACAGGACCTATGGAAACCTCTGATGTGGCAGAGCCCTCAACCCGCCATTTTTTTCCAGGAACTTCCTTGACGCAGCTCTCCACAAACTTTGTAAGAAACTCACGGTATCTTGGAGTCGCTTCGAAAATCTTGACAAACGTGTGCCAGATCTTTTCTGGGATCTTGGATGCCCCGTGCGATTTGAGGTTTGAGCATAGCACGAAACCCTCAACCAGCAGCTCTTCGCTCAGAGGCCGATCTTTCAGGTGCTCTTGCACCATCGCACGCTGCTTGTCGTCTAGGCTTCCTATAAGATTATTTAGGAGCTCCAAAGGAGCTTCCAGCGGCTCTCCTCCCTTACCTTTGTATAAAAACGAAGGGTCAGGCAGAAACCTCCTGCCTGCGCTGGTTTTTTTATCTTTCAGTTCAAGGACCACTGCCATGAGTTAAGGCACTGTATTATACACCCGATGAGAAGACCCTCTTGCTCTCAACTTTGCAATGCGCTCGAGAGCAGCAAAGGGTAGTGATAGAAAGACTTAGAAGACCTGAGAACGAGCAGGCCACCATGATTGTAGCATTTTTACACCAAAAATACAAGCTTTGTTATTCTGCGGCGCAAGCCTGGCGGTCTGCGCGGGCGGCAACAGCTTTAACACATCAACCTCCAACATGAAAATATATTGCCCTACGAACGTACATGAGACGCCCACATGAGAGGACAATAAGACAGTTGAGGGATTTTTCTGCAATGGGTGCAGAATTTAAATCGTGACTCGGGACCGCCACAGACTCCGTTTATGCACTTTAATGATGCGAGATTAGGTAGAGTCGTGGAGCCATAACTGCCCATTAGTAGTTTTCGCATCGATACCCTGGCACCGTACGATTCGGGCAAGTTTAGATGCAACGCTGCGTCATTGAGTGTATAGATATAAGCCGATCTCGCCACCTAAGGTGCTGTGAGGCGTACCACCGACGTTTGCTACTCTGCCTAACTCTGCATCGAAAGGAAGAGACCCAGCTTCAACCGTCGACGAAAACCGAAGCTCCGCACCTCCTCGATCGGCATGTTCATCAGCCTGTCCCAAAAATCACCTAGCCCGCGCTAGACGATCGGGATGCCCCACCACATACAACCTAGAGAGCTATAAACCGCACCTGGCAATAGCATGCACCCCCCCCCCCGGCTGGCGCAGTTAAGGCAAACCTCACTCCACAGGCAACGACACCTGTGGAGTGATACATACGTCAGTACGAATCAATCAGCTGCCCCGCCGTTACTTTGATTGCGAAGCACCATCCGCACCAAGTGTAGGAGCCCCGCTTATAATAATGGGATCCTTCAGCTTATGCGCAGGCTGATCATCACCACCAGCCACCGGAATAGGTTTCATAGGTCGACTGGGCCGCCCCAATATCGTAACCTTCCTTTCTTGCGGTTGTGATTGTTGCCACTGTGCAACTTTCTCACCTTTACCATTATGCTCAAGCCCTTTCTGATTGCTTCCCATTAGCATCCTTACCGGAGCACTAATGACTTTCCATAGCACCAAAAACGCGTAGAGAACGATCGTAATTACGATCTTTGTCATCCGCGCAAAGAAGCCCAGGACGGCGCCACCGCCTTTCTTCTGCTTAATCCCAGGCTCGATAGCTCCAATATCTCCCTTCTTGGGAGTAACAACCCGCTGCTTCGGAGCAACAATAGCTTCGCCCTCCTTCTCTCCGCTCTTCTGCGCCGCCTCTTGTTGCTTAAAGTCGTTCACCGCACCAATCCATGCAAGAGCTTGACCGCCCGCGGTGTGATAATATGGAACAGTGCTGCGGAGCGTAGTAGATGTCCGCCGCGTACCCCCCACGTTTCCTACGGATATCATCATATCGCTGATCACGCACCTAGGATTCACAGCTTTCTTCTCCAAGCCGATCTTATACCCGACCTCTAATTTAAACTGGCCATGATCCTCAATTCCCACTACAGCACTCCTATGGACGCTATAGCCGCTATCGCCAGCCAGCTTATCAACAACAGTCGATATCCCCTCCTTGCTGACAACACTGATAGCTGCACCGCCAGGCACATTAGAACCACCCACAACAACCTTAGCTACAGTCATGATGTGACGCATATCCAGAGAACGAACCGTCGCACCCGTGGAGAACAAATCCCGTCCCCATAACTTACTATCCTTAAGAAACTCAGTAAGTTTCGCTGTGGCCATCAACTTCCTGTCGGTTGTCCACAATGCTGGGTTCAAATCCGTCGCTTTCGGCGCGGATTCAGCAGGCTTCTGCAGTCCTGTCAGCTTAGCTTTTACCGGCTCAGGCAGCTGCCAGTCACGATTTATGAGCTGCACAGCACGTTTTGCACACTTCTCGCCTTCTTCCTGCTGAAGAGCATCCATATCGGGAAATTCCCGAGCCATCTCAGTCGCTATTTTGTGCACCTTCTCTGCATCATAAGTCAGCCCAAAATTGCACTCCTTATTCACCTGAAGGAAACAGAGATCAACCACGCCAATCAGCGCTTTCATCAGCTTTTCACTATCATCAGTCTCCTGAGAACCAACCTCCTCCTGAGGACTCTCACCTGGAGCACTCTCCGCCGGAGCTTTCACAGCCTCATCGGGTTTCACCAGACCGTAGAGTGGGATAGTACACTCCCCAATTTGCGTCCCCACTCTCTTATCGAAATCGTCGCCAGACTCCCCTTCCTCCTGAACCGCAATCTTCTTAGCAAATGGAAGCACATTCTCAACTATTTCTACGAAAGTCCGCTGCTGGGGATAACTATCATTATCCACGAAGTCATCCACGTACAACTTCCCTTCGAGCGCAGACACCATGCCCGCCCGATCTTGCTCACTGAGGGTTTTCCCTGTGTCTTTATCACCAAATTTGTCCTCCAGCCCATCAGCCAATTGCTTAACTACCTGGACCAAACCATCTCCACTTATTATTTTCTCACCATCACCCATGTCGCTACTTCTACTTAACTTTGCCACACTACTCAGACTGTCTGCACCATTCCGGGTAGCAATGTCGTTAATACCCGCGACCGCTTTGCTTGTCAATTCACTATACAACTTTTCGGGGTCAAACTGCTTGGTTCTCTTTTTCGCTACCAAAGCACCTTCCCTTCCCGCAGTTATTATCTTCAACCTCACCTCAAACGGCACTGTAAGTACTTGATGTGCGAGAAGATCTCCGCTGTAATAGGCGACGATTTCATCCTCAAGTTTACCACTAATATCAAATTTTTCGTGCGGGTTATTCTGCTTGTGACGATCAGCAATATTTTTGACCATTTTCCTAATCTGGTCGTCAGTCGCGAAACTAGTTTGTGCCCCGCCAGATTGTGCAGATTGTTGAGCATCTACACCCTTGGTATCCTGCTTAGATTGCGGAATTTTTTGCGCAGCAGCCTTCCCTGTCCCCTGCGACGCAAGATCCTTCTTTTGCGGGATTTTTTGCATCAACAGATTCTCTATATCCTGCTGCATGCTCTTCAGATCGCTCCCTAGCCCCTTCTTCTTGAGCTCGGTCGCTATACTATCTATAGTCGTTATAATCGCGTCATCAGGATTCCACCCTTGCAACTCAGTGCGATTCTTCCTAAGTTCCTCCAAAACGCGCCAGATCTCCCTCTTGATCTGTCCTTCAGAAATACCACTCCCAGATTCAGACAGCTGAGTCGCGTCCTCTTGCACTTTCTTCTGCTGCTCTTGCTGCTTTTTAAGATTAAGCGAGCATATGCTAGATACTTCCTGCTTGATCGCAGCTGGCTCAGCGCCGGCGACGGTCTCGTCTGCATGAAGCTTTCCGCGATACTTGAGGATCAACCCGTCTATATCCGAATTTTCGAGACGCCATGCATCCACACCTATAACATCCTTCTTAAGCGCCTCGTAAATGCGCTCAATCAGCTGTCTAATCTGCTTATCACTAGCAAGAACTCTTCCTTCCTCCCATATCCTGTCGATTATGTAAGTAGGAACCGAACCCGGAGCAAGTTGGCCTATGGTCAACTTCCCACTGAATTCCCGAACAAGTTTATTCTCTTTCGCAGCATCCATGCAAAAATGCGCTTTTGGATATGTCTTCGAGTGGCTCTCAGAGACCTCCTGAATCACCAGCCTAATCTGCTCATCAGTGGCTTGCGTCTGCGGGACACCCTCTGAATTGAACGAAAACTTCCCACTAGACAGAGACGTCTTCACATTGAGCTGCTCATTCAGAAGGGCACTGCGCATTTGAAGCGGAGCCTTGTCCACATCGGAAGCTTCTTTGTAACACAGTGAGAACCCGTATTTCTTGGCGGTATTGTCGCGGGATTCGTTATCTTCAACGAACTGTCCCACATCGAATGAAGAATCTACCACCCGAGAACCCAACCAAGTAACGTCATACAGATTCTCGTCAGCCGCAGTGGAGCGCCGCACCTGAGCAAGCACGTGTATCTTCTTGTCCTGATTATTGTCTTTGATATCAAATAGACAATGAACCTCCCGCTCATCTTCACCTAGAGTTCCCTTCATGACGGATCTCTCATTCCAAACTTCCGTCATACCCTGTAGCTTCGGATGGACGACCTCTTCCTCATCCGCCCCTGCTTTCAGACTCCAGGCCTGAGCAACTAGCGTTTCTAGTGATTTTAGCAACGCATCCCGCTGTATCCCCATGAAGCGCATCGGATCGTAGGTAGGCTTCTTGATTGAAACCAGCTGCTCAACCGCAGGAGACGAACTTTCATCTGGCACTTTCTCTGCAACAGAAGCAGGTGCTTGTTGTGGAGAAGCTTGTTCCTTTTCCTTCCCTTTAACCTCACACACACGCATTATCTCATCACTGACATGATCAACGATGTCTACATTACTCATGTCAGCAAGGGTGTACTTCCCACTGAGTTCCTTGACTACCAAAGCCACTTTCTCTGGATCATCATCGAACTGCCTTTGATCCCCGCATATCTTCCGCAGTCTCGTGATTGTGTTTAGAATTTGCCCGCGCAGCTCCTCATCTGACATTTTCTTGCTGTTATCCTGCTCGACAGCCGATGCAGGACTTTGTTGCGTACCAGACGCCGCCTTATGCGCATCTGTAGTTGGCTTCTGTTTCTTTGTAGTAGCACCACATGTACTGATTATCACACCATCGATATGGTCGCTGACTTCCTCACTATTCACATCAGCGAAGGTGTATTTCCCACTGAGCTGCTTAACTACCCGGCTTATGTCCGCATTTTTGCTACTGAGCTTAATATCACTCTTAATATCATCCAGATCTTTCTGTAGAGTCTTAATCCGGAGCGAGATCATACGGTTTAAGGCATCGTCTGGCACCACCTTAGCATCCTCATCCTGCTGACTATCAGTCACCACCGAAGCCTTCTGCTGCTCAACAGATGATGTCTTAGTCTTAAACCATCCTTTCGACGACTTACTCTTATTAGCCGCCTGAGCTGCTAGTTGCCCCGTCCGCAATATATCATCAAAAATGCTCTGTGGTATTTCAGCACCTGCAGAAAGCCCCAGCTCTTTCGCAGGTTGCGCTTCTAAAGTCACTTGCCTATCGTAATCAAAACCACAGTGTATCGCGGGACATGGCCACATTTCGATGGACTCAGCGCAAGGAGTGTTATACGTCTGGCTCCGACTTTCCCCCAATACATCAGATATCCATTGGCATTGGACTCCCATTTGCACATTGCATATACCGTGCTCCGTCCTGCCACGATCATCTTTGCCTTCCAGTATGTCATACACAACACACAAGTCCACTTGCAAGCCTTCCGCATCTTCCCCTAGAACCAGCTGATCCTGTCCAACCAAGTAGAGCGAATAAATATAAGATACCCGAATCCCAGCATCCATCTTTGCGCGACCGGCGGCATTACCATACGGAACCGGCTGATACGCAACGCTGCGCCGCGTAACACCACACCGCTTCATGGATAAGAATTTCCCTAAAAAGTCCACAAGAGCACTATTCTGGCCGTCGCGGAGCTCGGGTAACCATTTTCCAGACAGCGTTTTGAGGCTTTCCTTAATTGGCAGTGAACTACCACCACTTGCGTTAATGTAATCGCCTATGTTACGTGACGAATAAGTCTGTGCAGCAGGCACTCCAAGCAGCGCACCCATACCTTTTGCACCCACAAACATGTGGAGACCTGTCTTCACCAATTCACAAACTTTATCCTCACTGATGGCATCGGATTCGATTACAGTGTCTGTACCTGACCCAATTATCAGTCCCTGAGGCTTCCAAAGCTCTACAGCAGCCTGGTCCCGCTTCGAAGTCTTTCCACTGGGCACATAAGTGACCCGAATGTATTCAGGACCTTCGCTCTGCGCCCAATTTTTTACGCAATCCTCCATTTCTAGCCTGCTAGAAACCAGAGCAATGTCGGCTTTGGAGTTCTGAACCGTAACTTTGGCCTCCCCAAGACCGTCTCTTTCTAGTTTCAGGTCACTAGTAACCACCACGTGTAGCCTGGATACAATGTTCTGCTCTGCAACAACCGGCTCTAGCAAAAAGTGCCTTTCCCTAATGAGAGAACTGACATTTCCGTACTCATCTTCCTGACCAAGATTGAGTCTAAGCCCCTGCTTTTGGATCTTGAGCTTCAACTTGTCATCAGACGGCAGTTGCTTCTCCAACACACGCGGATCCCACTCACACGTCCCCACAACCGCGCCCAACAGCACGTCGTCCACGTTCGCTCCGTCATCCTGACTGCCGGCGGCCATACCTTGGAGTAACTTAAGTACCTGCAGCCGAGGAAAAGTTGTGGTCGGTTTTTTAGCACCGGCGGGTAAGATGTGCTCCATAAAGTCACGACAAACCCTATCGTAACTATCAACTGCCATACCACTGGAACGCCCATTCATAGCGCAACTTTGCATAAAACCAGCCAACACAGACCGCTGAGCCAGGTTAGAGAGCTCCGCCCTCAATAACTCATCCTCCTGAGCAGCCGAAACGTTGGAAGATGGCTTAGCAGACTGAGCAGGGGATTGTTGTGGCACATCGTGCACCTTATCCTCGTCCAAATTCAAATCATCATCCCACCAATGTACTTGACGACCTGTTCTCGCAGTGGGTGAGTCGTCAGCCACGCCGCCTTGTGTTGACTCATGCTGCGACGTCATCTGTTTAGTGTTAGCTGCTCCCGACAGCGTTAGCTTCTTTCCTGCTGCCAATACCGCATCATAAACTTCCCTCGGTGCATTTTGCGTTTGCTCAACACTCAGCTTCCCTCTGAAATGCGTAACAAGCTTGTCTACAGCTTCATCGTCGCATGACCACTCCCCGGCCTTGTGAGCCTTCATGCAGTTATCACGAGTGGTTACTATCATATCGCGAATTTGTTGGTCATTGGCGCGCGGTAGCACATCGTTCCACACGTGTGGGTAGTTGCCCTTAATCTCTCTTCCTATGCACAATTTTGTACTATATCCATCATGTGCACCTTCATGGGGTGGAGTAACGCACAATTCTACATCTCTGAGAGCATGCTGCTCGCTGCCCTGCTGCGCTATTTTGGCAACTTTATACTTGATCGAAATATCGAACTGCCCACAATTGCCCACCTCTACGGTAGCCTCCTTTTCGACTTCATACACGTTACCGGGCAGCGACGTCTGTCTCGCAGCAACATCTCCAAAAATTTTTACGTCAGCATCATCATCGAAATGCTGCATGAGCGCATCGGCCATACCCAGAATGAGCTGCGTACCAACACCCTCCTCACCGTCCAAATCATCGAAGACCGCTTTTCCTTCGCCTGACGCTAGGAGCTTTTCAATCTTCCCTGCATTCCTCAACTTCCAATCCTTAGTCCACAGGGTATCAGATTTTTTAGTAGCTTTTCGTCTAGTTTGCCTTTCTTGTTGAGTGTCAGGCACTGCAGCACCGGAGCCATCCTGTTGTTGCGATTCTCCTTTCGGCCGTTCTTTTCCTTCCTTCAGTAAATCTAGTACAAAGTTTTCTGGTACACCTTTGCCATCATCAGCAAGCTGCTGCTCAGTCAGGTTGCCAGTCCATTGTCGTACAATGTCGTCCACGCTTTCGTCTGCAAGATAAAGATTAGGATTCAGCTCCTCATACATTTTCTTCCATTTCAGAACAAAGTCCCTGACCTGCTGTTCGGAAGCCTTCTTTTCTGACATACGTTTTTCCTCTTCGCGTTGCTTTTCTACTTCTTGGCGCTTCTTTTCCGCCTCTTCACGGTGTTGCTTTTCCTCCGCTAAC